>NZ_JBHIQU010000010.1:0-51324 GCF_042196725.1 Bartonella sp. AC158YNML
CCTTCAAAACTCATAACCTAATGATCTTGATAGCATCTCTTATGAGTTACAAGCTATCTTTTGAAAGGCTTTAAAGGTTCACATGCTTTTTATAAAGCACGTTGTAATCATTCTCTAAATCATAAGTTTATATCTTCAAAAGAACTGATAAAAATTCATAAAAAGGATTTTGATAACGTAATCAGTTGCTTTTCATAAGACACGTTTTAATGACACACTAAAATGATCACTTTTGTCAGTTCAATTTACTGACACATAACTGACAAATATATATTATTAATTGTATTTAAGGTTGTATTTTCGATATAGATTGTATTTTTAAGATATTAACCTATTGAAATATAATATTTTTATTTTTTCTCATTAAAAAAATAATTATAGGGTCTAAAAGGAACTGACAAAACTGACACAACTGACAAAAGCCTATTAAAAGGGATTTTGCTAATCTTTATAATGATAAATCTCTCTTTAGATATTTTCATAAGTGTTTTCATAACAGTCTCTAAATTACAATTATCATATATCTTATTTATCATTTCTCTCATGAAAATGAAAAATGATGCCATGGCTATAAAGCATATAACAGCTATAGAGAATGCGTAAAAATAACAGCCTTATTTGAATAAAGCAAAAATGCAAATTAATGCATTGGTTATAAGAGCGCGGTGCTTATTAAGGTTGTTTAAATTAGAGCCCCTTATAAACAAAATTCACAAAAAAATTAAATTCATTTAGTTACAAAATTGATAGGTTATAAAGTTAAAAATATGCATTATGAGAGCGTTTCTAAATATTATAAATGTATAGATTCAGAAAATACGCAGTCGTTTCACAAAGCCCATAATATAGCTTTAAAAGCACATAAATATAAAAGAAGCAATTAATAGGCATAAGATATTATCAATACACAACGTATTTAAAAAATATCAAAAAAGATAAAATATTGTTTGACAATAAATACGTATTTTGTTATATAAATAATCAAGTGATTGAAAAACACTTTGTGATAAGCGGATAGGCTACGAAACAGCCTTTCCAAAGTCTTTAAAAAACTGGCTATCTTTTATGCTGTGATTAGCATATATGATGATTTTGTCGGGTGTGCTTACATCATACAATACCCTTATGGGAAAAGTGTAAGCAACGGACTTATCACCGTGTTTTTCAACACCCGATGCTTTTATAAGCTGTCAATTGAAAAACAATTTTATGATAAGGTTTTAAATATGACAAATATCTCAAAAAACACCCCCGTTCTCTCTAACATTGCAAATGAAACTGCATCTGTTAATAAACAAGAGCCTGCAAAAAAATATGAATTTATTGATGATTGTGAATATATCGATGGTCATTTCTTAACTCGAATTAGAGCCTTAAGAGATTTTGATGATGTCAAAAAAGGCGATTTAGGGGGGTATATTGAAAATGAAAGCAACTTATCTCATGAAGGTAATTGCTGGGTGTATAATAAAGCTCGGGTCTTTCAAAATGCACGCGTCTTTGGAAATGCTAAAGTAAAAAGCTTTTTTGTTGATGTCTATGGTAATGCGCAAATTTATGGGAATGCTATTTTTGAAGGTATGACATTAAAGGACAATGCAAAACTGTCTGGTAATGCGCATGCTAGCAACGCCGTTGTAATTGAAGGCAATGCACAAATTTATGATAACGCCCGTGTCACTGATCATGCTCATATTTCCGATAATGCTGTCATTTGTGATGATGCTCATGTCGGAGGCAATGCAAAAATAAGTGGCTCTGCTTACATTTGTGATGAATCACGTGTTTTTGATGATGCCGTTATTTGTGATGCTCTTATCTCTGGTTCTTCATATATTCATAGCAATGCCTCTTTAACAGCTAATGAAGATATCTGTGATGATGCATATCCTGAGTTTGGGAGCGAAGATGATTATTATCGTCATGAGTATTATGCTGATTTTGAAGGGTATTATGACGATGATAATGACAGCGAATATGAAAGTGATGCTGCGTAAATGACACGCGCGGGCGCGGCGGGGGCGCCCTCCTTTAAACATCTCATTTAAAAATTTAAATCTCTATAAAGGAATTGTGCTCATGCAAAAGAAGTTTGCACTCACAAATGAAACGCGTGTAATTAATAATCATACCCTTTATCGCATTAAAGCATTAAAAGACTTTGCTGATGTTAAAGCAGGTACTTTAGGGGGCTTTATTGAAAAGGAAGATAACCTCTCTCATGATGGCAATTGCTGGGTGTATGATGAGGCTCTTGTGTTTAAAAATGGTCACGTTTATGAAAATGCAAGAGTTTTTGGCAATGCTGTCACTTGTGGTCATATCTATGGTCATGCGCGGGTTTATGACAATGCTAGGGTTTATGAAAATGCTCGTATAGCAAATAACGTGCATGTTTATGAAAATGCCAATATTCATGGCATTGCTGTTATTCGTGAAAATGTCGGCGGGTCTACTAAAATAAAAACCTATACTGAACGTCTCTCTCCTTATGGTGAATTAGAGATTGTCTGGGTCTAATTAATAAAGCAGCGGCGGGCGCGGCGGGGGCGCCCCTCTTTCAAATTTTCCCATTCCAAATTTTATCAAATGTTTATCACATTAAATTGTGAGGGTATCTCTATGTGCAAAAAATACGAATTAACCAGTGAAATCAAAAAAATCAAACATGCTCTTACTCGAAATATTATAAACCTTTATCGCATTAAAGCTTTAAAAGATTTTGATGATGTACAGGCGGGGTCTTTAGGCGGCTTTATTGAAAAGGAAGTTAACCTATCCCATGATGGTAATTGCTGGGTGTATGATGATGCTTGTGTCTATGGTCATGCAAGAGTGTATGAAAATGCAAAAATACGCCATTTTTCTCAAGTCTGTGGTCAAGTTTATGGCAATGCTGAAGTCTATGGAAAGGCTTTTATCTCTCAATATGCTAAAGTTTATGACCATGCTTTTGTCTATGGCAATGCTCATGTTTATGGCAATGTTTATGGGTATGCTCATGTGAATGGTAGTGCCCGCATTCTTGCTGATGCTCATATTTATGATCATGCGCATGTTTCTTATGATGCTACGGTTTTTAGTTATGCACGCGTCTATGGTCATGCCAAGGTTTGTGGCTCTGCTTGCATTTATAGCCATGCAAAAGTTTATAATTATGCTGTTATTAATGGTCGTGCTAAAATTTATGGCAAGGTTTATGGAAATGCTTGTGTGAGTGGCTCTTGTGAGATTTATGGCTCTGTTTATGGCAATGCTAAAATCTCATATTGTGCAACGATCTGGGGGCGTGTTTATGGCAATGCAAAAATCAATAAAAAAAGCAAAGTAAGGTTGGTTCCAAAAAATTGTGAGGTGTATGAAAGGGATAATGTTGTCAATATAACTGATAAAACAGAATAAAGAACGGCGTGGGGGGCGTGCTTTCTTTATGGTGTATAAACGCATATAAAATGCATTGCTATAAACATCTCATAAAAGATAGCATTCATAAAAAAAAGCCGTGTCAAGTGATATGACGCGGCTTTCAAATAACGATTATAATGATAAAAAATAATCATCCACAATGGAGTAATGAATGCATATATACAAAACGTATCATATTGCAAGCGCTCTATGAGAGATATGAAAACTTATCAAAAGGAATGTAAATGATGCGTTTGATTTTTACTCACTCATTTGAATGAGAAAACCTATAAACGCTTTTTGTTGCTCTCAAACGTATCAAAACGCTCGGTAGCTTTAATAATTCAATCAAAAGCAAATGCATATTCAATAAATATCTGCAAAAAACGTTCTTTTTAGCTTGCAAGCATTGGTTTTTAAAAGCAGCTTTTCATAAGATAAATAAACAAACGCTTTTATAAAATGTAAGGTTTTTAAATTTTTTCTGCTGTGAAAGCTAAATCTTAGTTTTCTCATAAATGAAACGTTCTTAAGAGCAAATGATAACTAAGTTATAACTGTAATAAAAAAGAGTTTTAACGTTTCTTATAAAGATCTCATTTTATGTTTCAAACGTTTAAACGTGCACTTAAAGAGGTTCTCATAAGCGTATTTGTACTTTTCATTAAAACCTAATTTCTTTAAATATTAGCCGGTCCATTTTTGGAGGCATTATCTTAGAATAGAGCATTCTTAAATATTACAGCTTTTGACTCAAAATTGAGTAAAAACCCATACCTTATGATGTTACAATGGTTTTGAAGTTTGTTTGCTTATCTTTGTCTTAATAGCTGCCCCCAAATTTGGAAAGAGCTCATTTGGTTTCGTATTTTTAAACTATAACTTTTAAAACGTTTTTAGTACCAAATCTAAAGTAGATAGTTATTCTACTGCCATGGCATTATTTGCCTCCATTTTTTTGTGGAAGCGAATAGTTCCATTCTTAAAGACTAGCCTGCAATCTATTCATTAAAAGGCTTTTGATTTATAAGATATGACGTTTTGAATTTCATTATCTGTTTATTTTCTACCTCGGTAAAAAAATACCGTGGTTATAAAATCAATCTTGTCTTTAAATCCTTTGTGCAATCTTTATAAATTAAATCTATAAGCTTATAAAAGTTTTAAATGATTACCTTCTTATAGGATACTATAACAACTTTAGATTTTGCGCTCCCCAATTTTGAGGACTGCAAATCTTGTGTTTTTATCATGCGATTAACAATCCAATCTTTAAAACAAGATGTGATCTTTAAACATATGCGGTTTATGTTATCGATAATTTCAAACGACTAAATTTTAAAACAATGTGATTTGTGCTGTGATAAAAACGTATCATAAGATTTATGAACTGTTATAAATGATATCTGCTTTTCATTTCATTTGAATGTTTACATGCGTTATAATATTTACATCATGATTTGCTTTTTATGGTCTATTCATACATGCCAATCTTATATAAAAAATGATCAATTTAGACACGCATAAAAAGATGGATTCTTGAGTGGATTCATATAAAATAATTGCAAACAACATATTGACTTTATTGTGTTTTTTGATATTATATCAAATCTGCCTTTTAGAAAGATGCAAGGTCGAATCAAAAGAAAATATTTTTTTACTTGTTAAGCTTTTTATTCTTCTCAAATCGATTGTACAGTTGTTTTAGAGATTACACAAACAGACTGACACAATAATCTACCTTCATCTAGCAAAAGCTATTACAGCAAGAAAAGTACACGCTTTATTAAGCAAGCAATATCATAAAACGACGAAAATCCTAGCAATGGAGTGGAAAGGCCCGTACTGAATTTATAATAATAGCACCCAACCACGCTTTTTGAAAAGGACAACGCGCCTTAAGATGAAACCCCTACACTAAATCCGTAAGTTCTTATCTTTTTTACTAGAAAATTATATTGATAAAAAATCAACGCATTTTTTCTTAAAACAGTTGTAGCCAATTGACCTTTGTTTTTTTGTTTAGCTTATTTATAGAAGCAACTTGATCGAATGGCATCGGCTTATCAACCATGATAGGACCAATTTCCGGCAATTTAACTGCAACAGTTTTATTACGTTGTTCCTGTTCAACAGCAGCTGCTTTAGCTAATTCTTTTTTGTTCCCTATATTGCGCTGCTCTTTTAACAAAACAGTTTCTCTTTTTTTCGAAACATTCTCCGACGCTAATGAATATGACACGGCGTTTCCTGGAGTATAAGAGGCCATTAAATATGCACCATCATAATAGCCAATGGGTGCTTCAGCGATATATTCCACCTTAACATCTGCTACTCCCTTATCGACATAACCAAGTATTGTCGCAGCTTGCCTTGATAAATCAATGATTCTGTCTTTCATAAAAGGTCCGCGATCATTCACTCTAACAACGATTGAAGATCCATTTCTCAAATTAGTAACACGAGCATAGCTAGGTAAAGGCATTGTAGGATGAGCGGCAGTCAAAAGATTCATGTCATAAATTTCACCATTAGCTGTTAATCGTCCATGAAAGTCTGAACCATACCATGATGCCTCACCAACACGTTTATAAGTTGGATCATTTTGAGGATAATACCACTTTCCTTTTATTTGGTAAGGCTTACCAACAATGGCACGCTCACGTTTTTTTTCTTCCGATTGATTTTTCTTATTTGATACTTGTTTAGGCAGAACAGAAGTATTTACGTCAACAGGTTTATTATGATAAGAATCCCTTATCGAAAGGAATGCAGTTTGGCCTGCACAACAAGACGCCAATAACTGAGAAATGACCATCATAGAGAATAATTGAAGTGTCGGTTTAATGATAGAAGTAAATTTTTTTTTGCTATTTAAAAGCATCTGTTCAGTCCACTTATCCTTTTAAGTACTACTGTAAAACCATGTCACGCCTTCTATATGTGATAGGAAAATTCACATTTTTAAATGATTTTCCTCGCGCATATACTATCTTTGAATTTTTTCTCTATCAAAAAATTAACGCATTGTTAACCTTTTTGTAATTTTCATAAGAAATAAATGTACTATTGTAGATGTAAAAAAAGTAAAAAATAAATAAATCAATATCTTATTGAAAAAATCATCCCATAATATAAACTGTGAATAAGTATGGTGATTTGAACAATTTATTTTATGAATCATGTAACATGATAACTTTAAAAATCAGTCCGTGTTATTGCTAAAATTAACGGTTATGCCTGCTGCGCTAACGCAGGTATAGCCGGATCACAAGCTTAAAGCACTTTTGGGTTGATAAAAGATAGCATGGCATCACTTTGTACCAAGACAGCCGATAAAAAATAATCAGCAGTAGAATTAATCAAAGAACTCCAAAAATGTCCAAAAGTAATCAAAAAGAACTCAATAGAATTAAAGGAATCGAAATCTCTGAACTTTTGTATAACTATTGATTTTATTTGAATTTGGTGAGCGCGCAGGGATTCGAACCCTGGACCTACTGATTAAAAGTCAGTTGCTCTACCAGCTGAGCTACGCGCTCCCACACAAGCTATCTAGTTTGCGGAAAGTGAAAGGAACATACGGTTGACTTTTCATTTGGTCAACACCTTTTGAAAAAAATATTATTATTTTCTCTAGTTATCAATAATTTTCTCTTTTCCCATCATTATATAGCTCCCCTTTATCTTCTTTTTGAAGTCTCAATAAAGGGGGATTCAAAATGCTAAAATTATGAGAAATCCGCAAGCTTCTCCCTCATACATATGAGGTGTTGAGCATAATGAGTAAAGCAAAAGTACTTCTCGCTGTAGATCGTATATCATTTTTATATCGTTACATTTTCTTTTCCAATTTTCAAATATAAATACAGTTTTATAATACAAAATATTGATCTATAATAATTGATCGTTTTATGTATTGAATAAGGGATCTGAATACCTTGGAGATTTTATCATTTCAAATCCTTTTATATTGAAACAATCAAAATCATTTGCTCGACCAATAAAAGTGAGGGAATAAAACTATATAAAAAAAGAAATGAAAATGATACTTATGCCTTCTTTCAATAACTAAAAATTATCGAAACATTAAGAGGATAGCAAAATAATATGATAGTGTTAGCACGTTTGATATAAAAATGCGGCAATCCAATAGATTTTATATTATTCATCACAAAGTCTTGATGAAAGCAAGCACATTGAGAGATACTTTTTTAAACAAATGTACCAATGAGCGACAATAGCATTCTAGAGGGATGACTTTTATTCATGCACAATGGCTATATAATGAAAGCCAATTTATTCTATAAAATAAAGCAGACATAATAATGCAAAATGATTCTCGATACACCTTGAGTGATCAGTTCTATTATTGACAATAATATTTTCTAATTCACTTTTTATATCAGAAATTACAAGATACGTATATATATTTTTAAAAGAAAAAGATACCACTGATCATAAACTTTAGTGTCGAATAATTCAGTTTATTTCAGAGCTATAAAATATTTTTATATATGATGTAATATTAATGTATTTATATAATATATAAATAATATTTTAATAATGTTATTAAATAAATAATTTTATATTTATAATACATTAAATATAAATAAACATATTAACTTCACTTATAAGATCAAAAATAAAGCAAATAATTTTGATTTAGCGAAAAAAATGTAGAATTATTATGTATACACGTATTTTTACTTTATTCCTTTTTATTATTTTGATTGGGACATTGAATGCTGACATGTAAACAATATGAGTTACTCTTGTTTATTCACAATCATATAAAAGAAACAGGAGTTTCTCCTTCTTTTGAAGAAATGAAAAATGCATTAGAACTTTCTTCAAAGTCTGGTATTCATAAGCTTATTATAGCTTTAGAACAAAGAGGTTTTATACGTCGTTTGCCCAATCGTGCGCGTGCAATGGAGGTGATTCGACTCCCTGAGAAAATAACATTCAACCTTTCTTTAGCACGTAAGATTTCTCCCAGTATGATAGAAAAAAATAAAAGAAAAATATCCAAAAACTTGAGTAATTTTGAAGTAGAAGAAAAAAAAAATACCACCATTCCCATTATGGGACGCATTTCTGCGAGCGTTCCTGCTTCTGCTATACTGCAACAAACAAGCACACTTTCTCTTCCACACGATATGGTTAATACAGGTGAGCACTATGCACTAGAAGTTAAAGATAATTCTATGGTGGAGGCTGGTATCCTTGATAAAGATACGATCATTGTGAAACGCCAAAATACAGCAATATCAGGTGAAATTATTGTCGCGTTTATTGATAAAAAAGAGGCAACATTAAAACGTTATCGACGCAAAGGAGCCTCTATTGCATTAGAAGCTGCGAATCCTCACTATGAAGTACGTACATACAAATCCGAGCGTGTAGAGATACAAGGCAAGCTTACTGGACTTATTCGTAAATATTAAATAACAATAATATTAAATAACAATCGCATTTTATATTACGCTATACATACGCCAATAAAATACAGTAAAAAAAACCGTTGGACATTTTTAATATTGTGCCACAAGAAATTGATTTTCTTCTCACTCCTCAAAAGACATCCTCCCCCAATCTGATCTGAGAATAATTCAGATTCTTGTTGAATGAATTCTTTTTTCTCTTCCCTTTTACGCGCTTCACTTACGCAAGGCTTGATAAGTAAGCTTAGAAATATTCATTACACGCTCTAAAGTACTGAATGTTTTAAGGAGTTTGCTTTATATCATCGCTCTCAACGATGGTATTTTACAGTATAATAAGATAAAATCATATGCATGCATAAAATCACGTAAAATATTGTAGAAAAAAATCAAATAAATTTGTAACAGATTGTATTGCATATGTATAAAAATAAAGAACATTTTTTCTTTTTAAGCCAATAAAAGAGTCATTCAATTGTTCATAGTCATTATAGGATTATTATGGTCGCACCTCGTATTAGTTTTGTCTCTCTCGGATGCCCAAAAGCACTCGTAGATTCTGAGCGAATTATTACACGCCTTCGCTCTGAAGGGTATGAGATTTCACGTCAACATCAAGGAGCTGATGTCGTTATTGTGAATACCTGTGGTTTTCTTGACTCGGCAAGGAGAGAATCATTAGCCAATATTGATGAAGCTCTTAAAAAAAATGGAAAAGTTATTGTAACAGGGTGTCTTGGTGCTGATCCTGATGCTATTCGCCAAACATATCCTAATGTATTGGCTATTACAAAACCGCAAGCTTATGAAAGCGTTATAGAAGCTGTTCATACAGCAATTCCCCCTGTTCATGATCCTTTTCTTGATTTAGTTCCTCCCCAAGGTATTCGTTTAACTCCTCGCCATTATGCCTACTTAAAGATTTCTGAAGGATGCTCTAATCGGTGTAGTTTTTGTATCATACCTACTTTGCGTGGTGATCTCACTTCACGTCCCATCAGCGATGTTCTTCGTGAAGCTGAAAAACTCGTGCAAGCGGGTGTAAAAGAACTTTTGGTTATTTCACAAGATACGAGTGCTTATGGTGTTGATCTTAAATATCTCGAAAATTCTTGGAAAGATCGTACAATCAAAACCAAATTCTTTGATCTTTGTCGCGAACTAGGCGATATGGGTATTTGGGTACGTATGCATTACGTTTATCCTTATCCCCATGTTGATGAAGTTATCGAACTTATGGCTGCAAAAAAAATTCTTCCTTATCTGGATATACCTTTTCAGCATGCATCACCGACTGTTTTGCGTCATATGAAGCGTCCCGCACTTATGGAAAAAACAAACCGTAGAATTGAAAAATGGCGAAAAATATGTCCAGATCTTACTTTGCGATCAACATTTATAGTTGGTTTTCCTGGTGAAACGAATGAAGATTTTAATATACTTCTAGAATGGCTAGAAGAAGCAAAAATTGAACGCGCTGGGTGCTTTAAATATGAAGAAGTAAAAGGAGCTGCCGCAAATGATTTGGGATTAAAAAATATTCCTGAAGAGGTGAAAGAAAACCGCTGGCATCGTTTTATGGCAAAACAACAACAAATTTCTACACATCTTTTAAAGAAAAAAATTGGAAAAAGACTCCGAGTGCTTATCGATGAAAGTCAAGGAAAAGTTGCCAAAGGACGTAGTCAATACGATGCTCCAGAAATAGATGGTGTTGTCCATATATCATCACGACGTCCACTGCGTGTTGGTGAATTTGTCACTGTTAAAATCGAACAATCGGATGCCTATGACCTTTATGGTATAGCAGTTTAAAAAATTAACTCCTTCCCTGTCCTCAATGATGAAGATTTCTATTAGCATCGGTTTATAAAAAGATCAGCTACCCACAATCGAACTTGATCACTTATATAGCTTACTTCATGAAAATTTACGAGCAATCTTTGCTCTGAATGTTTGCTATACACTCCCAAAATACCAAGCAGTTATATATTCTCTTAATTTAATACCTTATAAATGAGCTTTAAATGACGGTGACGGCGGCGCAAAAGAATAAAATCCACAAGGTTTCCCATTTTTAATTAACAAAAGAGCAAATCGACAGCCGTACTATTTTTTCATTTTTCATATTACGACAGTCATTGGTTAGTGAAAGGAAACTTTTTTCAAGAGTGTTTTATGCACACAAGAATTTCCTTTGTGATATGCAAACGGATGTTTTTTATGGATGCAATATAAGAGAATTTGAAACAAAACAATCTGACGATATTTAAATGAAAAAAATAAATTATCATTATAAATAAGTCTCTTATCTTAAACTCTTTAAACTTATTTTTTTAATATCTAATTTTTATTAACACGTTTTAAAATCAAAGAATTTCTTATCAAGCAAATGACTTGGGCGCACATTTGTTAAAGCGCGAATCATCGTATCTTTACGTCCTGGCATTTGTTTTTCAATGTTTTTCAGCATTTCTTTCATTGCATTACGTTGTAACCCATCTTGACTGCCGCAAAGATTACAAGGAATAATTGGGAATTGCATTGCTTGAGAAAATTTTTCCATATCTTCTTCAGCAGCATAGACAAGAGGACGTAATACAAAAAGATCACCTTCATCATTTTTAAGTTTTCCAGGCATAGCGGCTAATCGACCACCATGAAACAAATTCATGAAAAACGTTTCCAAAACATCATCACGATGATGACCTAAAACTAATGCAGAACAGCCCTCCTCACGTGCAATGCGATAGAGATTTCCTCGTCGTAAACGAGAACAAAGGGAACAATATGTCTGCGTCTTTGCCAATTTATCTGTAACAATGGAATAAGTATCCTGATATTCAATACGATAGGGAATTTTATAAGAACTTAAAAAGTCTGGAAGAATATGTTTCGGGAATCCTGGTTGTCCTTGATCAAGATTACAAGCAAGAATTTCAATGGGTAAAAGACCACGCCATTTTAAGTCTAAAAGAAGCGCTAATAAACCATAAGAGTCTTTTCCACCCGATAAAGCGACAAGCCATTTTTTTCCCGTAGAGAGCATAGAAAAATCATCCAAAGCCTGCCGCATATGACGCAAAAGCCGTTTGCGCAATTTATTAAATTCTACGCTGGAAGGAGCAACCCGAAATATTGGATGACATTCATCTGCTTCTCTTTCCAAAAGATCATCTCTCTCTTCGTTTTCTTTTATTGCCTGATATTCAACTGAAACATCATTCATAATACCATATCCTGCACAAGTAATAGCTCGTTTTGCAAAGACAGAAACAAATATAAAGTAAACTTACATTTATGTTTTTTGAATTTATAAAATTAGATACATAAAAAAGAAATGGAACTATATAAGTTTATCGCTCTAAAACATAGCAATAAACTTAATATAGAACCATTCACAAAAAACACTTGTTAACTTCAAAGATTATAAAAAACACACTATTTTGAAGTTATAATCACAGAAAGAGGAAAACATGTTTCCTCATAAAAAATTATCGAGAATAAAATTCAACAACCAAATTAGGTTCCATTTGCACAGCATAAGGAACATCTGCAAAAGCAGGAATACGTGTAAAGGTTGCTTTCATCTGTTTATGATCAGCTTCAATATAATCAGGGACATCACGTTCTGCCAATTGTACTGCTTCTAAAACTAAAACAAGTTGTTTTGATTTTTCCCGAACCTCAATAACATCACCAGGCTTACAACGATAAGATTGAATATTTGTACGCCGCCCATTTACGTTAACATGACCGTGGTTGATAAATTGACGAGAAGCAAAAATTGTAGGTACAAATTTTGCGCGATAGACGACAGCATCCAAACGTGACTCTAACAGACCGATAAGATTTTCACCAGTATCCCCCCGTCGACGAGCGGCTTCTTCATAAGTTTTATGAAATTGCTTTTCTGAAATATCTCCATAAAACCCTTTCAGCTTTTGTTTAGCGCGCAACTGCACCCCATAGTCAGAAAGTTTTCCTTTACGACGCTGTCCATGCTGACCTGGACCATAATCACGACGATTGACGGGAGATTTTGGACGACCCCAAATATTTTCTCCCATACGACGGTCAATTTTATACTTTGTTGTTTCGCGTTTACTCATCGCATTTCCTTTAAAATAAAACACGAGATCTTAAGACCCCAAGGAAACGCGCCCTCCTCTGCCTTTAAATACTAAAGACTGACAGAATACCTTAACATATCAATATGCAAAGTTATCCACGGGACACGTCAATTAATGCCATTTTCTTGAAAGAAAAAGCTGGAACAATTTTATTGATCTCGTATCCCAAAGTCAACTCTTTTCATGAGTTTTAAGCCAAATCCTTTTAATAAACGCTCCGTTGAAGAAGTGACCTTTTTTGATGTTAGCAACACAAAATCTTGATATTTCTTTACAGGTTGCTGCTGTATTTTTTCCGACAATGGCAATAATGATCTGGTATGTTTAGCGATAGCCTTTGCTGGATCAATCCATTTAACGGACCATAAAGCTTGTTCACGAAAGAAGCTAATCAAAAAAGGATAATGTGTGCAGGCTAAAACAATAATATCAGTATATTTGCCATTTTTTTCCACAAAACATGGAAGGATTTCTTTCTTTATCTCTTTCGAATCGATAGATTTTCCCCGTAAATAATTTTCAGCAAATCCAGCAAGCTTTTCACTTCCCACAAGCTGAACATGACACTGTCCAGCAAAAGAGTTGATTAATTCATTTGTATAAGCACGTTTAACTGTTCCAGGGGTTGCTAATACGGAAATAAAACCAGATTTCGTCTGTTCAGCAGCTAATTTAATTGCAGGAACCGTTCCTACAAAAGGAACATGAGGAAAATTTTGTCGTAAATCTGCCATCATCAGTGTAGAAACAGTATTGCAAGCAATGACACATAAGGCGGGATTATAACGTGTTAAAAGATTTGTAAAAATCTTTAAAATATGGTCTTTCAAAACATTTTCTTCCCAATTGCCATAAGGGAATCCCGCATCATCAGCCACATAAATAAATTGCCTTTCAGGGATAAGAACACGCACTTCCCTTAAGACAGTTAAACCACCAATACCACTATCAAAAAAAAGAACAGGCTGTTCATCCATCAGTTTTCACACTTGTTTGTAATTTTTTACGGTCGCGCTCTTTAGGTGCTCCACTTCCCCGTGGATATTGTGGTGAAAAATAATCCAGTGAAGATATAACGCCCCGCAATAAACGAACCTCAGGTTCACTAAAGTTAGCACGCGTAAAAACAGAGCGTAAATTTGCAAGCATCACTTCTTTGCGTTCTGGGGGTCTAAAATATCCACGAATATCCAAAGCCTCTTCTAACTGAGATAAAAAACCATGAAATATTGTTTTATTTGCAGGTTCCATCTCTGCGGCACGAAATGCCGTATCGTTGACATTCTCTAGACCTGTTTTCATCCATTCGTAAGACATTAAAAGAACCGCTTGCGCAATATTGAGAGATGCAAAAGCAGGATTAACTGGAAAAGTGATGATTTCATCAACAAGGCTGATTTCATCATTTTCTAGTCCCCATCTCTCTCTTCCAAAGACAATACCTGTCTTATGTCCGATACTTTCACGCTGACGTAATACGCTTGCTGCTTCGACAGCACTTTTTACAGTTTTAAATCCACATCTTTCACGCGCTGTTGTGGCAAAAACATAGTGTAAATCTGCAATTGAATCACGCAATGTATCAAAAATCACAGCGTTGTTAATGACATGATCAGCTTTACTTGCAGCAGCTCTAGCTTTTTCATTTGGAAACATTTCTCGAGGATTGACTAATCGAAGCTTAGAAAGCCCAAAATTTGCCATTGCCCTTGCGACCATACCAATATTTTCAGGAAGCTGCGGTTCAACTAAAATAATAACGGGACCATTTGTTAAATTTTCACGATTCTTATTCGTTCCTGCCATCAATACTCCCTAATTGCACTTACTTATGCTCCATTCGCTGTTTTTTTAAAAGCAATCTTCTTCAAAGTACACCAATGCTTGTTAATAATAAATTTTAAAAGCCATTCAAAGTAGACTATGGAGTTTATACAATTTATATAAGATATCGTAACATTTTTTACATTAATTTTATCTTGTTTAGTAGGTGACAACTCCTACCCGTCATAATCTCAGTTGAATTATGAAATCATAAATCCTAAAAAAGGAATATGTATTTTATTCCCAAACTTTTTCCTGCAAAGCTTATCCGTCGTTATAAACGTTTTCTTGCGGATGTTAAACAAGATGATCAACATGTTTTCACCGTGTCGGTCCCTAATACAGGATCAATGCTTGGATTAACAGCTTCCAACTCCAATATTTGGCTTTCATATCATAACAACAGCAAGCGAAAATATGCCTATCAATTAGAAATTGTTGAAGCCGATAATACTTTGGTTGGCATTAGTACCACTTTACCTAATAAACTCGCACTAGAAGCAATTCAAAACGGATTACTACCAGAATTAAGTGGGTATAAAACAATCTTAAAAGAACAACGCTATGGGATACAATCACGAATTGACTTTCTTTTACGTGATGACATTCTTCCTGATTGTTACCTAGAAGTTAAAAATGTTCATTTTATTCGTCAAAAAGGATTAGCAGAATTTCCTGATACAGAAACAAAACGTGGTGCACGTCACCTTGAAGAACTTATAGGGGTTGTACAACAAGGAAAACGAGCAGCTATGCTTTATATTATTCAACGAGAAGATTGCTCAGCTTTTACAATTTGTCATGATCTTGATCCACTCTATGGACGTAAGTTTGATTTAGCATTAAAATCAGGAGTAGAATGTTATGCTGTAAAGTGTCATGTAAGTGTAGAAGGCATTTTTCCGATTCAGAGAGTGAAAATAGAAAACAGAAGAAACAATGACTGAGTATATTGAATATAATGAAATACCTTTAAAATTTAATGGGAAAATCCGCATTTTTGATGATTATGCTTTTGCTAAAATGCGTGAAGTTGGTCGTATTGCTGCAGAATGCCTTGATGCGCTTACGGATATTATTAAGCCAGGTGTTACTACGCAAGAAATAGATGATTTTGTATTCATTTTTGGTGCTAAGCGAGGAGCTCTTCCTGCTGATTTAAATTATCATGGATACAGCCATTCATGCTGTACATCCATCAATCACGTTGTTTGTCATGGTATTCCCAATAAAAGACCCTTGCAAGAAGGCGATATTGTGAATGTTGATGTAACCTTTATCCTTGATGGTTGGCATGGAGATTCAAGTCGAATGTATCCTGTTGGAAAAATCAGACGTGCTGCAGAACGCCTTTTACAAATAACCTATGAAAGTCTTATGAAAGGAATTGCTGTTGTTAAGCCTGGAGCAACCACAGGTGATATTGGTGCTGCTATTCAACAGTATGCAGAATCTGAACGGTGCTCAATTGTGAGAGATTTTTGCGGACATGGTATCGGTCAGCTTTTTCATGATGCACCCAATATCCTCCATTATGGAAACCCTGGAGAAGGAGTCGAATTAAAACAAGGTATGATGTTTACAATTGAGCCTATGATTAACCTTGGTAAGCCACAAGTTAAGATTTTATCTGATGGTTGGACTGCCGTTACCCGCGACCGCTCTTTGACAGCACAATATGAACATACAATTGGTGTCACAAATGAGGGGTGTGAAATATTTACACAATCTCCTAAAAATATTTTTTATATTCCCAATTCGTATACCTAATGCACTGTAGAGATGTTATGGCTAAAAAATTAAATCAAAAGGAAGATATTCAAAGTAATCACTTTGCATTAACATCAAGTTTTCCACTCATCCCAGTATCTGAAAGAAAAAGTAAAGAGCCTGAGAAAAACACACAGCTTCATAAACATTATCAAGGACATCGTGAACGTCTTCGGAAACGCTATTTAAAGTCAAAAGGAAATGCAATTGAAGATTATGAATATCTTGAATTATTGCTTTTTCGCACAATCCCCCGCGCAAATACAAAACCCATAGCTAAAAATTTGATAGCACGTTTTGGTTCATTAGCTGATGTATTGGGAGCTGATATTCACCGGCTTCAAGAAGTTCAAGGATGTGGTCCCGCAACTGCAATTGATTTAAAAATTATCTCAGATGTTGCTGGACGTCTTGCTCGTGCACAATTATTTAAACGCGATATTTTTTCATCATGGGATAAAGTGTTAGCTTATTGTAAAGCTGTTATGGCTCACGAAACCCGTGAACAATTTCGTATTTTATTTCTTGATAAGAAAAACGGCTTACTTGCTGATGAGGTGCAACAAACTGGAACTATTGATCATACTCCTGTTTATCCTCGTGAAGTTATTTCTCGAGCTTTAGAGTTATCCGCATCAGGATTGATTTTAGTCCACAATCACCCTTCTGGCGATTCCACACCATCTGACGCAGATATAACAATGACATACAGATTAAAAGACGCAGCAAATGCATTAGGCATTACTATCCACGATCACCTTATTATCGCACGAAATAACCACACGAGCTTTAAAGCATTAAAGCTTATATAAACCTTATAGGATGAAAAAAGGCTTCATTCAACAATGAATAACGAATCAATTTTCTAAATCAATATCTAATATAGCCATTGAAAAATTATAGGACAGCTCATCTTCATCTTCATCTCGATAAATAATACCTAAAAACTCATCCCCCATATAAACCTCACAAGAATCATCTTTCTTAGGCCGTGCTTTGACGTGCAATGCTGAGTTTTGGAATATATTTTTTAAATAATTATTAAGTTTTTTTATTTCATCAGCATTCACTATACTCTCCTATTTTTTGAGACAATTAAAACAATTGCGTGTCATGCAAATAAGACACACCTATGATTCTATAAAGTTAGTAAAAAAGCTTAATCTGAATATTCACTTAATATTACATATATTTACACTGCTTTTTATACATTCATAAAAAACTTCTACAAAAGGAATCCTCATTATTAAATATACCCGTATAAATTAAAAAACGGCAGAAAATTGTATATTTTTAATAATTTTACTTTATTTCTAATTTTAGCATCTGCATTTACAGATTCCTATTCGGGAGAAAAATTGATCAACCATTTATAGTTTTGTTCCTTCTATAAAAAATTCAAAGAACAAAACTTTTTTATTTAAAGCTACAGTTTTTAGCAAAAAACATTATTATATCATTAAAAAATAATTCTTTTTAACGACTTTTTAAAGTAGATATTGTCTAACCTTAGAAGAATTACATCTCTAAAAAATATACAAAATAAGTTAATAAGAGTTCATTTTTCTCTCCATTTTTATAAAAATTCATTTCACAATGGGAAATTTTTAAATAAGCTTTCAGTTTATATAGAAGAATATTAGGTATTTTTGTAAATACTAAAACCTATGAAGAATGCTTATTTTATAGGATAACGAGAAAGAAAATCGATAACTCCTTTTTTATAAACTTTATCGCCTACAGCAAGCATATGATCACGACCAGGAATTGATAAAGCTTCACCACAAGGCAACAAAGCTGCTAATGGTTCTGCAGCGCCACCAATTTCATCTAATGAACCAACGGCAACAAGTGCAGGTTGTTCGATTTTGTAAATTTCAGATGCCGTTAACTCCTGTTTTGATGTGATAATACAAGCAGCCAGAGCACGTCTATCGCTTTTCGTTTGATCAGCAAATTTACGGAACATTAAACCGCGCGTATTGGTAATGGTAGAAATATCTTCCGCTAAAAGAGCTTCAGCCACAGGCTCCCAATTTCCTGCTCCCGTTACCATACCAATACCTAAACCACCAAAAATAACGCTGTTCACATATGTTGGATGCAAAAGAGCCATAAAAGCACTAATACGAGCTCCCATAGAATATCCCATAACATGGGCTTTAGATAACTCTAAATGCTGTAGTAACTTTATCGCATCACCAGCCATAGCTTGAGGTGTATAAAAAGCAGGATCATAACTTTTAACTGAATCTCCGTGACCGCGATTATCAAGAGCAATAACACGATATCCTGCTTCCGTGAGAATACGAAACCAACCTGTCGCATACCAATTCACCCGTGCAGAAGATCCAAAACCATGGATCAACAAAACAGGAGCGCCTTGCCCTTCTTCTCGATAAGCAAATCGCAAACCATCATATTCAAAAAAACGAATATCTTCAGCGGTCATTTTTTATTGCACTTTCCACAAAGTACAGGATGAATAACACGTTGCCCTTTTTGTATCTGTTTTTCAGAAACTTCACCAGCATTAATTTCAAGTGCAAAAGCTGCAGGAACTCCTGAGGAAATAGTGTTTGTTGAAAATGGAGAAGTATTTTCAATAATCGATACAATAATTCCCTCAGAGTTTAAAAAAATCATATCTAAAGGTAAAGGTGTATTTGCCATCCACATAAAAAACTTCTGCTCATCTCCCGATAGATAACCTTTTTGCTGCTTAAAGAGCATTGCACGATCGCGTGGAAAATCAGTCCGATACATTAAACCAGCTGCTGCTTGAGATGGCGTAAAAGCAAGCTCTACCTTATAATAAATCGCACCTTGCTTTGTATGTATTTCTAAAGGAATTGGATGAACGGGAATCTCTATGGGATTCTTTGCTAAAACAATATGCACGTTTAACATAAAAAGTATCGCCAATAAAATGATATGCTCTTTTTTAAAAGGCTTTAACATTCTTGTCTCCACCACAGAAAAATTTCAAACTTTGTTTCTAAAATAAAAAGTGCTAAAAAATCAAAAAAAAGAGAGCTGTTTCATTGTTTTTCTCTATTTTTTCTCAACACAATAGGCGCAATTCTTCCATTTGGTTTATCGATTCACGAGAGTCATATTTTCTTGAAATATATTTACCTCTCTAGCTTTTTATGCAATAATCACCTTTAAAAAACACAGAAAACATACTGATTTTACTAGTGAAATTCAATGCACAATAATTTAATGCGTAGAAAAAGGAATACCTATATCTGGATAAATTTCTGCTGTCATTAAACCTTTTTCCCCTTTTCCAAAACGCACAAGAACAACTTGGCCCGAACGAAGCTCTGCTAAACCAAAACGGCGCAACGTCTCCATATGAATAAAAATATCTTCTGTTCCTTGTCCACGGCTAAGAAAACCGAAACCTTTATCACGATTAAACCATTTAACAATTGCACGTTCTAGGCCACTTTCTGGAGTCACAACAACATGGGTACGGGCTGGAACTTCTGATGGGTGAACAGCTGAAGAACAATCTATGGATTTCACCTGAACGCACTTTAATCCTCGTTCAGTTTTTTCCACAGCACAAATAACTTTAGCTCCTTCCATCGCTGTTTGAAAACCATCCCGTCGCATTACTGTAACATGCAATAATATATCGGGAAAATGAGGTAAATCAGGTACAATAAATCCATACCCCTTACTACCATCAAACCACTTAATGACACCACTTATTTCAATAATCTCTCCACAAGCACCTATACTCTCCTCAGATAGGGAACAATCCTTTAATGCATCCTTACTCGTCATAATAACGTGATCCTGTAGCTTTTATAAATTGTACGATATTGATTCTCTAAGTTTAAGTAAACATTGCTCTTGTACCAACACGCAAGTCCCAAGATAAGATTTCCCCATATTGTCGTATCTTCTATGTTAACATCAGAGAATATCAACATGAATATTTATAAAACTATTTGATTGTACGCTTTATATATCTTACAAAGAATGCCCTACAAAAGAGATCATATAAAAGGTTTTTTTACATAATGATATTTTCATTAATGTGTAACTTGCATGATGAAGAAGTTCAATATAAGGTGCAAAAACGACAATTCAATTAAGGAAAATGCGCATGCAATTGAAAAAAATCCTTACGACAATCACAGCATTCATGGCATTTACAGCAAATGTGTATGCAAGTGAACCTATCAAAATTGGTGTTTATCTTCCATTAAGTGGTCAAAATGCATTTGGAGGTCAGCTTGAAATTAGAGGTATAGAATTAGCCCATAAAAAAGTTCCAGAAATTTTAGGCCGTAAAGTGGAACTTGTTATTATTGATAATAAGTCTGATAAAGTAGAAGCAGCTAATGCTGTTATGCGTTTAACAGCAAGTGAAAAAGTGAGTGGAATCATTGGGAGCTATGGCTCTTCGCTTTCGTTGGCAGGTGGTGAAATATCTGAAAAAGCAAAGACTCCAACCATTGCAACGTCCTCAACGAGTCCCCTTGTTACACAGGGTAAAAAATATTACTTTCGCGCTTGCTTTATTGATTCCTATCAAGGAGTAGGAATCGCAACTTATGTAAGCCAAACTTTACACGCAAAAAAAGCTGCTATCCTCAAAGATATTTCAAACGATTATGCTATTGGTCTTGCAAGTTATTTTACACGTGCTTTCAAAAAATTAGGTGGTGAAGTTATCTCAAATTTAAACTATAATTCCGGAGATCAGGATTTTTCAGCTGTTCTTACGCAAATTATTGCACAAAAACCTGATATTTTATTCATTCCATCTTATTTTTCTGAAGGTGCTATCATCATGAAACAAGCACGAGAATTAGGAGCGAAGTTTCAAATTATGGGTGGAGATGCTATGGATAATCCAGAAACCATTACGATTGCAGGAAAAGCGGCAGAAGGTTTCTTACATACAACACTTCCCTATAGTGAGGATATGCCAAATATGTCAGTAGCTGCGCAAGAATTCACAAAAGAATGGAGAGAAGCTTACCCTGACAAAGAGCCAAATATCAACTCTGTTTTAGGGTACACGAGTTATATGATGTTTATGAAGGCTATTGAAAATGCAGGTAGCGCTGATCGTGAAAAAATTACTATCGCACTTAGCAAATTAAAAGATTTTCCAACCCCCTTTGGTGATATGTCCATGGATGAAAATCATAATCCTAAAATTCCTATTGGTATCATTAAAATACAGGATGGAAAACGTGTTTATTTAGAAGAAGTTAAACCTGCTTTTTAATTAAGAAGTTTTACTAATGAAAATACAAGAATTGGTTGAGGATCTTTTCTCAACCAAAAACTTAAAGGTTTCTTGTTGTCTTATGTAAATTAATAAATGTGGAAGGATGAGAGATGAGCACTGAAATGTTCATCCAGTATTTTTTTAATGCACTGGCATTGGGATCTCTTTATGGACTTATCGCTATTGGTTATACTATGGTCTACGGTATACTGAGACTCATTAATTTTGCTCACGGTGATATTTTTATGCTGGGAGCATATTTTGTTTTCTTTTCCACAATTGGCTTTATGCCTGCTTGGGCAGCCCTTCTTCTTTTGTTCCTCGCTGCTCTTGTTTATTATTCGGTCTTTTTAGGGTTTAAAAGGCGTCCTCCAGTTTATTGGATTGCTGTTTTTTTAATTCTTGCTTTAGGGTTTGTTTATTACTTTAAAATTTCTCCACAGGATTTCACTCCGATTTGGGTTTTAGCGCTTTGTTTTTCCATTTTTATTACAAGTGCAGTGGGTGTTACTGTTGATCAACTTGCCTATAAACCTCTACGCCATGCTCCACGTATCTCGGCATTGATCGGTGCGATCGGTGTTTCTTTTTTTATTGAAAATCTTGCTACTGTACTCTTTAGTGGTATTCCGAAAGGTGTAAAACAACCAGATTTTCTTGTAACACCATTTTTATGGCATCTAGGATCAGACGCAGATGGTATCATTAGAATTGCTCCTATGTCTCTGATTGTTCCCGTTGTGTCATTAATTCTTATTGTATTACTGTTATGGATTATCCATAAAACGAAACCGGGTCTTGCTATGCGTGCAATCTCCCATGATATTGAAACGACGCGTTTGATGGGTGTATCTGTTAATAAAGTCATTGCATTTACATTTGGAATAGGCTCAGCACTTGCCGCTATATCAGGCATTATGTGGTCTTTGCGCTATCCTCAAATTCAGCCTTATATGGGTGTTCTTCCTGGCCTCAAAGCATTTATCGCTGCTGTTATCGGAGGGATTGGTTCGATACCAGGAGCAATGTTGGGAGGATTGTTATTAGGGTTTATTGAAATTATGATTATCGCATTTTTCCCCGCGCTATCTGGATATCGAGATGCCTTCGCTTTCATTTTATTGATTCTGATTTTATTGATATTGCCCACAGGATTAATGGGTAAAAAAAGTCAGGAGAAAATCTAATGGCAAAGTCAGTGACAACTATTTTATCGTGTATAAGTGTTTTAGTTCTCATAGGTTTTTTATTTTATGCTGATAGCCATTTTAATGACTATACGCTTCGTATCATAAATCTGATTGCTATTAATGCGATACTGGCAATTTCGCTTAATTTGATTTATGGTTTTACAGGTATGTTTTCTCTTGGACATGCTGGCTTTATGGCTATTGGTGCTTATGTCTGCGCAATTTTACTGCTTTCTCCTGAACAAAAAGAGATGATGTGGATTCTTGAGCCTATCGCTGAACCATTGTATCATCTGCAATTACCTTTTTTTATTGCTGTTGTTGTAAGTGGTTTGTGTGCCGCAGTTGTAGGTTTATTGATTGCTTTGCCAATATTGCGTCTTGGTGGTGATTATCTTGGAATTGCAACATTGGGTTTTGCAGAAATTATTCGCATTGTCATTACAAATGCAACATCGCTCACAAATGGCTCTTTAGGAATCAAAGGAATACCTCAAAATGCAACATTATGGTGGAACTATGGTTGGCTAGCATTCACAGTTCTCTTTATTGTTCTCTTACTGCGAAGCAATACTGGTAATGTATTACGTGCTATTCGTGATGATGAAATAGCTGCGAAAACTATGGGAATTAACGCTTTTTTCTACCGTAGTTTTTCTTTTACTGTTGGAGCGTTTTTTGCAGGTATAGGTGGAGCATTAATGGCTGCTCTTATTTCAACCATTGATCCCAAAATGTTTAATTTTCTTCTCACTTTTAATATTTTGATGATTGTTGTTGCTGGTGGTTTGGGTTCAATTACAGGGAGTATTATTGGTAGCATTGTTATTACAGTGATGCTTGAATGGCTTCGTATTATTGAAAGTCCATTTGACTTAGGTTTTATACATATTCCAGAAACACCAGGACTTCGTATGGTTGTTTTTTCTCTTTTATTGCTGGTAATTATCTTGTTTTGGAGAAAAGGCTTGATGGGACAACGTGAATTCTCATGGAATGGAATTTATAGCTTTCTGATACGCAAAAAACTTTCTAATACTGAGGGAAATCTATGAACGACACCATCCTTTCACTCAACGAGATCGTCATGCGTTTTGGCGGATTAGTTGCTGTAAATAATATTAATATGGCAATTAAACGAGGAAGTATTACTGGATTAATTGGTCCCAATGGTGCTGGAAAAACAACAGTTTTCAATATGATTTCGGGATTTTATGCCCCTACGAGCGGTATCATTCTTTTTGATGAGCAAAAAATTTCTGGAGCACCTCCTTATATTATCTGCAGACGCCATATCGCCCGAACATTTCAAAATATTCGTCTTTTTTCAGGGTTAACGGTTTTGCAAAATGTTATGGTGGGGGCGCATGTTCGACAAAAATATCCTTGGTTTTCTTCAGCTCTATTTTTTTCAAAAGCAATGAAAGAAAAAAAAGAAATTTATAAAAACTCCATGGAGCTTCTTGAACGGCTACAACTTGATCACCTTGCCAATCAATCGGCAACAGCTTTACCTTATGGTGTGCAGCGACGTCTAGAAATTGCGCGTGCGTTAGCCACAAAGCCCAAATTGCTTCTTCTTGATGAACCTGTTGCTGGCATGAATCCACAAGAAAGCGAAGATCTTAAAGAATTTATAACAAAAGTGCAAAAAGACTTTGATCTTACAATTCTTCTTATCGAGCATGATATGAAAGTGGTTATGGGACTTTGCCAACATATTTTAGTCATGGAACATGGCTGTTGCATTGCCAATGGTACACCAGATGAAATTCGTAATAACCCTAAAGTTATTGAAGCTTATCTTGGCGGAGATGTGTATGGATATTCTTAAAATAAAAAATCTTCACGTTCATTATGGTGCCATTAAAGCTGTCCAAGATCTTTCTATGTCCATAAAAAAAGGAAGTATTGTCACTTTAATTGGCGCCAATGGTGCAGGAAAAAGCAGTATTGTACGTTCTATTACAGGACTTAATCGCTCTGTGTATGGGGAAATTACCTATAATGGCAAATCAATTATTAAAAAGTCACCAGAAGAGATTTTGCGTTTAGGGATTGCTCTCAGTCCTGAAGGGCGTCGTATTATGCCTCATCTCACTGTTTTAGAGAATCTCCATCTAGGTGCTTATATCCGTCATGATAAACAGGGAATTTCTCGTGATATTGAATGGATATTTGATCTTTTTCCGCGCCTACGTGAAAGATCAAAACAGTTGGGAGGAACAATGTCAGGTGGGGAACAACAAATGGTTGCTGTAGGCCGCGCACTCATGAGCAATCCTGATATGGTCATATTAGATGAACCGTCGTTGGGATTAGCGCCCCTTCTCGTTCGGGAAATTTTTTCAATTATCCGAAAAGTTAATGATATGGGAAAAACTGTTCTTCTTATTGAGCAAAATGCATTTGCTGCACTTTCCATAGCTGACTATGCTTATATTTTAGAGGTAGGGCATATTTTATTTCACGGTGAAGGTAAAGCTATGCTTTCTGATCCACGTGTTAAAGAAGCCTATCTTGGTGGATAAAGGCTACAAATTAAGGAAATAAAGTTCTCCCCTCCTCCTTTTAAAAAAGCATCTCTCTATTTAATGAGAAATGCTTTTTTGCGCTTAACTATGATATCCACCATTTTTCTGCACAGTATACTCCTGCTGCTTGTTCAATAATGTGCGCTATCTGAAAAATAACTTCCTCAGAAAAAGGTTTACCAATCAATTGCAGTCCTAACGGTAAACCATTTGATGACAGACCAGCAGGAACAGAAATTCCTGGTAAACCAGCCATATTAACTGGTACCGTAAAAATATCATTAAGATACATTGCGACAGCATCATTTTTTATTTTTTCATCAGCAATACCAAAAGCAGGTGTTGGTGTTGCTGGTGTCAAAATAGCATCAATGCCTGAAACAAAACATTGGTCAAAATCACGCTTTACGAGTGTTCTTACTTTTTGAGCTCTTAAATAACAGGCATCATAATACCCAGATGAAAGAACATAAGTTCCAACTAGAATGCGCCGTTTGACTTCATCTCCAAAACCAACAGAACGCGTATTTTCATACATCTCAATGATGTCTTTTCCAGGCATGCGCAAACCAAAACGCACACCATCATAACGCGCTAAATTAGAAGAGGCTTCTGCAGGAGCGATAATGTAATAAGAAGGTAGAGCATATTTTGTATGGGGCAAAGAAATATCTTTAATCTCAGCACCGGCTTCTTTTAACCAATTTATTCCTTTTTGCCAAAGCTCAATAATTTCTGGAGACATTCCATCTACATGATATTCTTTTGGAATACCGATTTTCATTCCTTTGATTGATTGACCAAGATAACTTTCATAATCAGGAACTGGTAAATTGACGGAAGTAGAATCTTTTTCATCAAAAGAGGCCATTGATCTTAGTAAAATAGCACAATCACGAACATCTCTAGCAACAGGTCCAGCTTGATCAAGAGATGAAGCAAACGCAACAACGCCCCATCGCGAACAACGTCCATAAGTTGGCTTTATTCCTACAGTTCCAGTAAAAGCTGCGGGTTGACGTATTGAGCCACCTGTATCGGTTGCAGTTGCACCAGCACAAATTTGTGCCGCAACAGCGGCTGCGGATCCCCCCGAAGAACCACCGGGTACGAGTTTTTCATTTGAGCCTTTTTTTCTCCATGGACTAATAACGGGACCATAATATGATGTTTCGTTGGATGAGCCCATAGCAAACTCATCCATATTAAGTTTTCCTAACATCACAGCACCATCTTGCCATAAATTAGCCGTGACAGTTGATTCATAGTGCGGTTTAAAACCATCAAGGATATTTGAACAGGCTTGAGTATGAACACCATAGGTTGCAAAAAGATCTTTAATCCCCAAGGGAATTCCTTCCAAAAGCCCTTCCTGCCCTCTCGCTAAGCGACTGTCTGATTCAGCAGCCATTTTCATTGCCTGTTCTGCCGTTATTGTTACATAAGCATTCAAAATTGGATTAGCTGATTCTATTGCTTGTAAATAAGCTTCCGTTAATTCTGTTGCTTTGAGATTTTTCTTTATTAAAGCATCACGAGCTTGCGCAATTGTGAGAGTTGTTAAATCAGTCATATTGGTTCTCAAATTTCAAAAATATAAAAAGTTACTCAACAATTTTTGAGACAAGAAAAAAATTTTCTTCTGTAACAGGGGCATTGGCTACAATATCTGCTGCTTTATCGCCATCTGTAACACTATCTTCACGCATTCGTAGAGTCATCGGCATCACAGAAGTTAATGGCTCAACTCCACTGACATCAACTTCATTCAATTGCTCTACAAAACCTAAAATAGCATTGAATTTTTTTGTCACAGGTTCTATCTCATCATCGTGGAGAGCAATCCTTGCTAAATGTGCTATCCGCTTGACTGTCTCTTGATCAATAGACATACTCTTTACGCCTTTCTGCTTTTTTGTTTATTTATTGATCTTTATTCTGGCTATACAAGGCTGCACTTGTAAGTGCAAGAATATTAGATAACATGAATAAAGAATATAACTATAGATCTGAAACATTAAAAAACGTATTATACCTTTATGACTGTTATTAATATAGATGAAGTTATAACACATCTTTTGCCTAGACAAACGATAGCAGGCTTAGATTTAGGGACAAAAACGATCGGAATTGCGATTTCTGATAGGGGGTTGATTGTCTCAAATCCGCGTCCTGTATTACAGCGAAAAAAATTTACAGAAGATGCTTACACACTTATTAAAATTTTTGACCGTGAAAATGTAGGTGTTATTATCATTGGTTTACCTCTTAACATGAATGGAAGCAGTGGCTCTCGTGTTCAAGCAACCAGAGCTTTTGTGAGCAATATGAAAGCTTATACAAAAATTCCATTTGTTTTTTGGGACGAACGTTTATCAACAATTGCTGCAGAACGGTCTCTTTTAGAAATGAATGTATCGCGCGCTAAAAGAGTAAGCCGTATTGATTCGGCAGCCGCCGCTTTTATATTGCAAGGTGCTCTCAATAGAATTCAAAACTTTCATCATATGGAAGGATAGAGGACATTGAGCAAATGCCCTGCATTATATCGCGCAATGAGCATCCCGTAAGAAGATCTCCATTGTCCCCCAAGGCGGCTTTCCATATAGGCATTCGCAACATGTTCTATGTCCGTAGAACGTAATGCTGCTGCTGCTGCTGCATAAGCTACTTGTTCAACAAAAAATCTTCCTGCACCTTCATTTGCTGATGCCATATCACCTGCTGATTTAATAATTTCAATTGCTCGGGGTCCCGCTGGTCCAATATCAAGAGCAATTTTTTCCAACAATTTCTGAAACAATCCCGGTGCTTTTTCACCAATAAGAATGGCATCCTTTACCAATTGATTAGCAGAACTATTTCTCACAATTCGCGCAGGCCCATTATGCAACATTTGTGATAATGGATTATTCTCTATAAAACTTTCAATACCAAGTTGTGCAATAATTTCACCAATAATAGGCACAACCAATTGACTTACATGATAAGCAATAATAGGTGTCATAATGCGGGCAAAAGCTGCTTCAGAACGGTCATTTGCTGCATTGTCAAATGCTCTTGCTAAACGCAAAACCAATGCTTGTGAGGCAGCTATATCTAATGCAATATCTGCAAAAATACGTTCTGTCAGTGGAGGTAAAGGCTGATTGGGCATTTTTTTCCGGAAAAAATCCATACCAAATTGAAGAGCCGCTCGTAAAACACCTGCCGATATGACAGATTGATCGAAACGCATCATCGTCTCGATATCTTTAATAACTTTAAGCCCTTCTCCAGCATTTCCCAAAAGCCAGCCATAACTGCCTTGGAAGTCGACAACCCCCTCTGGTGTTAAAAGTTCTCCAGAACGCTGAATTAAATGACGAATCGATATAGATCCATTTAATGCGCCATTTTCTTGTATGCGTGGAATAAAAAAACAACTTAAATGACCATCTAAATCTGCACTAACAAGATATCCGTCAGCGGTAGGATTAATAACGTTGGTTTTTACAACATTTAAACGATATAGATCACGTTCCATACTTTCATCGAAAGAAATTTTCTTAACACTTGGAAAATTGAAAGCGTATTTTTCAATATCGTCAAATGCACAAGTTAGAGAAGCAGCCTTTTTATGATGAATAGGCTTTGATGAGGAATCATATTGGCGTGATAAAAGGACATGTTGCCATTTTTTGAAGAGCTCAATATCACTAATTAAAACAGCAATAGCTGCACTCGTTATGATAACTTCATTCAAATGTCCTGTTTCTAAACCAGCAGATAAAGCTAAACGAATCGCACGCGCTTGATAGCGTACTCCATTTTCTGAGCTCGTATTTTCCCAAAGCGAGGTAACCAAACCTGCTTGTCTAGAATATTGTTGAAGAGCTTGATAGGAAGAATGGATCTCTAATCTTTCTGTTGGTTGCCCCCATTCATCATTATAGCATAGTAAAGGCTTATAATGATTCGCTAAGCAAGAAAGTTTCCATGCTTCTCGACTCGCGGCAAAATCCCCTATTTCTTCAAAACTTGCTAACAAAAACTTAGGCAAAGTAGAAGCAATACGAAACATAAGCGTATCGCTAAGAAATGTATTTTTTCGACGAGTATTTTGCGCAGATACAGCACTCATAGGTATATTCCTACATTCAAATCATTCATATCATAGACTATTTGTCTTTTTAGAGTTAAGAAACATTTATCATATTCAAACAAATGCTTGTTTAACCTGTTTAGAGAGAGATAAAGAAGAATGCTATGATGCAAGATAATTTTTTTCCACTTTTCCCTCATCAACATCTTTTAGCTATTAAAGATCTAAGTGTACAAGATCTTAATACATTGCTTGATCGTGCAGAAGCAAATGTTATCCTTTCTAACAAAATTGATAAAATAAAATCTACTTTGCATGGACGGACTCAAATTAATCTCTTTTTTGAAGCCTCTACGCGAACACAATCTTCTTTTGAATTAGCGGGTAAAAGGCTAGGTGCACACGTGATGAGTCTTGCGATCGGCAACTCATCTGTAAAAAAAGGAGAAACATTACTTGATACAGCTATAACTCTCAATGCGATGAAGCCAGATATACTGGTTTTTCGCCATAACAGTGCAGGAGCGGCAGCTTTATTAGCACAAAAAGTTGATTGTTGTGTTATTAATGCAGGTGATGGTGCTCATGAACATCCAACCCAAGCTTTATTAGATGCTCTAACCATTAAAAGGACAAAAGGTCGTATTGAAGGATTAACTGTTGCGATTTGCGGAGATATCTTACACTCACGTGTTGCCCGTTCCAATATCCTGTGTCTCAATGCTTTGGGTGCTCGTGTTCGTGCTGTTGCTCCTTCAACACTCTTACCCGCAGAAATCGCTCATATGAGTGTTGAGGTTTTTAACACGATGAAAGAAGGTCTTAAAAATGCTGACGTTATCATGATGTTGCGCTTACAGCATGAACGGATGACAGGATCTTTTATTCCTTCTACGCGTGAATATTTCCATTATTTTGGCTTACATAAAGAAAATTTAGCCTATGCCAAAAATGATTCTATTATTCTGCACCCTGGACCAATAAACCGTGGTGTGGAGATTGCATCCGATATAGCAGATGGACCACAAAGTATGATTCATACACAAGTAGAAATGGGAATTGCAGTGCGTATGGCTGTCATGGAGGCTCTATTAGATTCACGCGCAAAGATCAGTGGAGAAAAAAAATGATAAAACCAGTTGTTTTTCAAAATGCTCGTATTATTGATCCTTCGCGCGCAATCGATGAAATTGGTACAGTTATTATTGAAAATGGACGAATTATAGCCGCTGGAAAAGAAGCTCTGAATCAAGGATTTCCTGAAGAAGCAGAAGTTATTAACGCACAAAACAAAGCAATTCTCCCTGGACTTGTTGATGCGCGCGTTTTTGTTGGAGAATTAGGGAATGAACATTGTGAAACAATTGCATCAGCAAGTCAAGCGGCCGCAGCAGGTGGTATTACTTCCTTTTTGATGATGCCAGACACGCACCCAGTCATTGATAATATTGCTCTGATTAAATTTATTACGCATACAGCACAGGAAATGTCATCGGTCAATATTTATCCTGTTGCTGCCATCACACAAGGTTTCAATGGACAAGAAATAACTGAATTTGGTTTGCTCAAGGATGCAGGGGCTGTTGCTTTTAGTGAAGGAAAAAAAACACTTCAAAATTCATCTGTTATGCGACGGGCAATGAGTTATGCACGCGATTTTGATGTTCCATTGATGCATGAAACGCAAGATAAAGATCTTACAGGGCAAGGTGTGATGAATGAAGGACTGCTTGCCAGTTGGCTTGGTCTTTCTGGCATCCCACGCGAAGCAGAAGTTATCCCACTTGAAAGAGATCTGCGATTAGCAGTATTAACGCAAACACGCTATCATGCTGCTCAAATATCGACAGCACTCTCTGCTGATGCACTTCGTTTAGGTAAAAAACGCAGTGAGAAAATTTCAGCGGGTGTATCTATTAATCATTTATCTTTCAATGAAAATGACATTGGTGAATATCGCACCTCTTTTCGCTTAATGCCCCCATTGCGTACAGAAGAAGACCGTATAGCAATGATTGAAGCAATAAAGGATGGGACTATAGATGTTGTTGTTTCTTCTCATGATCCTCAGAGTATTGACAAAAAACATTTACCATTTAATGACGCGGCAGTTGGCGCTATTGGTATGGAGACCTTATTGAGCGCAGCTTTACGCCTCTATCATGATGAGAGCTTATCTCTTCTACGGATAACGGAACTTTTGTCAACGGCGCCTGCAAAGCTCTTTGGACTCAATGCAGGAACACTCAAAAAAGGTACTCATGCAGACCTTATTGTGGTTGATCTTGAAGAACCATGGGTTGTTTCAAAAGAGAAGCTCTATTCACATTCAAAAAATACCCCTTTTGAGAATGCACGTTTTCAAGGACGCGTGCTCCAGACTTTTGTGAAAGGGAAAAACGTTTTTAAACTTGATCAACAAACTTAATGAGATTCTTAATGAATGAAGCAGAAATATTTTTTCAGTTCACTCCATGGTTTATTTTCCTCATATCTTATCTCATTGGCTCGATTCCATTTGGGCTTCTTTTTACGAAATTGTTCAAATTTGGTGATATAAGAACAATCGGTTCCGGCAATATTGGAGCAACAAATGTTTTACGAACAGGAAATAAAAAGCTTGCTGCTCTAACACTTCTTTGTGATATGTTAAAAGGAACTATCGTTGTTTTCGTTACAAAATTTTTTAGTGATCCGCTAGACAATAGTATTCTTATTTCTCTAGCAGGCTTTTTTGTTTTCTTAGGACATCTTTTCCCCGTATGGCTTAAATTTAAAGGCGGCAAAGGTGTTGCTACCTATCTAGGGGTGTGCTTAGGAATCTATTGGCCTGCAGCAATTATTTTTATTATTGTATGGAGTGCGATTTTTCTTCTCATGCGTTATTCTTCATTATCTGCGCTTATTGCTGTTACGATCACACCGGTATTTGTTTTTTATTTTTCCGCTTCTTATTTCTGTTGTATGCTGATTATGATGAGCATATTTGTTTTCATAAAACATTATGCAAATATCGGTAGATTATTAATTGGGGAAGAAAATAAGATTGGTACGAAAAACGGAGATAAATAAAGGAATCCTGCTTACTGATCGTCAACGTCTAAGCTGGTTACGGTTATTGCGCAGTGAAAATATTGGAGCTGTTAGTTTTCGCAATCTCATTGATCATTATAAAACAGCAGAAAATGCTCTGGCAGCGCTGTCAGAGCTTAGTAGAAAAGGTGGTGGTTCTGTATCTATTAAAATAGCAAGCTTAGAAGATGCAGAAAAAGAAATGCAAGAAGCTGAAAGATTAGATGTCCGGTTTATCGGTATAGGAGAACCAGATTATCCAGCTTTTCTTAAGGTTACAGAAGCCCCTCCGCCGCTTATTGCTATCAAAGGTAATGTTGCAATTTTTCAAAAAACTTCTATTGGAATTATAGGTTCTCGAAATGCTTCAGCTGCGGGAAAAAAGCTTACGGCTCAATTTGCGCGTTTTCTCGGAGAAGCAGACTTTGTAACAATTTCTGGGCTTGCTCGTGGAATTGATAGTGTTGCGCATCAAGCAAGTTTAAAAACAGGAACTGTTGCAGTCATGGCTGGAGGAATTGATCATATCTATCCTCCTGAAAATAAAAAGTTGCATGAAGATATTATTGCCAACGGTGGAGCCATCATCAGCGAAATGCCCATTTCTTGGCAGCCGCGTGCTATCGATTTTCCAAGAAGAAACCGTATTATTGCAGCTTTGTCACTTGGTCTCTTGGTTGTAGAGGCAGCCCTGCGCTCAGGGTCCTTAATTACCGCACGTCAAGCAGCTGAAATGGGACGGTTAATTTTTGCCATTCCCGGTTCTCCACTTGATCCAAGATCTGTTGGTACCAACAATCTTATCAAAGACGGAGCTCTACTCACCACACATCCTTCTGACATCATAGAAACACTTACGCCATTAATTTCACCGCTTCCAAATTCCCAACTCAATTTTTTTGAGGAACCATCCTCTTTACAACTTGAAAAGGAGAATTTTAATTTAGCAGATAAAAAAAACAACAGCCTCTCTTTAGCAGATGATGATGCAGCACGCGCAGCAGTTCTCTCCGCTCTTTCAACAACGCCAATCGATTTAGACACACTCAGTATCCACTCAGGTGTTTCACTCCCAGCTCTCTACCTCTTGTTGGTAGAACTCGACCTTGCTGGAAAGCTTATTCGACACTCTGGTGGTTGTGTGTCATTGTCGAATCTTGATCTTCCCCAAGAGCCTCAGCACTATTAATAATGCTTTGCCCTTCTTTGGCAACCATATCCAAAAGCAATGCTAAAAGCGGACTGTGCGCCTGACGCGCCATCTGATTCATTTGCTTTGACATGTCTGTAATATATTGGATAACTTTTAAATGATTTATAAACATAATCCTCTATCCTTGAGCATTTCCCCTCCTACCTCTCAATAGACGTTATTTTAGTATTTCGCCGTATGTTTTTGTAATAACAGTGGAAAATAAATCGTGTAATTCTATATAGGGTGTACTCTAATAATGACAATCATAAGTTGTACAATATTCATGTTTTTTATATGGCTAATATTTTTTTATGTGCTCTTAAGTAATTGGCATTAGCTATTCGCGTGAAAGGCGTTTATAAAAAAATTTTTATTTCAATATTTGGGTAAAATTATGAATATCGTTATCGTTGAATCTCCAGCAAAAGCAAAAACAATTAATAAATATCTTGGGTCTCAATACAAAGTTGTCGCATCATTTGGACATGTTCGTGATTTGCCTGCAAAAGATGGTTCTGTTTTACCGGATCAAGATTTTTCTATGAAATGGGATATAGATTCTGCTGCCGCTAAACGTTTAAATGAAATAGCAAAAGCCGTTAAAGAAGCCGATAGCCTTATATTAGCAACAGACCCTGATCGTGAAGGGGAAGCTATTTCATGGCATATTCTGGATGTTCTCCGTCAAAAAAAAGTTTTAAAAGATAAACCTATTAAAAGAGTTGTCTTCAATGCCATCACCAAAAAGTCTGTGCTTGATGCTATGAACAATCCACGTGATATTGATACATCGCTTGTAGATGCTTATCTTGCGCGTCGTGCTCTTGATTATCTCGTTGGTTTTACACTTTCACCTGTTTTATGGCGTAAACTTCCTGGTGCGCGTTCAGCAGGACGCGTTCAATCGGTTGCTTTGCGTATTATTTGTGATCGTGAATCAGAAATAGAACATTTTATCAAAGAAGATTATTGGTCCATTACAACACAGTTAAAAACCATCCGAAATGATAGTTTCCAAGCAAGATTGACAATGTTTAATCAAAGAAAAATAGGCAAGCTTGATATTCAATCTCAAGAACAAGCAGACCAAATTCGCTTTATGTTGGAGCAAGCCCAATACCATACACTCAGTGTTGAAGCAAAACCTACAAAGAGAAATCCTTTTCCTCCATTTACAACCTCCACACTACAACAAGCAGCTTCTTCAAAATTAGGATTTTCAGCTTCTCGCACTATGCAAATTGCCCAAAAGCTTTATGAAGGCATTGAAATTAACGGTGAAACGGCAGGGCTTATTACTTATATGCGTACCGATGGTGTGCAAATAGCACCTGAGGCTATTGATTCAGCAAGAAAAGTTATTCATGAAACTTTCGGAAAAGACTATATTCCTGAAAAGCCACGTTTTTATTCAACAAAGGCAAAAAATGCACAGGAAGCACACGAAGCGATCCGTCCAACAGATTTTCAACGCAATCCTAGTCAAGTCCGTAATTTTCTCGATAGCGATCAAGCAAAGCTCTATGAGCTAATATGGAAGCGTGCTATTGCCAGCCAAATGCGCTCTGCTGAAATTGAACGTACAACTGTTGAAATTGAAGCACAACAAGGAGAAAACCATGCAAATCTACGAGCAACAGGATCTGTTATTCGCTTTGATGGCTTTATTTCCGTCTACACGGATCAACGAGACGAAGAAAATAATGAAGAAAATGAATCAACACGTTTACCACAAATAAACATTGGTGAATCACTTACAAAAGAGAAAGTTGAATCTGTACAACATACTACAGAGCCCCCGTCACGCTATTCTGAAGCTTCATTAATTAAAAAGCTTGAAGAGTTAGGAATTGGTCGTCCTTCAACTTATGCATCCACATTGGCGACATTGTGTGACCGTGGATATATTGTCATTGATAAACGAAAGCTTATTCCCGATGCTAAGGGACGTATTGTTACAGCCTTTCTTGAAAATTTCTTTAATCGCTATGTAGAATATGGTTTCACAGCAGATCTTGAAGAAAAGCTGGATCTTATATCTGATGGCAAACTTTCTTGGAAAGACGTATTACGGGATTTTTGGGATGGATTTAATGCATCCGTTAGCAATATTCAAGAACTCCGTATAGCCAATGTCCTTGATGTTTTAAATGTAACATTAGCACCTCTCGCTTTTCCTGAACGCGAAGATGGAAGTGATGTTCGTTCCTGTCCTCTTTGTAAAAATGGTCAATTATCATTAAAACTTGGTCGTTATGGTGCTTTTGTTGGTTGTTCCAATTATCCCGAATGTAAATACACACGCCAACTTGGTACAGATACTGGAGAAGAGAATGAAGCTATACGCAATGATGAACTTGTTATACTTGGTATTGACCCTGAAACAGGAAAAGAGATCTCTCTTCGTAATGGCCGCTTTGGTCCCTATATTCAACTTGGTGAAAGCAAAGAAGTTAAGCGTGCAGGACTACCAAAAGAATGGCAGGCAGAAAATGTAACCCTTGATAAAGCCTTGGCTTTACTATCCCTTCCCCGTGAAATTGGCATTCATCCTGAAACCGGAAAAACAATCACGGCTACGATTGGACGATATGGTCCCTATCTTAGCCATAACGGAAAATCTGCGCGCCTTCTTCATGTAGATGAAGTTTTTGATATTGGTATCAATCGCGCTGTTACAGTATTAGCAGAACAACAAGAAAACAAAACCAGGCAAAGCAGAACAACACCTGAAGCATTGGCAACATTAGGAGAGCATCCCGAAGGAGGAACCATTACCGTGCGCAACGGGCGTTATGGTCCTTATGTCAATTGGGGTAAAATTAATGCAACATTGCCAAAAGATAAAGATCCCATTAGTGTAACACTTCCAGAGGCACTAGAACTTATATCGGCTAAAGCATCGAGTAAAAAAACAACTTCAAAAAGAGCTTCTTCTAAAACAAAAGCAAAAATAAAAGAGATATAAATTTTGGCTAAAGGTGAAAAAAACATAAAATACCTCTCTTCATTCAAGGGGAAAACTTTTCCCAATAAGGAAGCAATCCTGTCCTTTATAATTGAGAATCCTAACCACTCAAGTAAACGAGAAATCGCCAAAGCTTTTAACTTAAAAGGTGATTCTCGTATTTTGCTTAGAGATATGTTACGTGAGTTGAAGGATCAAAATCTTATATCTAAACACCGCAAAAGAGCAATAAACAAAGGAAAATTACCTCCTGTTACTTTAGTAAAAATTAGCGGACGTGATAAAGATGGAAGTTTTATTGCACAACCTCTTGAATGGGAAGATTCTCCAAAGCCCAATATTGAAATACACTCTTTTCATCACATAAAAGGAAGTAATATTGGTGTTGGAGATCATATTCTTGTAAAAGTTTTTCGAAATAAAAATTCTGAAAGCTCAAGCCATCCTTATACGGGACGAATTATTCGTAAAATTGATGTATTTCCCAAAAGCGCATTTGCTATTGTACGAAAATTGGAAAATAATCAATGGCGCCTTGATCCTATAGACCGCAAAACCAATGAACTTATTGTTGAAATGTCTCCAGAAATGAAGATTAAAACGGGTGATCTCGTTGAAGTCGAAATAAAAAAAAATACTGGTTACGGATTAAAGAGCGCAAAAATAAAGAATGTTTTAGGACACATTAAGAGTGAGAAAACACTCTCAATGATAGCGCTTCTTTCGAAAGGAATTCCTTATATTTTTCCTGAAAGTGTTCTTGAGCAAGCCAAACATATCAAAGCTGCCAATATGGATAATCGTGAAGATTGGCGACAATTACCCTTTATTACAATTGATCCACCAGATGCAAAAGACCATGATGATGCAGTTTATGCAACCAAGGATAAGGATCCTGCAAATAATGGTGGCTGGATTATTGTTGTGGCCATTGCAGATGTTTCTTACTATATCAAAACAGGAAGTGCTTTAGATAAAGAAGCATTGAAACGCGGAAATTCTGTTTATTTTCCCGATACTGTTGTGCCAATGCTGCCTGAACGCCTTTCTCATGATTTATGTTCTCTACGTGAAGGAAAAGAACGGCCAGCTTTAGCAGTTCGTATGATTTTTGATGCAAACGGTAATAAACGAAAACATAGTTTTCATCGTATTATGATGCGGGTAAGAGCTAAATTTTCTTATCAAGAAGTGCAATTGGCAAGAAAAGAACATATCAATGAAAAAAATGCACCTTTACTTGAGAATATCTTACACCCCTTATGGGAAGCCTATGCATGCCTTAAAGCTGCGCGAAATCTTCGACAACCACTAGAATTAGAAATAACAGAAAAAAAGATTATTCTTGATCAAAATGGATGCATCCAAGATGTTGTGAGTGAAGAACATCTAGAAGCACATCGTTTGATTGAAGAGTTTATGATACAAGCAAATATTGCAGCTTCTGAAACCTTAAAAGAACATCATCAGCCCCTCATCTACCGTATTCATGAGAAACCCTCTCTTGCCAAGCAAGAAATATTGCGGAATTTTCTTCAAAGTTTAGGAATATCACTCGCTCGAAGTGCAGAACTGACATCAGCACGTCTTAATAGAATTTTAGAAAAGGTCGCTCATACTCAACAACAAGAACTAGTCAATCAAGTTATTTTGCGTTCACAATCACAAGCAGAGTATAACCCTAAAAATAGTGGCCATTTTGGTTTGAACTTGCAGAACTATACACATTTTACATCACCAATCCGTCGTTATGCTGATCTCATTATTCATCGAGCACTCATTAAAGCTCTCAAATTAGGAAATGATCAATTAACAGAGACACAAGAACAAAATCTTGCAGAAATTGCTACGCAAATTTCTTTATACGAACGCCGTGCAATGATGGCTGAAAGAGAAACGATTGATCGGCTTGTTGCTCACTATTTAACGAATAAAATCGGTCGTATTTTTACAGGTCGCATTTCCGGAGTTACAAAAGCAGGTCTTTTTATCTCACTTGATAAACTCAATACAGATGGTTTTGTCCATATTTCTACACTTAAAAATGATTATTATCATTTTGATGAAGCACAACATGTTCTTGTAGGACAGCGTAGCCATAAAGGCTATCAACTCAGTGATATTGTAGAAGTAAAACTTATAACTGTACAACCTTTCGCTGGCGCTTTATGCTTTGAACTCTTAACAAAACCTCGTCCAATAAAATTTTCACCGACATCCTACCATAAAAACAAATTAAAAAAACAAAAATATACTTTTTATGGGAAAAGAAAAAATTAATTAAAAATAAAAAGTAAAAAACATTTTTATAATTTTCGTTGTATTATTTTTTATTTTAAAGTCTAAAAATCTTTATTAAAAATAATTAAACCTCTTGTTTCTCTCTTTAAAAGCATATAAATTATGAAATAATAATGACTTCAAGATAAGAAAAGACCTATAATATGTAGTATTTATATTATTTTTATTGTTTTATTTAGTATATAAAGGTATGTAATTTATTTTATAAATATAGTAATTTTATAAAAATCTTGCGAGTTTTTTATACTTAATAGGTGAGAAAATCTGCAAAAGAGAGCTTGGGCTTTTTTCATTTCAGCACACCTTTTTATTATTCGAATAAACAAAAGTATCTTAAGTCATTCTCATGAAAAAAAAAGCTTTTGACTCTCAAAATAATTCTTTGCGTGCCATTATTGCAGCTATTGCAACCATTGGTACCGTTGGAACAGCATTGGGAATGGGAACACAACTTGTCTCTTTTCTTATGGCAGAAAAAGGACTTTCCAACAGTACGATCGGCTATAGTGGAACTGTTGGTGGAATCGCCACAATTATTGCAGCTATTTTTACGTCTCGAATCGCCTTATGCTTAGGCATTTCTCAAACAATATTGCTTATGATGGCTATAGGATCTTTAAGTTTTTTAGGATTCTATTTTTTCGACCCCTTATGGGTTTGGTTCATTTTAAGGTTTATATTACATTTCACTATGACAGTTATGTTTATCCTGTCAGAGTTTTGGATCAACAGTTGTGCTCCCCCTAAAAAACGTGGCTTGATCCTTTCCATTTATGCTATTGTTTTAGGATTAGGGTTTGCGGTAGGTCCAACGTTGCTAGCAAAAGTGGGAACACAAGGCTTTATTCCTTTTGCTGTTGGCTATAGCCTTATTATACTTGCTGTTATCCCAATTCTTGCGGCTTGGAAATTAAGTCCAGAATTTCAAAAAAGCCAATATACGCCATTTTTTCGTTATCTTTTTCATGTTCCAAGTGCCATGATGGCAGTGTTTGTTTACGGTGCTATTCAAATGGGCGCATTAACTCTTATAACACCCTTTACTTTATCCATTGGCTATAATGAGCATGAAGCAGCACACTTTATGGCAACGCTTGCACTTGGGAATGTTTTGCTCTTAATTCCTATCAGCATTATAAGCGACTATGCCAAAGATCGACGTTATCCACTAATAAGTTGTGCTATCCTAGGTCTTGTGGGAACTTTTATGGTACCATGGATCACTCAATATCCATGGGTTCTAATGCTTGATCTGTTCCTTCTTGGTGGTGTATCAGCTAGCCTTTATACAATTGCTCTGGCACATCTAGGAGCACGTCTTAAGGGCCAAGAACTTGCTGCTGCTAATTCTGCCTTTATTTTTTGCTATGGAATTGGTATGCTCATCGGGCCAACCTTTATTGGAAAATCCATGGATATTTTTAATCCTTTTGGTTTTTCAATAGCTATGGCTGTTTTTTTCGGTTTATATGTCATTTTGGTATTTATCCAACTGATGAGAAAATTAATCAGCTCTTGACTTTTTTGAGAACATCCGTAGTGTTGCCGGAAAATCTGATGATGTCGGAAATAAGTTTTGAAAGCAATAATATTTTTTCAGTATAAATAGGGTATTTACATTATGGCTAAAGCAGCAACCATTAAGATCAAGCTTTTATCAACTGCAGATACTGGTTTTTTCTATGTAACAAAGAAAAACAGCCGCACAATGACAGATAAAATGAGCAAGCGTAAATATGATCCAGTTGTAAAAAAGCACGTTGAATTTAAAGAAACAAAAATTAAATAAATAAAATTATTATTGAATTGATAGATTTTATACTCCAAAAGAAATGTGGGAGTATTGCTCTTCAAAGTTATTTTTTGAGGTTTTTTTTTATTTGCTTAAGTTTAAAAAGTTTACTTTAAACTTTGTATGTTTTGTACGGATTTGGATTAAGTTGATTTATTATTTAAGTTGCTTACATATATTCTGCATGAGTATTTGATTATTGTGATATTTAACGAAAATTTTGTCATTAAAACGAGACATTGTTTCGTCATATGAATAAAGCTTCTCGGATGAATTATAAACAATACTAAAATAGAGTTATAGTAATGTTAGCAGTTTCTTTATTTCATGAAAAAATCTTTTTCTCATTTTAATCTAAGAATCTTTAATCTAAAAGTTATCGGTTTCAGTATTTTTGTCGCTGCCAGCATTCTTATCATTATGTCAACTTACTTTAAGAAAACTCAGCTGTTGCCTCAAAAAGAAAAATTTTCTTCTCAAAACTCTGTTAAAGGAAATGCTTTAATCATTGATGGCGATACCATTATGATTTCTTCAATTAAGATTCGACTAGCTGGAATTGATGCTCCTGAACTCCACCAATTTTGTGGAAAAAAGGAAGCACGCTACCCTTGTGGGCTTGAGGCAAAGAAATATTTAGAACAATTATTAAAAAATCAAACTGTTATATGTCACTGGCAAAAAACAGATAAATATCGCCGTATTCTTGCAACATGTAAAACAAAACAAGTTAGCAATATCAACGCAACACTTGTACATAATGGTTGGGCTGTAAATTATTATGAATACCCCAAAGAAGAGCAAGAAGCGAGAAGGAAAAAGAAAGGAATATGGGCATCAAGTTTTCAACGACCAAAAGAATGGCGCAAAGCAAATCCTCGCACAGAATAAGAAAAATATTTTTTAATTTTATTTACTAATGAAACAATGTAGCCCAATTATCAAACTTGAAAAAGAGATCTATTCCTGTCGTGTTTGCGTCCAACAACCCCATTATTTTCCTCCTCTTCCTCATGAACCAAACCCTGTCGTTTATTTATCCGATACCGCTTCGATTGCAATTGCAGGCCAAGCACCAGGATTGCGTGTTCATGAAACTTCTATCCCTTTTAATGATCGTTCCGGCGAAAGATTGCGTAATTGGCTGGGTGTTACAAAAGAAGAATTTTATAATAAATCTCTCTTTGCTATTGTTCCTATGGGATTTTGTTTTCCAGGTTATGACAAAAATAAAGCTGATTTACCACCAAGATGTGAATGTCGAGAAATATGGCATGAAAAGATATTTCAGGCAATGCCTCAAATAAAGCTTGTTTTTGCCATTGGTCGTTATGCGCAAAAGTGGCACATTACAGAATTAAAACATAAAACCGTTTCTGCAACTGTTGGTGATTGGAGAAATATTCTTTCCATTCCTCAACCTCGAGGCTATAATGTTATGCCTTTGCCTCATCCGTCATGGCGAAATACTTCTTGGTTACAGAAAAATCCATGGTTTAACGATGAGCTTATTGTATATCTGCGTCGTTTAGTGCGTAAATTTTTATAAATTAAAATATTGAGAAGAAATATGGATCGTCTTGACCGAAAAATTTTACATCTTTTGCAAGAAAATGCGACACTTTCTGTTGCTGATATTGCTAAAAAAGTGGGACTTTCGACCACTCCTTGCTGGCGTAGGATTCAAAAACTTGAAGAAGATGGCGTCATTCAACGTCGTGTTGCTGTTCTTTCTCCAGAAAAAGTAAACGCACACGTCACTGTTTTTGTGTCTATTCGCACAAATACACATAGTCATGAATGGTTTAAGCGTTTTTCAAAAATTGTGCAAGAATTCCGTGAAGTCATTGAATTTTATCGAATGAGTGGAGATATTGACTATTTATTGCGTGTTGTTGTTCCCAATATTGAAGCTTATGATCTTTTTTATAAAAAATTAATTTCTAAAATTGATATCCGTGATGTCTCATCTTCTTTCGCAATGGAACAGATTAAATATACAACGGAGCTTCCGCTGAATTATATTAAATTACATGAAAAGGTAAATGAGCACAACTCTTAAGCGTTTTTTATATCCGTCTCATCATCTTTTAAGTATTCAAACTTTCTTGTTCCAAAACCGCCATTTGTGCATGAGTTAAAACAGCAGCTTTGACAATTCCAGCTGCTATAGCTGCTCCTGTTCCTTCACCAAGACGCATTCCAAAATCTAGAAGTGGTTCTTTGCCAATTTTTTGTAAAAGTTTACGATGGACTTTTTCAGAAGAAACATGTCCAACAAGAGTATGATCAAGAGCTTTTGGATGCATTTTATAAAGGATCGCTGCCGCTGCTGTTGCCACAAAACCATCTAAAATAACGGGTATCTTTTCCATTCTTGCCGCTAAAATAGCACCAACCATAGCAGCAATTTCACGCCCTCCTAAGCGACGCATTATCTCAAAAGGATCATTTAAATGCTCCTTATGCAAGGAAACTGCTGCATTAACCGCTGCTATTTTACGCTGATAAAAATCACCCTCCGATTCCATATCATGTCCTGTCCACTCTTCAACGTCTCCACCAAACAATGCTAAACATAAAGCTGAAGCTATTATTGTGTTTCCAATCCCCATTTCACCAATACATAAAAGATCTGTTCCACCAGCAATGGATTCCATTCCAAATGCCATTGTAGCAGCTGCACTTCTCTCGTCCATTGCAGCATCCTTGGTAATATTCATTGTTGGATATTCCAATGCTAAATCAAAAATTTTTAATCCCAGATCATAAGCGATACAAATTTGGTTGATAGCAGCACCGCCAGATGCAAAATTTTGTACCATCCTTTGTGTCATAGACTGTGGAAATGGTGTAACATTTTCTTCTACGATACCGTGGTTTCCAGAAAAAATAGCGACCAAAGGTCGCGTTACGATAGGTTTTTCTGTACCCCTCCACCCTGCATACCAAACAGCAATATCTCCCAGTTTCCCTAATGCTCTTTGCGCTTTTGTTAAGTTTTTTTGCCTTTTTTTTGCCAAAATTATAGAAAATTCATCAGCAACAGGTAAATTTGTAAGCAAAGCACGAAAATCATCAAATGGACTAGCAGTCATGAGGATACCTTTTAAAATCTACAATGTTTAATGAAAATCACGTCATATATACAGGATATGAATAATTTATTGTTTTTTTTAATAGTGCTTTAAAAACGTTAACTATTCTAAAAACAATGTTTTTTATATTCTATTTTCTAACTAGATAACGAACATGCAAGATTCAATATCTTATTACTATCTTTACACGATACCCTTAACCTATTCTTCTAATAAATAGGAGCAATCCGCATGTTATTTAATATATAAATCCTAATATTCTTTCTATAACAGAAGTTATAAGCTTTTAAAAATTTATTAAAATTAAAGTCATCAAAATCATCGCAAAGCAATCAAAGAGCAAAAGATCTTAACTTTAACATAGGTTAATTGTCAGGCTGTTATTAAATGAGAGCATGAAAAGCTTCTTTCAAAATATATATATCTGCATTTGGTTTTGTCGCATCATTTGATAATATTTGCCGCCATCGACGCGCCCCACCCCGCCCATGAAATAAACCAATCATGTGACGCGTCACATGAGAAAGCCGCCCCCCCGATGCAATATGTCGAGCCGCATAATCACACATAATCTCAATAAGATCACTCTCACTCAAATTATTCTGCGACTCACCATAGAGTTCAAAATCAATATATTTTAACAAAGTTGGATCATGATAAACTTGGCGACCAACCATCACAGCATCACAGAAAATCAAGTGCTGTTTGATCTCATCAATAGATTTAATTCCACCATTTATTCCAATGAATTTATGAGGATATTTACGTTTTAATTTATAAACCCTTTCATAATTAAGGGGCGGAATATTGCGATTTTCTTTCGGACTTAATCCTTGTAGCCATGCCTTGCGAGCATGGATCCAGAGTGCATCACATCCAGCATTCCAAACCTGATTAGCCAAAAGATCTAATGCTAATTCTTCATCTTGTTCATCCACTCCAATCCGACATTTAACAGTTACAGGTATCGTAACCACTCGTTTCATCGCTTCCACAGCATTTGCTACAATGTCTGGATGTAACATCAAACAAGCTCCAAATACTCCTGCTTGAACACGATTTGATGGGCAACCAACATTGAGATTTATTTCGTTGTAGCCAAAATCCTCAGCAATTCGTGCGGCTTCTGCTAACTTTTTCGGATCTGCCCCCCCTAATTGTAATGCAACTGGACGTTCTTTGTCGCTAAAAGCCAACAATTGTTCGCGAACACCATAAATGACAGCATCTGCTACCACCATTTCCGTATAAAGGAGTGTTTTTTTCGTTAAAAGACGATAAAAGAATCTGCAATGTCGGTCTGTCCAGTCCAACATTGGTGCTACTGCAAATTTTACAGGTGATGGAAGGTTGTAAAATATCATGAGGGTATTACTCTCATGTCCCTATAGCTCTCTCTTTATACATAAAAAAATTCTTACTTTTAGTTTGCAGAAAGTTTTATTCTCTTATACTATCATGAGTATAATAACAGCTCATTATTTTTAATTGATATCAAGGCTTACTACAATCAATCATGATAAAACACAATTTTGCATTTCTTATAGATTAGTGTTCAGGTATATTATACAATTTTATGATAGGCTTAATTTCCTTTAGAATTTCCCAATTTATTGTACACAAAACACTATAGAAAGTATTTTATCTCCTCCTTAAGAAAAGAACAAAACTTCTTATTCATACGAATCTGATTATAAATCACTTTTTCTCAATGAGTTATTTGGGGATTTTACTGTATAAGATAGACAAATTTCACTCTAAATCTTCAAACTAATTTTTCCATTGTATGGTTGTTGCAAACAAACAACTAAAATGAGGGCGTAGACAAGCATTATTTTTTAACATGTGTGAATGTACCTTATATCAATATCTCTTGAAGAAAAATATTTTACAATATTACAGATAAAATCTGTAAAATGAAATGATCATAAACGTTGTTCAATCTCTTGTTTATTTTGCATATAGGAAGAAAGGGTATCAACTTCTTGTTCATTAAATAGGAGACCAAGTTTTGAACGACGCCATAACACATCTTCACATGCTTTAGCCCATTCTTTTTCCATTAACCATTTTACTTCTACTTCATAAAGCCCATGTCCAAAATTTTTTCCTCTATCCGCCTTACCATTTGCAAATATCACTAATGCTTCTGTACCGTAGGAGCGTGCAAGTCTGCGGTGTGTAAAGGCATCTAAATCTGGCGTCAAAAGAGCAATTTTATTTTCAATTATATCTAATTTATTATAGTGAAAATTACCCCCTGGAAGTGTTGCATTAGCTGTCCATGACGCTCCCTTTTTACCAAGTGCTTTTTCAACAAATTTCATTGCATCTTCAGCCAACTTACGATAAGTTGTGATCTTTCCACCATAAAGATTAAGAATCTTTGGTGCACTTCCTGTTCCCATTTCTCTTAAAACATAATCGCGCGTAATTTCTTGTGCTTTTGAAGCTCCATCATCATAGAGTGGACGAACTCCAGAGTAAGACCAGACAATCGTTTCAGGTAATACTGGTTGTATGAAATATTCACTGGCTGCTGTGCAGAGATAGTTAATTTCTGTATCAGTAATATGAACATCAGCTGGATCTCCCTGATAGTTACAATCTGTTGTTCCAAGCAAGGTAAACTCTTCTTGATATGGAATAGCAAATATAATACGCTCATCACCATTTTGAAAAATATAAGCACGATCATGAGTATAAAGCTTGGGAACCAAAATATGAGAACCTCTAACAAGCCGTATTGGTGTATGTTCTTTACAGTCTAATACGCTTGCCAAAACATGATCAATCCAAGGTCCTGTCATATTCGCGACATAAGAAGCAGTGACATTATATTCTTTACCGCTTAACTTGTCTTGAAGAAAGATACGCCATTTTTTGTCTTCTCTTTTTAAAGATAGAACTTTTGTCCGTACTTTTATATCAGCTCCCCACTTTTCTGCATCACGAGCATTGGCAATGACTAAACGCGCATCATCTACTCTTGCATCAGAATATTCAAAACCTCTCTGATATTCTTTTTTCAGTGTAGAGCAAAACTTTTTTGAAAAATTAATCGTTTTACTGCGCCACAATTTCTGATTCCAGCTCCCTAAATAATCATAAATAAAAAGTCCAAAACGCAATATCCAAGCAGGGCGCAATTCTTTATGATAAGGAAGAAGAAAACGTAAAGGACGTACAATATGTGGAGCTATGCGTAAAATGATCTCGCGTTCTTTGAGTGCTTCACGAACAAGTTTGAACTCATAATGTTCAAGATAACGAAGACCACCGTGAATAAGTTTTGTTGATGCACTTGAAGTCCCTGATGCAAGATCTTTCATTTCAGCTAATCCTACTTTAAAACCGCGTCCAGCTGCATCTCTTGCCAATCCACATCCGTTTATCCCTCCCCCAATGATAAACAGCTCATAATGTGTTGTGGTTTTCATAATTTCACTTTTCATTATTTAATTTTGTTTCTCAGTCCTCAATAAAGCAACAGGAAAAAATAATACAAGTGTTCTTCATTGTATTATTAACGTACTTTTTCCTAAAATAAATACGCACAAAAAGCTTTTGATACCCTTATACATCAAAACAACATTTGACAAATTAAAGAGAGGATTTTTTATCCTGTAGGCAATATAATCTTTGTAAATGTACATCATATGAAAGCTTTTTAGAGAAAAATTAATGTTTTTTATCATTTGAGAATACATACTATAGCTAAATGCTTTATTGCACATAGAGAACGCTTTTCATATAGTTTACTCAATGACACAATAGAAAATGTAAAGGTATATAGATGACTCATCAACCTGAAAACTCGAAAATAACACGTGTTTCAAAAATTTTAGTCCCAGTTATGTTGAGTATTTTAACCTTTTTACCTTCTTTATCAAACGCAACATCACAGCAGACAGTAACCAATTATTTAAGCTTAGAAAAACTTAAAGCACAACTTTTAGAAGATTCTAGCTTTTTATCTAAGCTTAAAGAAAAAATGACACTGCATACTGATTCTCAGCATATTCAACAAATTGTTAGAGAGTATCTTCTTACTCATCCAGAAGTTTTGATTGAAATGCAGCTTATCCTTCAAGATAAGCTGGAAAAACAAAATGAAGACGAAAGTCAAAGCTCAATTATTCATTTATTAGAAAAGGAAATTTTTCACTCTCCTCATGACGCTGTTTTTGGGAATCCAAATGGTAAAAAAATACTTGTTGATTTTTTTGATTACAATTGCAGATTTTGTAAAAGTGCCTATTCAGATATAGAAGACTTGATAAAAGAATATCCAGATCTACGGGTTATTATCAAGGATTTACCGATTTTGGGATTTGATTCTATGGCGGCTCATACCGTTGCTTACGCATTTCGAAAACAATTTCCAGAAAAATATCCTCAGTTTCATAAAAAGCTTTTAATGAATCAAGGGCGCGCAAATGAAGCTAAAGCTATAAAAATAGCTGTTTCATTAGGAGCAGATGAAAAAAAACTCCGTAATGCAATAAAAGACCCTAATCTGCAAAAAGCTTTTAAAGAAAATATTCACATTGCCTCTACACTTCATATTACGGGAACACCTTCTTATATCATTGGTAATAAAATATTCATCGGCGCAGCCAGACAAGATATTCTAAAACAAGCGATAGATAATACACAGTAAATACCCTATTCTATACCTGATTAGTTTTAGGAAGAATACTGTAAATGAGGTAATTTTATGCTTTCTCTTTTTTGACAACAGGCTTATAAATGCAATTTTGCGTAAAGCAGATACGAGTTTAAAATTGCAAAAGATAATGAATTTAAAGGAAATAAATATCTTTAAAGCTTCAAAAGATATCATCCCTAATCTAGAGATATTCTGTCATAAAACGAAATAATGACGATCTTCATTGATCAAGGAGTTAGAAATAAAATGGCAACAAAAAAAATGGATTTGGCAAAATATACCGCAATTGATACGAACATTATTCGTGATCTTGCTGAAATTTTGAATGATACAAATTTAACGAACATTGAAGTTGAACAAGGGGAGCTTCGTATTTGTGTCTCACGCCAAAATACCTCAACTTCTTCCGAGCAAGCGATCTATGCTCCTGTTTCTACTCCTACTTTTTCTGTAACATCTTCTCCAGTTCCAACAGCTGAATCTCCTATACACTCTATCCAAGAAGATAAATCAAAAAACACAATAACCTCTCCAATGGTTGGAACAGCCTATCTTGCACCTTCACCAGGCGCACAACCTTTTGTAGAAGTAGGACAAAATGTTTCTGAAGGGGAGACATTACTTATTATTGAAGCCATGAAAACAATGAATCAAATTTCATCACCGCGCTCAGGTACGGTAACCACTGTTCTTGTCAAAGATGGTCAACCTGTTGAATTTGGTGAACCACTTATTATTGTTGAATAAAGCGAGGGGCAACCATGATTCGAAAAATCCTCATTGCTAATCGAGGAGAAATTGCTCTTCGCGTTTTACGTGCATGTAAAGAACTTGGCATAAAAACCGTGGCTGTTCACTCTACCGCTGATGCAGATGCAATGCATGTTCGTCTTGCTGACGAAAGTGTTTGTATTGGCCCTCCTCCTGCTCGCGATTCTTATTTGAGTATTCAGCAAATTATTGCTGCTTGTGAAATTACAGGAGCGGATGCTGTTCATCCAGGTTATGGCTTTCTTTCTGAAAATGCAAAATTTGCAGATGTTCTAGAAGCCCATGATATTACATTCATCGGTCCAACAGCTACTCATATTCGAATCATGGGCGATAAAATCGAAGCAAAGAAAACCGCCAAAAAACTTGGTATTCCTGTAGTTCCAGGTTCAGATGGAGCAGTTAATGAAGAATCAGATGCTTTACGCACTGCTCGTGAAATTGGTTATCCGGTTATTATAAAAGCTTCTGCCGGTGGTGGCGGACGTGGTATGAAAGTCGTTCATTCTGAACAAGAATTTTCTATAGCTCTCAAGACAACGCGTTCAGAAGCGAAAGCTGCTTTTGGTGATGACGCTGTTTACATAGAAAAATATTTAGAAAAACCCCGTCATATTGAAATTCAAGTCATAGGTGATGGTGCGGGAAATGCTATTCATTTAGGAGAACGCGATTGTTCACTTCAACGACGGCATCAAAAAGTATGGGAAGAAGCTACGTCACCTGCACTTAATGAAACTGAACGGAAAAAAATTGGAAGTATTGTTGCAAATGCTTGTGCCCAACTTGGATATCGTGGAGCTGGTACTATTGAATTTCTTTATGAAAATGGTGAATTTTATTTTATTGAAATGAATACACGTTTACAAGTCGAGCATCCTGTAACTGAAGCAATTACAGGTATAGATTTAGTCCACGAACAAATCCATATTGCATCAGGCTGTAAACTTTCAGTGACACAAGATGAAGTCTGTTTTTCTGGTCATGCCATTGAATGCCGTATTAATGCAGAAGATCCCATTAATTTTACGCCATCACCTGGAACCATTACACATTTTCATACACCTGGAGGTTTAGGGATTCGTGTTGATTCAGGCGCTTATTCAGGTTATCGTATTCCTCCTTACTATGATAGCATGATTGGAAAGCTGATTGTTCATGGACGTACCCGTTTAGAATGTATGATGCGTTTACGGCGTGCTTTAGATGAATTTGTCGTCGATGGAATAAAAACTACACTACCTCTTTTTCGCGATCTTATTAATAATCAAGATGTTGCTGATGGTAATTATAATATCCACTGGCTAGAAAAATACCTTGCTCATCAGTCCATGTCTTCAGATTCGTAAGTTCAATAGCGAAATAGTGAATTTTCATCATAGGTTCTATAAAATATTAACATAAGGATAATTCCAACGTTGCTGTAAAAAGTGTTAAAAAAGAAATGAGCTGATTATTTTTTATTTGTTATATAGTTTTCTTTTAATATGCATAAAATTTAATAATTTTCTGTTTTCCTTTTTGTTAGTTTGTGCTAACTCCTACATGGTTACGCCCTTATAGCTCAGTTGGTAGAGCACCTGATTTGTAATCAGGGGGTCGGGAGTTCGAGTCTCTCTGGGGGCACCGTTTTTTTTATTTGAATAATAATTTATTGATTTTACATATGTTTTTTTAAGTGAGGGATACCTTAATAAAGTTAAGGGAATAGGATTTTTAACATGCCTCTCTAATTATTACGAATCAAGAGTTCTTTTTGTGGTGGTTTTTTAGCAAAACCAGAGGTCCAAAGGGTCTCAACTTCTAAA
>NZ_JBHIQU010000011.1:0-47003 GCF_042196725.1 Bartonella sp. AC158YNML
TGGGGCAACCCGCACGCCATTGCCAATCACAGCAGCCAAAGCACAGAGAGCAGAGATAGCAATAAAATCCATAGGGGGTTGTTGGCTATCCGCAACATCATAAACATAGTTCATTAATGACATTGGCAACTGTAATAAGCTAAAAGGCTCGACGGGTAAGAGAGCCGCCGTGATAGGCTTTATTTCGCCCCAACCGTTTTGTTGCAATGCGATTTCATAAGGAATGGCTTCTAAACAAGTCTTATCATTTAAAGAGCTATTATCGTTATCATTGCATGAAACATTTTGATTGTTGGTATCGACAATATTGTTTTTATTCTCTCTCATTTATTTATACCTTTCAGTATCAAAAAATCATTGAAATCTAGAGAGAGGAAAATATGAAAGAAAGTGAAGTAAAATACGACAACCAAAATGTTTCATGCAATGATAACGATAATGTTTCTTTAAATGATAAGACTTGTTTAAAAGCTATTCCTAGTGAAATGGAGTTTTTTGAACCAACATCACTTTCTTCATCACACATATCAAAATATATTATATCAAAAACTTCCAAAATCAAAGAGCACCGTTACTCTTTAAGCCATATTGCGCCATTTTACCTTTTAAACAAGCAAAAGTACGCAAAATCCTCTTAACAAGACAGTGTATTTCATTTGGCATTTTCTAAGGTATGCAATTGTACAATATATCTTGTACATTGACCACGTTTCACTTAACGGTAAATTCATTGAGCACCCCCATCTTTACGCTTATGGAGTAACAAGCCGGCACCATCATTAATATTTGCCAACTCGTGGGTGTTGCGCGACAGCCCTTGGCACTTAAGACGGTTTATAAGAGCCATTTTTATCCTTTCTTGTACAGTTTTTACCAACACGCCAGCCCCGCTTGTAATGTGCAAGCAAGTGATTTGATTGATTCAACATAAACAACTTTGAAATGAAAGAATTCTACGATATTCGAGACTCTCATTCAACATACAAAACAGTGAATTATCATTATAAATCAATTCGTTGTATAAAGGTACCCCCTCTACCCACTATTTTTAAGAGAAAACACCAAATATTCATCATATCCAACAATGGTCTTACGACAATTAATCTTGAACAGACAAGACATCACCATTATCTAACTCGAAATACATGACAATTAGATATCACTTCTTTTTGCATCTGTTTTTTCATCTTCAAAATTATCGCTTTGTCGTTTTGATTGCCAACAACCGTAAAAAATCATCAATCTTGTATAAGTTTGTATATTTCAATTATCTTATACAATGGAGTGCATAATCTGTACATTTATTAAATAATTCAATTATTAGCCTATTGATCATTGCTTTCACGAACGCGACTTTACCAATTTATCGACAAAAACATCCTTCAAGATGATCATTGACAATCCCTACGGACTGCATAAAAGCATAACAAATCGTTGGACCAATAAATGTCCAGCCACGTTTCTTTAAATCTTGAGAAAGACGAAGAGAAGCAGGTGTTATGGGATGAGCCAACAGTGTTTGAAAGTCTATCTTTTCATAATGTTCTGATTGTGGTGGCTGAAAAGACCAAAAATAGTGGGACAAACTCCCCCACTCTATTATAATTTCTTGTGCTCTAAGTGCATTATTAAGTACTGATCGAATTTTTCCTTGATGGCGAACAATATCTTTGTTCTGCATCAACATTTGCACCTTTAACTCATCATAATGAGCAATTTTTTCAAAATCAAAATGATCAAATGCAATGCGAAAAGAAGAGCGTTTTTTTAAAATTGTCAACCAAGAAAGTCCAGCTTGAAAACCTTCAAGACAAATTTTTTCAAACAAACAAATATCCTCTACAACAGGCTTTCCCCATTCATTATCATGATAAGCACAATAAAGTGGATCAGTTCCAGCCCATGCGCAACGAATTTTTCCATCCACTCCCTTAAGAAGACCTTCCGCAAGCATAGCACTCACCGTAAAACAGAACGCCATCCAGTTGCACATTCACGGGCTCATTTAAAAAAACATCTCTCAAAGAGCACCCACTTCCATTTCACGGCGTCGACCATGAATGGTATAACGATAAAACCATTGAGCACCCCCATCTTTACGTTTGTGAAGAAGAAAGCCAGCACCATCATTATATTTGCCATCCCCCAATGATGCAAACAGACCTTGCATTAAAACGGTTCATAAGAGCCATTTTTAGTCCTTTCTTGTACAGTTTTTACCCTCATGGGGCCCCATGTAATGTGCAAGCAAGTGGTTTTGATTGATTCAAGATACACATATTTGCAATGAGAGAATCATACGTTATTCGGAGCTCTAATTCAATATGAATAGTGCTAAATTATCTAATATAAATCAATATATTGTTGTATTCAAAAGAGGGTTCCTTGATCATCGCTAGACGATTTTATTTGCTTGTATTTTGAACGTTTAGCGGAAACAGGCTCTTGTGTTGCAACACTGATATCACCATCAAAAAAACGTAAATTTATTTGCCCCGTTTCAGGAATCTGTACCAACCGTTTGATGGGCTTATTCTCTTTCCCCAAAGCCAAAACAAAGCCGCGCTCCAAAATATTCTGATACGAAGTGCTTCTTAAAAGCCTAGAGACTACCTCTAACCCAGCCCGTTGTTTTTCAACATTGCGCACAAAAGCACGCTGAAGACGTGCAGTATATTCCTTCATATTGTGTTCTGCTTTTTCAGTATTAAGTAAACGCAGTGAAAAACGCACACCAAGTGCATAAAAAGAAAAACGTTTTTTATCATAGCTTACACAAAGAGCACGCTGCAAACGACTTGAAATTTCATCAAAACCTCGCCGTGGTAGAGCAAAAAGTTGATCAGCAGTCGGAAGAGCTCTTAGAGTAGCACGCAGTTTTTGTCGATAAAAATCAAAATAACGCGCAAGTCCCGTACGCAAACGTGCACCAAGCGATACCACTAGCACCTCGAGATCAAGCTTAACAGGAACAGCCCGCTCTGCTGCGGCTGTGGGAGTTGGAGCGCGCCAATCAGCCACATAATCAATCAAGGTCCAATCCGTTTCATGCCCAACAGCAGAAATAACAGGAAGAGAAGAGTTATAAACAGCACGAACAACGGCTTCGTCATTAAATCCCCACAAATCTTCTAAACTTCCCCCTCCCCGCGCAACAATAAGAAGATCAGGCTTAGGAACAACGCCTCCTAAAGGCAACGCATTAAAACCTTCAACAGCAGCAGCGACTTCCCTCCCACTTGTTTCCCCCTGAACACGTACAGGCCAAACCAAAATATGCAAAGGAAAACGATCGGATATACGGTGAATAATATCACGAATAACAGCACCTGTTGGTGATGTTACAACGCCTATAATTCGGGGCATATAAGGCAAAGTTTTTTTCTTTGCTTCATCAAATAAGCCTTCTTCTAAAAACTTTTTCTTACGATTTTCAAGAAGTGTCATCAAAGCACCAACCCCTGTTGGTTCAAGAGCTTCAATGACAATTTGATATTTTGATGATCCTGGATACGTCGTAAGTTTACCAACAGCGACCACTTCCATCCCTTCTTCAGGAGGAAATTTGAGCTTTTCCATCACTCCACGCCAAATAACAGCTTCCAACCGCGCCTTATCATCTTTTAAAGCAAAATAAGCATGTCCTGAAGCATGAGCACCACGGTAACCTGATATCTCCCCACGCACCCGTACATAACCAAACTTCTCCTCAACAACACGCTTTAAAGCCCCTGCTATTTCGGAAACAGTAAATTCCGCAACATTCGTTGCACTTATTTTTTCATCAAATAAATTTGCCATTTTTCAATTCACAGAAATTGAAATATTAAGTCTTAACATTCACACAAACACATTTTTAATTTTAATGAAATTAACCTCCTCCCAACATCTCAAAGGATGGAGATTTCTACCAATCCACCGGACTAGCTTCTCACGGGGCAAGTTCCACTTGCTGACCACTCATGCGGTTTCCTGCATAGGTGGCGACAGCCCAAACCATGCCCTGTACTGATCACGGTATCTAAAAACACTTAATATGTAAAGCTTTTCATGCCTTATATCACCGCTCTAAACAACAGTGTTTTATGGCGTGATAGGATAAAAGAGCTCTTTAAATAGCGTATCTTGAAATTACATTCTATACACAACATATCAATGCGTTACCGATAAGCTTCAACGTTTTGCAAAATTCTTACCCCCCATACAAAACGCTGAAGTTATCATGATTTCATTCTTGTTGTATTTTACAGCATTAAAATCCACTTATTTTTCAATTGCACTATAAAAAATACGTGGAGCACTATTCCAAACCCATTTTTTGACATCAGGTGTCATCGCTATCGTATGATACGTCTGATAAATAAAAGCATAGGGTCCTTTCTGCATAAATTCACGTTGCAAATCAGCATACATTTGCGCCCGTTTTTGTGGATCTTTTTCAAATAAAGCATCCTGAACCTTTTGATTCATCGTTTCATCCAAATACCCATGGCACCAACTAGGATAGGCGGTATTTTTTGCCTCAAACCGATTATCCGGATTGTAAATAAGACGTGAAGCCATTGTATGAGGATCAGCAGAATCATTATTCCATCCGAAAAAAATCGTATCAAAAGCACGTGCAGAGAGTTTTGAAAATAATTGCGTCCCCACAAAACGTTCAATTTTAAAGCGCACTCCCACTTTTTTTGCATTATCTTGGAGAGACTGAGCAATAGGCAAAGCAAAAGGATAAGGAGATGCCCCTGCAAAAATATTGGCCTCAAAACCATCTGGGTAACCAGCCTCAGTTAACAGCTGCTTTGCTTTTTGCAGATCAAGTTTAAAGGGTTGTCCTTCTTTTTCGTCCAAAGCTCCAAGATTACCAAGAGGAATAAAGCTTGCCCGTGGAACACCAACATCTTTAAGAAGCGTCTTACCGAGTCCTTCATAGTCAATAAGATAATGCATCGCCAAACGCACTTTTTCATTGGCAAAAATTGGATTCGTCACATTAAATCCCCATATGATTACAGATGGCTCTAATACTCTTGCAACTTTAATATCCGTTGTAGCTTGGAGATCTGCTAAATCCTCTGGCAACAAATTACGTGCAACATCGATATCGTGTTTTTGCAACAATAAACGTTGTGTTCCAGGCTCCGCAACATGGCGAATTAAAATCTTATTTAATTTAGGTGCCTCACCCCAATAATTGGAGCTTGCACGCAACAAAATCCCTTCTCCAGGACGCCAGCTACTTATCTGATAAGGACCAACACAGGCAGAATGGCTTGCCAAATACCGATTTCCCAGATCACCATCTTGTTCATGTTTCATAATTGTCTCTCGATCCAACAAGGCAAGAGTACGACTAGTGGCAAAATGGCTAAGAATGAGCTCTGCTGGATAAGGTTTATCAAATTTCATCACCACCGTTTTCTCATCCGGTGCTTGAAAAGCCTCATCAACATTTTGTTCTGTAATACCATATTCATTAAATGTCGCCGCAGTAGCCATCTTCAATTTAACAACCCGCTTCATGCTCCAAACAAGATCATAAGCATTAGCAGAACGACCATCGTTGAACTTCAAACCATCACGCAAATGAAAAGTGATCACCGTTTTCTGATCATCACTTAAAACATCCCAGCTTTTGGCCAAAGAAGGAATAACTTTAGCTGCATTATCTTTAGCGGGGTCAACTAAATTATCACAAACATTGACAAGAACTTCATTCCCATAACGATCATTGATTTGCGCTGGATCAAATGTACTAATTGAATCGAGATTCCAACCCATCACAAGAGTATCAGCGGGTGTTTTTGCTGGAACCTGTTGTACAACCATCCCCAGTGCTATAAAAGCAGAAACCAGAGAGCTGCTCCTTTTCAATATTTTTCTTTTCAAGCTCATAGACTTTTCCTTTTAAAGTTTATTGTATAAATTTTCCACGCAACACAAACATATTTAAATAATAAAATGAGACGATACATAAACGCCTCAAACAAAGTATTCAAACTTTCAAATACCACTACTTACCAATCACTCCTCCTGCCCACCCTTATAAGCTAAACCAAAACGTGCAATGGCAAACACTTTTGCTATACAATAAACGCTTACCAGTAACAGAGCCTATTCATGAGAGCATAATGCTACGATTAAAGACTAACAAACCTCTATTGTTTTTCTCTCTTGTTAAACAAGTTTCCCCTTGTTTTTTCTGACGTTTTTTTAATGTCATCAAAGCACCCCCTGTTGGTTCAAGTGTTTTAATAATAAAAAGCCTTCATCATAATTTAACGTTTCGATCAAACAGAAAATTCATCAATTTGCCAAGTACAACGACTTTTATTCCTTCTTCAAAAGGAAACTTGCAATTTCTCATCACTCCCCGTAAAATAACACCCTCCAATTGGCATCTTACCATCTTTCAAAGTAAGAAACATAGACACCATAAAAACTGATATTCCTCGTACCTTCTCCATAATAAAACTTTTATTCACCATTGCAAAGTCTTTGCTTCTTCAGCAATGCTAAAATTCCGCGACATTTGTTGCACTGATTTTTGAGCAAATAAATTTACCACTTTTCACTTCACAGAAGTTGAAATATTCAGTTTTAACATCCATACCAACACATCTTTAATGAAAATGACAGATCCCTTTTAAAATAGAAATATTCAACAACATATCCAATCATTCCCCATGATCTCCAGCGTATTACAAAGTTCTTGAACACTATGCAAAACGCTGAAGTTATTATGATTTCATTTTTGTTGTATTTTACAATATTTAAAGACACACTTATTTTTCAATTTTACTATAAAAAATTTGTGGCGCACTATTCCAAACCCACTTTTTGATATCAGGTGTCATCGCGATAACGCTATATTTTTGAAAGATAAACGCATAAGGTCCTTTTTGCATCAGTTCACGTTGTAAATCAGCATAAAGTTGCGCTCGTTTTTGCGGATCTTTTTGAAATAACGCCTCTTCAACTTTTTGATTCATATCGGCATCAAAATACCCATGCTGCCAACTAGGATAGGCGGTATTTTTTGCCTCAAACCGATTATCAGGGTTATAAACAAGACGTGAAGCCATTGTATGGGGATCCGCAGAATCGTTATTCCATCCGATAAAAGCCGTATCAAAAGCCCGTGCATTCACTTTTGAAAACAACTGTGTACCTGCCACACGTTCAATTTTAAGACGCACCCCTGCCTGTCCAGCACTATCTTGAAGTGACTGAGCAAGTAACAAAGTATAAGGAGCATTTGAGACAAGAAAATTTGCCTCAAATCCGTTCGGATAACCGGCCTCTGCTAAAAGCTGCTTGGCTTTTGCAACATCAAATGTAAAGGGTTGTCCTTCTTTTTCATCCAGAGCCCCAAAGTTACCAAGAGGAATAAAACTTGCCCGTGGAACACCAATCCCTTTGAGAAGCTTCTTGCCAAGACCTTCATAGTCAATAAGATAACGCATCGCCAAGCGTACTTTTTCCTTAGCAAAAATGGGATTTGTCATGTTAAATCCCCAATACATCATGGATGGCTCTAACACTTCTTCGATTTTAACATCTGTTGTTTTTTGCAGATCTGCAAGATCTTCAGGGGACAAATCACGAGCAACATCAATATCATGCTTTTGCAACAATAAACGTTGTGTTCCAGGCTCCATAACATGACGAATGAGAATCTGCTTCAATTTAGGCGCCTCGCCCCAATAATGGGAACTCGCACGTAACAAAAGAGCTTCTCCAGGGCGCCAACTGCTTAACTGATAAGGACCAACACAAGCAGCATGACTCTTCAAATACTGATTTCCCAGATCGCCATCTTTTTCGTGCTTCATAATTGTCTTACGATCAAGCAAAGCTGTTGCTGGACTTGCAACAATATTATTAAGAATAAGCTCTGCTGGATAAGGCTTATCAAATTTCATCACCACTGTTTTTTCATCAGGGGCTTGCAAAGCATCATCAACATTTTGCTCTGTAATTCCATATTCATTAAAAATTGCCGCATTGGTCATCTTCAATTTGACAATCCGCTTCATACCCCAAACAAGATCATTGGCATTGGCTGATCTGCCATCATTAAACTTCAAACTATCACGCAAATGAAAAGTAATCACCGTACTGTGATCATCCCCTGAAACATCCCAATGTGTAGCTAATGCCGGAACCATTTTAGCAGGATCATCCGTTGCGGTACTGACCAAACTATCACAAACATTGCGGACAATTTCACTTCCATAAACATCACTAAGTTGAGCGGGATCAAATGTACTAATTGAATCAATATTCCAAGCCATCACAAGGGTGTCAGCAGGAGTTTTTGCTGAAACCTGTTGTGCAACCATCCCCAGTGCTATAAAAGCAGAAACAAGAGAGCTGCTATTCTTTAATATTTTTTTCTTCAAGTTCATAGACTTTTCCTTTTAAAGTTTATTATATAAATTTCCCACACAACAAGCACATGCTTAATAATAAGGTTAGATGATCCATAAGCGCCTCAAACAAAGTATTAAAACCTTCAAACAACACCACTTACCAACCACGCCTTCTGCCCATACCTATAAGCCAAGACAAACCAAAACACGCAACAACAAACACTCTGACATACAATGCCCCCCATAACAGAGCTTATTCATGATGTCATAACGCCTACGATTGAAGACTATAAAACCACTATTTTCTCTCTTTTGTTGGGCAAGTGCGTCTCTTCTTTCCTCTCGTCTTTTTATGCCATCAAAAGACTCTTCCTCGTTAGCTTAAGCGCCTTAATAACAAAGAGCTCTAATAACAATTTGACATTTTAACAAAACAGGAAAATTCACCCATCAACCGACATGATCTCCTCCCCCTACAAGAGGAATTTTGAATTTTTCCATAATCCTCTGCCAAATAACAGCTTTTAAATTACATTTTATTTCTAAATAAAAGGAGCATGGGCTCCCCCCTGATATTCCTTTACACACCCGCACATAACAAAACTTTTTTCCACATCGTATTTTAAATACCTTTGCTCCTCTAACAACACTTACTTCATTGCTTACATTTTTTCAGCAAAAAATATCTTTTCAATGCACTAAGGTTGAAATACCTAAATATAATACCTATATAAGCATACCCTTATCAGAATAGATAGTCTTTTTTTAAGTAAAATGCCTTGAAATATTATTTCAATACACAACAATAATAAATCCGTTATAAAATCTTCAATAGACTAGAACTCTTATCCTAATACGAAATATCGAAACGCTACAAGAACTCCCCTACAAGTTCTCAGAAACGAAAGGATATCTCTTCATTTAATGAAAAAAGCGCCATGAAAATATCGCAAAAAAGGCAAGAGAACGCGCGTATATTTTAAAGCACTGATATTACACCAGTACTAAGGTAATAAACTCCAAAAAAGTAAGAAAAAATAAAAAATCTTTCTCCTTTATAACAAAGACATCACTGTACTATGATGATACAATGAAAAAACAAGATATTTGAAAGTATATTAAAATGAACCGAAAGAAAAAATTGTCAGATTCTTTTCGTGCTTTTCTTGGAGGCACATTAAGCCACCATGTTAGTTTAAAATTGCTCATCCTTTCATTTTTTATTGGCATCATAATGAATTTTTTGGGATGGACACCCAAAAGTCTCATACAGAAAATTATAGATTTTTTTCAGTCTCTATGGGCAACAGGATTTATAACGCTCACAAACTTCTTTCATATCACCATGACGGGAGCGATTGTTGTTGTGCCTATCTTTCTTATCTTACGCATTTTTCATAAAAAATAAAAGCCTCAACATTTTCCTTGCGCTAGTCTTTTCGAAAAATCAAACGACATAAAAATCCTGTGGTAACAGCAATGATCACCGCAACAATAGCATATAAGAAACGATACTTATGTGCTGCGTAAAAAATTGTATAAGCGATATGTGCTTTAACAATTTCAAGAGTCGTTGTTGTACTATCAATAAACTGACCATCACGAAAAAGATAAGCACGAACCTTATAATGTCCAACAGGAATATTGGTTGGTAAACGAAAATGTGCAGTAAAAAGCGTGTCAGAACCAAAACGAACACCCCCTACTTCCTCATAATAAAGGCTTTTGGCTTTTTGCAGTTTTATAAGTTCATCGCGAAAGATCTGTATTTTTTTCTGATCTTTTTCATCCGTCTGCAATGGCAAATAAAGTAATCCTAACCCCAAGCGTTTATAATCTTCAACACTCGTAATATCGTCAATTTCACGTGTTGTGACCATAGAGTAAAAAAGAGGAACCTTTTTAAAAATAAGAGAATCTGTATTAACCCAAACACCGGCATTACGTTTTTTTTCTCGCATCACCATTGTCCGATCTTGTCCCTCCAAGCTCACAACAACATCATAACGGTTTTGTCGAGCATATAACGGATCAATATTTTCCAAAACACCAGCAATATAAAGATCACGACCAGCAAAATTTGCATCCACAGTAATCGTATTTGTTGTTACGATAATTTGAACAGTTTCGTGATCAACTTGATCAACGAATGTCGCTGTCGTCCCAACATGTGACCATGTAGAAAAAGAAACAAAACAAAAGCAACTTGTAATGATGCATAAAGAAAATAATCTACCCATTTTTATCTCATAAGAATATCCAGAGAGAAAAGATTATCGGGGCGTATAAATAATTGAAAAGCAAGACGCATACACACAATCAACACCAAAAACGCAAGTGCCATACGCAATTGTTCCGCCTTTAACTTCCGTCCAGCCCGTGTTCCATATTGCGCACCAATACTTCCTCCCAGCATTAATAAAAAAGCCAGGACAATATCAACGGACTGATGAGTCATACTTTGTAAAACTGTCGTGAAAGAAGACACAAATGTGATCTGAAAAAGTGAAGTTCCAATCACCACATTGGTTGGAACACGCAGAAGGTAAATCAATGCTGGTACCATAAAGAACCCCCCACCAATTCCCATAATAGAAGACAACAACCCTACAATGAGACCAATCCCTAAAACTGGAATAATGCTGACATAGATCATAGATGTCCGAAAACGCATTTTTAACGGTAAGCGATGAATCCAGTTATGTCGACCAGCAAGACGAATATTGGCTTTTCCTGCCTTACGCTTGCGCATCATATCATACCAACTTTCAACAATCATCAAGCTTCCTACACTTCCAAGAAGAATCACATAAAGAAGAGAAATCATTAAGTCTAATTGACCTAATTTTTTCAAAACAGAGAAAATCTGAATCCCGATTAAAGCCCCCCCCCCTCCTCCAATCGCCAAAAGAATACCAAGTTTGATATCGAGCGTACGTCTTCTAAAATGGGTAATCGCTCCTGTTACAGATGACGCAATCATCTGATTTGCACCTGTTCCAACAGCAATAGCAGGAGGGATATTATAAAAAATCAATAAAGGAGTGATAAGAAAACCGCCCCCAATTCCAAAAAGACCAGAAAAAAAACCAGCAACGACTCCCATACCAATCAAAATCAGCATATTGAGAGACATTTCAGCAATTGGTAAATAAATACTCACTTACAGAACCTTCAAGATAATCTGAGGCTTTTTAACAATTGAGAGAATCTTTCTCCAATTATCCTCTTTTCCAATAATCTCTGTTGCGTGTTTAAAAGGATAATTTTAATTGCTATACAACTTTCGCATAATCCACGAATGCGCAATACATTTCACATCTATTAACATCAACATCATAAAAACTAAAAAAAACGCGCTCCTTTTAAAACGCTGTAAAGACATAACGTTATCGCTACCATAAATGCAACGGTTAAAAAACAAAGAACACTTTTTTTTACCAAATGAGATAAAAACGAAACACTCTCTTGAGACTGCGCCTTTAAAGAAGAAAAATCGTTCTCAATGCCACGATTAGGTGCCTGAATACCCATATCCTTTTTTTCTATCGAAGCACACTCTACGGCTCCCTCAACCTTTTTAAAAGAAGGCTTCATAGTATCACTTGGCAAAGAGCTTTTATTTTCTTTCTGCGCCACATTTTTAACATTTGTTTGGAGTGGAATTATACCGTTTTGTCTCGAAAAATTTTGAACCTTTTGAAGTGATAAGCGTTCTTTATTTCCCTCATATTCCATATGAGCAAGTTTTTGTACAACAGAATCAGGTGATTTTGAACGAGACACCGGTCGTGTTACCGCTACTTCTTCTAAGCTCTTTTTTTCACTCTGTAAACTTTGAACAATTGTTTTAATCTGCTCTAAAGATTCAAAAAGCTTTTTTTCTCTTTGACGACGGATATAATATTCAGCCAAAATGGCCCGACTAATATCATCTAAGTAAGATTTAAAATGCTCTTCTAAAGCCCCCTGCTCTATCAAAGAACGGGAAGAATGCTTCATTTGCATTTGTGCATGAACAGTGCGTAATTTTTGAGCAATATCCGACATCGTTACATCCATAGGCGCATCCGTTCTCTCCTTCTGTTCAATAAAAGAAGAGAATTTATCATTCCTAACCTGATTGATCGGCTGGTTGATCGTATGACCCTTCGTATTCACAAACGCTTACCCCTCATTAACCTTTTTGAAAAGAATCGCACAAATGATGAATAAAGTGTGCTCTATTTTAGTAAATAGAGCTTTAAGAACGCCCAAAAACTTTTTTGTTAGAAATATTTCGCCCCAATCTTTATTTAAAATATTTGAAAGAAAAATCTCTATTTTTTTGTCCTCAAGATTTGAAGAGCAAAATCATTCCCCCATTTTTATTTTTTTCACTTAATTTTTTCATTGCCTAAAGCCCCTGATGCGCCATCATAAACAGAGCATATAAAATGAAAAAAATATCATAAGACAGAGTGATTTTTTTACTTTTTATTCAAGCAAATAAGGCAATTATGGCAATGCAGAAGATATGAAGATTGAAAATGACAACAAGAAAGTACAAGTAAACGTAAAAAAAGCTTATATGAAAGAAAACACAAGTTATAAATAAGACTTCATTCTAAACAATTTTGTTTCTTATGAGTATTGCTATAAACTTGTAATCATACAACAAAGAGGATCATCATGAAAATAATTGTCGCTATCAAACGTGTTGTTGATTATAATATCAAAATACGTGTCAAACCCGATAGCACAGGCGTTGATCTGTCTCACGTAAAAATGTCTATGAATCCTTTTGATGAGATAGCCGTAGAGGAAGCAATTCGCCAGAAAGAATCCGGTAAAATTTCAGAAGTTATTCTTGTTTCAATCGGACCAGAAGCAGCCCAAGAAACTCTACGAACAGGACTTGCAATGGGGGCTGATCGCGCACTTCTTATCACCACGGATCAAACACTTGAACCCTTAGCAATTGCTAAGGTTCTCAAAGCCATAGTTGATGAAGAAAAACCTGATATGGTCTTTTTAGGAAAACAGGCGATTGATGACGATAGCAACCAAACAGGACAAATGCTCGCCGCTCTTCTTGGGTGGGGACAGGCAACTTTTGCCTCACATCTTAACATAGAAAATGGGCATGCTACAGTTATTCGTGAAGTTGATAATGGAACACAAACCCTTTCTCTTCCCCTTCCCATGGTTATGACCGCCGATCTACGGCTCAATGAACCGCGCTACACCTCTCTCCCTAATATTATGAAAGCAAAAAAGAAAACCATTGAACAAAAAGCGCTGACTGATCTTGGCATCGATACGAAAGCACGCTTAACAATTTTAAGCGTTGAAGAACCCAAACCCCGTCAATCCGGTATTAAAGTAGCTAATGTAGGAGAGCTTGTCAGTGCGCTAAAACAAAAGAACTGCATTTAATATTCTCTCCACTAGAGTAAAAGCAACACTTACATAAAAGGGTAAAAACTTATGGCAATTCTTTTACTGGCCGATCATAATACAGAAGAAACAGCAAAAGTACTCACCGCTGCACGCGTACTCAGTAATGATATCGATATTCTGGTTTGCGGAGAAAAAATTCAAACGATAGCGGAAAACAGTGCTAAACTTGATGGTGTGCGGCAAGTTCTTATTGCAAAAGCAGACTATTTAGCCCATCAACTTGCCGAGCCTATGGCAGATACAATTCTCACGTTAGCAAATGATTATGATGTGATCATGGCAGCATCCAACAGTACTGGGAAAAATGTGATGCCGCGCGTAGCAGCTCTTCTTGATCTTATGCAAATTTCAGATATTACCGCCATTCTTTCACCCGATACCTTCAAACGACCAATTTATGCAGGCAATGCATTTGAAACTGTACGCACCAATGATTATAAAAAGATTATAACAGTTCGCACCGCTTCTTTCACCCCAACGCCTTCCCAAAATAATTCTGCTCCCATTAAAACAATAACACCAGCTCCCAATCCAAATCTTTCTTCTTTCGTAAAATCAGAGACAAACAAAAGTGATCGTCCTGATCTCACCTCAGCCCGTGTTATTATATCAGGCGGGCGTGGTCTTGGTTCTCAAGAGAAATTTATGGCCCTGCTTCTTCCTCTTGCAAACAAATTAAATGCTGCTTTAGGTGCCAGCCGCGCAGCAGTGGATGCAGGCTATGCTCCCAATGATTGGCAAATTGGACAAACAGGAAAGGTCGTTGCCCCTGAACTCTATATCGCCGTTGGCATTTCCGGTGCAATCCAGCATTTAGCCGGTATAATGGATGCACAAATTATTGTTGCCATTAATAACGATGAAGAAGCTCCCATCATGCAAATTGCCGATTACACCCTTGTAGGTGATCTCCACCAAATTATTCCAGAATTGGAGAAAGCTTTATAAGCCATGAAAACACCTCTACATGACCAACGTGAAAGTATGGAGTTTGACATAGTCATTGTCGGAGCAGGACCTGCAGGGCTTTCTGCCGCAATTCGTTTGAAACAAATTAATCCTGAGCTTTCTGTCACAATTGTTGAAAAAGGGACCGAAGTTGGTGCCCATATTCTCTCTGGCGCAGTTATTGACCCCATTGGCATCGATACACTCTTACCAGAATGGCGAAATGACAATGATCATCCCTTCACGACCCCTGTTACCCATGACCAGTTTTTTTTTCTAAAGCCTCAAAAAGCTACAATATTTCCCAATATTCTGCATCCCAAAATCTTATCAAATGACGGATGTTATATCGTTTCGCTTGGAAACGTTTGCCGCTGGTTAAGCAAAAAAGCTGAAGCATTGGGTGTTGAAATCTATCCCGGTTTTGCCGTAACACAGATTATCCAAAACGATAACAAAGCGATTATTGGTGTTCTCACCGGTGATATGGGGCTTAACAAAGATGGAACTCCTGGAAAAAATTATATGCCTGGTATGGCTTTATTGGCAAAATATACTTTAATTGCGGAAGGAGCACGCGGCTCAATTGCAAAACAACTGATACAACATTTCAACCTTAGCAAAAATCGTGAACCACAAAAATTTGGTCTTGGTCTCAAAGAGCTCTGGGAAATTGATCCCAACAAACACCAACGCGGTTTAGTACAACATTTCACGGGTTGGCCCTTAGACAATAATACCGGTGGTGGTGGCTTTATTTATCACCAAGAAAACAATATCATTTCTGTCGGTTTTGTTGTGCACTTAGATTACAAAAATCCTTATCTTTCTCCCTTTGAAGAATTTCAACGTTTTAAAACACATCCAAAACTCTATAAAATCTTTAAAGGTGCAAAGCGTCTTTCCTATGGTGCACGTGTTATCAGCGAAGGAGGTTGGCAATCTGTACCAAAACTCACCTTTCCGGGTGGGGCACTTATTGGCTGCTCTGCTGGATTTGTCAATGTTCCTCGTATCAAAGGATCACACAATGCCATCTTATCTGGCATATTAGCTGCCGATAAAATCGCTACCGCTCTTGCTCAAGGGCGTGTCCATGATGAGGTTAAAGAAATCGAAGAACAATGGCGAAAAGGGCTCATTGGCAAAGATCTTTATAAAGTGCGAAATGCCAAACCGCTCTGGGCAAAATATGGGACAAAATATGGAATTAAACTTGCCGGTTTTGATATGTGGTGGCAACAACTGTTCGGATTTTCCTTATTTAAAACACTCTCCCATGGAAAAGAAGATTATGCATGCCTTGAACCAGCAGAAAAATTTCAACCCATTGCTTACCCAAAACCAGATGGCGTTGTAACCTTTGATCGCCTTTCAAGTGTTGCCCTTTCCAATACACACCATGAAGAAAATCAACCTTACCATTTAAAAATAGCCTCATTAAAAAAACAAAAGGACTCTGAATATGCAATCTACGGAGGACCTTCCACAAACTATTGCCCCGCCGCTGTCTACGAATGGCTAGAACATAATGATCATCTGACTTATATGATCAACGCTTCAAATTGCATACATTGTAAAACGTGCGACATCAAAGATCCGAACCAAAATATCACTTGGACCTGTCCGCAAGGTAATGAAGGCCCCTTCTATCCCAATATGTAATTTCCCAATGTATAATCATTGTTCATTTTCCTAAAATTGAAATATACAAAACGCAATGGATAAAAATATTTCCCTCAGATCAGAAATCTATCAATTACCTTCCTGCATACGTTCTTTTACAATGTAAAAAGAACTTATTCTCAATATAAAAGACTCTCTCCACCGTATAACTTTTTTCAATAGAAAACATAACATATTTTTATAAAAAATTTTTTATCTTAATAACAAAATAAGAATGAAGATATCTTGACCATTCTGCTATAAAAATACAGACACTACTCTCAACAGTCTGTACAAAGACAAAGCTGTAGCTCCACTTTGCTCCCTCCCCCATGATTCAAAATGTTTTTAGCCTCCTCATAAGAAAACTCAATCGTTTCAAAAAGCCAAGAATAAAACCCATGGAGATATGCTTCGAGTTTGTTTTATCTCCTATCCTTTGCCAAACAATTTTCACTAAAGAAGACCACGGATGAATGTAGAAAAAATAAAATATTGCATAACACAGAGCATGCTTATTTAATCACTCTCAATATGTTTCTACTGATAAAGACATCCCAAAATCTGAGTATCACATCAACTTTTTACGCTCAAATCAAGGGGGGGCTATACATTGTCTTGCATTTAACCTTTACAGATGTAATGCAAAGAATGTGTAAAAACACCATAAGAATAAAAAGCCATAAGCGCTATCATTATTGGAAATAATATCTGACAAAGCCCAAATGTCTTTCCAATTCATGACCATTCTATTACGCGTTTTATAGCGTATTTTCTTTATAAAGCTTGTACTTTCGCTGTAGCTTGTAAATCAACATCCAATCGAACACAAGCAGCATATATGTAAAGGAAGATAAAGGTGAATGAAAGCGAGTCATTCCTGCTTTTGTATCCTGAGAAAAAATCTTTCATATTCTATTTAAATTTTCCCTGAAATGAAAATACAGCTTCATCTAGTCAAAACATTGATTTATATAGATAATCTAGCGTTATTCATATTGAATTAGAACCCCGAATACGGTAAAATTCTTTTATTTCAAATCTGTTTATCTTGAATCAATCAAAACCATTCGCTTGCACGTCATAAGCAGGGCTGGCGTGTGGGTAAAAACTGTATAAGAAAAGATTTAAAAATGGTTCTTATGAATCGGCTTAATGCAAGATCTGTCACAACATTAGGGGCTGGCGAATATAATGGTGGTGCCAGCTTGCTTCTTCATAAACGTAAAGATGGAGGTGCTTAATAGATTTACCGTTATACCCTTCACAGACAAGATCAACCATATCACCAATCTTCGGCGTTTTTTTCTGTCCAATTCCAATCCGCAAATTGATAGCACTTACCATTATCACCTGAAACGAAATAACTTCCCTGATCCTGACTAATAATCTTACCTTTCATCTTCACCACCTATAAAATTGTTATTCATAAAGAATCTTTTCTTCTAATATGATAACATGTTAAATAAACTTCACAGCATGAATACGATCTGTACTCACAGTGATATATGAAAATTGAAAAAGCTAAAAATTCCCCAACAACCCCAAATTCTCGCAATTATAAGCGGCAATACAAAACACGCTGTTTGATTTGTACTTTTGTTTTTTTCATATGAAATAGTACAGTCTTTTTCAATACTTTTATTTAATATTAAAGACATAGACTAAAGTAATTTACATTATTAAATTAATATATTGATAAATAAATAAAATATTTGTTTATATTATACTTTTGTTGAATTGCTATAACTTGGTAATTTTATTGCTATTTGCATCCCTAAAATACCCAGATAAAATAACTATAAAATCAATAAATGACCACGGTATATTGATAAAAAGTTCTATACCTGTTACATTTAATGAGAAGCATTACGATACCCATTCCAATTTTATCAGCTATGAAGCGGTGAATACCTAACCATCCCCCAAAACAAATAACTGCCAAAGCTGATCTTGATTGCTCTAATTCTTTTTGACTCAAGAAGGAGAACAGGTTTAACAACATTATCTTCATATACAAAATCAATGGTATCCCCTACCTTTGGTATTTTTTTCCTAACCAGTCGAAACTTGAAAATTGATAACGCTTACCGTCAGCTCCTGAAACGAAATAATCTCCTTGATCATGACCAATAATCTTACCTTTCATCCTTGCCCACCTATAAAGCTTCTCCTCATGTGTTATTCATAAAGAGATTATTTCTAATTCGATGATATGCGGATTAACCTCACGGTATAAATAAAACGCATAAAAACCATGATAAATGTGTAATTGGAATAGTTTTGCCCCCCCAAATAACTAAGTTTTCCCTGCTATAAGAAGCAACCTAAAGTACGCTGTAATTGATTTGCGCTTTTGTTTTACCTATATAAAATAGCACAGTTTTTTCAATATTTTTGTTCAACTGTGCATAGCCTTTTAATATTTTACATTAAAGACATGTAATACAATAACGCAGAGCTATTATGAACTTAATATATTGATAAAAATAAAAAGCGGGCTAAATTACCTCCTTTTTATTATAAGATTTTTACAAGTCTGTGATCTGATTCCCATCTTTATCCGTAAATTTTCCAGCAACAATGAGTATAAAATCAACTATTGCCCAAATACCGGTAATCATCAATCCAAAAACTGATAAAGATAAAACGAGCATTAAAGTACCCGTCCGAACTCTCCCAACCATAAAACGATGAACACCAAAGATACCTGCAACCCAACAAAGAAGTGCAAACATTATCTTTGAGTTCTCTGTACTTGATCTCAACAACGGAAAAACAGAACTAACCACACCGCCTTCATAGACAAAATCAACAGTATCACCAATCCTTGGTGGTTTCTTTCCCAACCAATCCCAAGTCGCAAACTGATAACGCTTACCGTCATCACCCGAAACGAGATACATTCCTTGATCTTGAGTAATAATTATACCTCTCATCTTAATCCCTATAAATTTAAATACCTATAAAATTACTGCGTATATGTCTTTGATAAGAAATCTCAATTTCATAATCTAAATAATATCATACTATCACACTTTGTGCTCACAACTATCAACGATATACATCACCAGCATAACGCGCTTGGGCTCCTAGCATTTCTTCAATACGAATAAGTTGATTGTATTTTGCTAATCTATCCGAACGTGCAAGAGAACCTGTTTTAATTTGTCCACAATTCGTTGCAACCGCAAGATCTGCAATAAAAGAATCCTCTGTTTCGCCTGAACGATGAGATATAATAGTACGATAACCTGCTTTATGTGCTACTTCTACAGCATCAAGTGTCTCACTTAATGTACCAATTTGATTCACTTTTATGAGGATAGAATTGCCTACCCCCATTTTAATACCATCACGCAAACGTGCTGAATTTGTTACAAACAAATCATCGCCAACAAGCTGACATTTTTCTCCAATTGTATCCGTGAGTAGCTTCCAACCTTCCCAATCATCCTCTGCCATTCCATCTTCAATTGTAACAATAGGATAACTTTTCACAAGTTGCACTAAATACTCTACCTGCTCTTGGGTGTCACGGCATTTTCCCTCACCTTTATAAAAATACGAGCCATTTTTATAAAATTCGGTTGAAGCACAGTCTAAACCAATGGCAATTTGTTCACCTGGTTTATAACCACATATCATGATAGATTCCATAATAAAATCAATTGCTTGATCAGCGCTTTTAAATTGAGGTGCAAAACCACCTTCATCACCAACATTGGTATTATAACCTGCACCCTTTAAACGCTTTTTCAACGCATGAAAAATTTCAGCACCATAACGAATTGCTTCTCGAACAGTAGGCGCTCCTATAGGAATAATCATAAACTCTTGAAAATCAATCAAGTTATCAGCATGAACGCCACCATTAATAATGTTCATCATAGGTGTTGGAAGAATATGCGCTTGTGTACCCCCAATATAACGATACAAAGGTAAATTTAATGAAGCCGCAGCTGCTTTTGCAACAGCTAATGAAACACCAAGAAGTGCATTGGCACCAAGACGGGCTTTGTTTGGCGTTCCATCCAAAGCAATCATGGCTTGATCAATAGCGATTTGATTTGTTGCATCCCGACCACCAAGTTCTTCAAGAATTTCGCCATTGACTGCAGCAACTGCTTTTTCAACACCTTTTCCTTGATAGCGCAAACCACCATCACGAAGTTCTATAGCCTCGTGTGCTCCCGTTGAAGCTCCCGAAGGAACCATAGCACGACCAAACGCACCATTTTCCAAATGAACATCAACTTCTACCGTTGGATTACCACGGCTATCAAGAACTTCACGTCCAATGATATCGACAATTATAGTCATATGTATTTCCTTACCCGATAAAAGTCGCGATTCATTTCTAACAACCTATTAATGAAATACTTTTTCTTCTCAATTCAGTTTCTTTGACAGATAATCGAATTTCATTAAAGTCTCAAGCAATCTTTGTAAATCATCAATTTTAATCATATTGGGTCCATCAGAAGGCGCATTATCTGGATCTTGATGCGTTTCTAAAAAAATACCTGCGACCCCAACAGAAACAGCCGCACGCGCTAAAATTTCAACAAATTGACGCTGTCCACCAGATGAAGAACCATGACCACCCGGCTCTTGAACAGAATGTGTTGCATCAAAAATAACAGGAGCACCCAATGAACGTAAAATAGGCAACGAACGCATATCAGAAACAAGTCGGTTGTAACCAAATGACGTGCCTCGCTCACAAAGCATAACATTCGGATTACCACTGTAAACAACCTTTTTTAAAACATTCTCCATGTCCCACGGCGCTAAAAACTGACCTTTTTTAATGTTAATAACACATTCTGTTTTAGCGGCTGCTACCAAAAGATCTGTTTGACGACATAAAAAAGCCGGTATTTGTAAAATATCAACTGTAGAAGAAACAATTGTACATTGCTCTTCTGTATGCACATCAGTTAATATGGGACAATCAAACTCTTTTTTTAAATCAGAAAAAATAGCCATTGCTTTTTCAAGACCAATGCCGCGTGCCGCACTCAAAGAGGTTCTGTTGGCTTTATCGTAACTTGATTTATAAACAAACCTGATACCAAGCTGATCGGTAATTGTTTTAATACGACCAGCCATTTCAAAAGCATGATCTCGACTTTCCATCTGACACGGCCCTGCAATTAATGAAAGAGGCATTTCATTTGAAAAAATCATATTTCCAACTTTCACACGGGCATTTGGTTTAGTCATTTTATCCCTCAAAAGCAAAGTAACCAAATTTATGCATTAAACTAATCGACTTTGTTCTACAGCGGCTTCAATAAAAGAAGAAAAAAGCGGATGTGGATCAAAAGGACGAGATTTTAATTCTGGATGATATTGAACACCAATAAACCATGGATGATCTACATATTCTATCGTTTCTGGTAAAATACCATCAGGAGACATCCCAGAAAAAATCAAACCACACTGTTCTAACTTATCCTTATAATCAATATTGACCTCATAACGATGACGATGTCGCTCGACAATCTTGGTCATCCCATAAATTTGAGCAATATGACTCTCTTCCTTTAATTCAGCAGCAAAAGCACCAAGGCGCATTGAACCGCCGAGATCACCATTTCTTGTACGTTTTTCAAGAACGTCTCCTTTAAGCCATTCTGTCATTAAACCTACAATTGGATTGTCTGTTTCGCAAAATTCACTTGATGAAGCATTCTCAATCTGTGCAATATTGCGTGCAGCTTCTATACAAGCTAATTGCATTCCAAAACAAATTCCTAAAAATGGAACTTTACGCTCTCGTGCAAATTGAATTGCTCGAATCTTCCCTTCAGACCCTCGTGCCCCAAAAGCACCTGGAACCAAAATTCCATGGGCTTTTTGTAAAGCTGAAACAGAATCTTCTTTTTCAAAAAGTTCCGAATCAATCCACTCAATATTAACCTTCACTTTATTCGCTAAACCACCATGCGCAATCGCTTCGATAAGGGATTTATAAGCATCCTTTAAGCCCGTATATTTTCCTACAACAGCAATCGTAACTTCTCCTTCAGGATGGTGAATGCGATGCGTAATATCTTCCCAACGATCCATCTTGGGGGAAGGAGCCGAATCGATTCCAAAAGCGCAAAGAACTTCAGAGTCCAAACCCTCCTTATGGTATGCCATAGGAACATCATAAATTGTTGGCATATCTAATGCCTGAATGACTGCATTGGAGCGAACATTGCAAAAAAGTGATAATTTGCATCGTTCTGTTTCTGGAATAGATCGATCTGCACGTACAAGCAAAATATCAGGAGAAATACCAACTGCTTGCAATTCTTTGACAGAATGTTGTGTTGGTTTCGTTTTTAATTCACCTGCCGAAGGAATATAAGGCATTAATGTGAGATGGACATAAACGACATTTTGTCTCGGTAGCTCATTGCGAAGCTGACGAATCGCTTCTAGAAAAGGCATTGCTTCAATATCACCAACCGTTCCACCTATCTCACACAAAACAAAATCAAATTCTTCATTTCCCATCGTAATGAATCTCTTAATTTCATCTGTAACATGAGGAATAACTTGGACTGTTGCCCCCAAATAATCACCACGCCGCTCTCGTTCAATGATATTGCGATAAATACGCCCTGTTGTAATATTATCTTGGCTATTTGCAGAACGCCCAGTAAAACGCTCATAATGACCAAGATCAAGATCCGTTTCTGCACCATCATCGGTCACAAATACTTCACCATGTTGATAAGGTGACATCGTACCTGGATCAACATTTAAATAAGGATCAAGTTTGCGAAGACGTACGCGATAGCCACGAGCCTGTAATAACGCTGCTAACGCCGCTGCTGCGATGCCTTTTCCAAGGGAAGAAACCACACCACCAGTAATAAAAACATAACGTGCCATGGGCTTATGGTGATAAGCAATTTATAATGATTTTTCCAGCAAAAAATGCAAAAAGAAACAATTTTTCTTCTAAAATAAAAAAGGTGAAAAAATCACCTTTTTTAAAAAGTCTATATTTTCTTAAAAAACTATTTTGTAGTGTTATCCGGAACTGTATTTTCAAGAACCGGTGGAACTGGGCTTTCTGCTTCAGGATTTGTGGACTGTTTCTGTTCCTGCGGAGAATTCGAAGGACCTCCTAGCTGCTCAAGAATAGAAGGGGAAGACTCACCATCTGCTGATGGGACTGATCCTGAGCCTTTATCGGTAGAATTCTGCTCGGAATTAACCGGTATACGCTTTAAAATATCAGAACTAGAATTTGATATATTACTCACCACGGTAAGTCCAATAGACACAACAAAAAAACAACAGGCTAAAATAGCAGTCAAACGTGTTAAAGGGTTTCGAGATCCACGAGTTTTCATCAACCCTGAGCTATTACTCACACCGAGCCCACCACCTTCTGAAGGTTGGATTAATATAACGCCAACCAAAGTAATCACAATCAATAAATGAATAACAATAAGTACTGTTTGCATAAACCCTGCTCTTCAAATAACTCTTTCATGGTTATTTACACATAAATAACACACAATCCAAGGGGTAACTCAAATTTCTCCGCTATAATTTACGATAAACATCGCAAATAGTTAAAAAATCAATCGCTTTTAAACTTGCTCCACCTATCAAAGCACCATTAACATGAGCAATGCTTAAAAGCTCAAATGCATTGGATGGTTTTACTGATCCACCATAAAGAAGGCGCATATTATTCCCTTCCTCCCCAAAACGAGAGCACATCTCATCACGAATGAAATGATGCACTTTTGCAATATCTTCTACAGTTGCTGTATTGCCGGTGCCTATCGCCCAAACAGGTTCATAAGCGATAATGATATTCTCTGCTGTTGCATCATCTGGTAAAGATCCCTCAAGCTGCTGTGCGAGAACATCCAGCACTTTATTATTGTTGCGTTCTTCCAATGTTTCACCAATACATACAAGAGCCACAAGCCCTGCTCGCCACGCTGCTTGCACTTTGGCGCAAACAATAGCATCATTTTCCTGATACACTGTACGACGTTCTGAATGCCCGATAATAACATGACTTGCTCCCGCTTCTTTAAGCATAAAAGCTGAAATATCTCCAGTATAAGGGCCATAGTCATCAAAGTGACAATTTTGTCCTCCTAAAAGGAGATTTTCACCATCCAGCGTATCAGAAGCACGCGATAAAAGCGTTGCTGGAACACAAATTAAAGCTTCAAACAAATGACCTAGATCAGAGCTAACGCCTGTAGCAATAGCACGCAACTCTCCAAGCGATTCACTCGTTCCATTCATTTTCCAATTTCCAGCAAGAAAAGGCCGAATATTTGGAGACATATTTTCACCTCAAGAGCTATTATAATATATTATTTATCTGTAAGTACCAAATTATAAAGTGAAAGCAAGTCTTTAAAGCTTGCATCTTTCGTGTCTTTGTTGCAAATTCCGTTACTGCTTTGATAATAACTCATGTTAAAAGTGGAATTAAACAATGCTTGACATCGTAAGAAATGCTGCAAATTCTTGGATTGCCAGAATTTTCCTTGCTATTTTACTCTTATGCTTCATTCTTTTATGGGGGATACCACAGTTACACACCAAAAATGAAAGAGGCCTTATTACTTCTGGAAAATCCACAGTAACTGTCGATGATTATCGTCTCGCTCTTGCCGATCAAAGCGCACGTTTAGCACATGCCGCTCATCTTGGACGAATGTTTACGCCAAATGAAATGCAGCAATACCAAATTCCCGCTTTTGTGTTTAATCAATTACAACAAAATACACTGCTTGATGAACAAGCCCGTAAAATGAAAATAAGTCTTTCAAAAGATACAATAGCGCGTATGATTGGAACTGATAATATGTTCCAAATAAATGGCACTTTTGATAAAAATTTATTTTATAACTATCTTCAGCATTTACGTATCAGTGAAAGTGCTTTTCTTAATTATTACACCAGAAAAGAAAAGCGTAACCAAATTATTTCAGCTTTATTCTCTGATATGAAAGCACCAGATCTCTTCTATAAAGCACTTGCTCTTTATCAAGGAGAAATGCGTATCGCAGATTATCTCATGATTGATCTAAAAGAAAAGGAAATAACAGCTGATCCTGATGACGAAACACTGCAAAAATGGTTTGAAACACATCAAAATGAATTTCGTACTCCAGAATACCGCACTGTCTCTTTATTATCTATGGAACTTAATGATTTCGTAAAACCTAAAGATATCCCAACAGATGAGGCAAAAGCTTATTATACCCAAAATGCTTCACGTTTTGTAACCCCTGAAAAGCGTACATTCGAAGAACTGCGATTCCCCTCACGCGAAGAAGCCGATAATGCAGCAAAAAAAATAGCCGATGGATTGAGTTTTGATGAACTGGTAAAAGCTGAAAAAAAGACTCTTAATGACATACAAAAAGGGCCTCTCGCAGAAAATGAACTTCCTAGCCATCTAGCATCCGAAATTTTTGAACTCCAACAAGGGCAAGTCAGTGCTGTAATCAATGACTTACAGGGACCTGTTATCATTCGCATCACACATATTGAACCCTCAAGCTCTCTTCCTTTTGAAAGTGTAGAAGAAAATATTCGCCAAATACTTGCCCAAAATCGTGCTACGGATGATATTCGTAATAATTATCTAGCCATTGAAAATGCTCGTTTTGAGGGTGCTTCTCTCAAAGAGTTAGCTGACCAATACAAGTTATCTTTGCGCACAATTACCATTGATAAAACGGGGAAAACGCTTGAAGGTGCAATACTCACGGATTTACCTCAAAAAGATATTTTACTGAATGCCATCTATCAATCAAACGAAGGTGTCGATCTTGATCCTCTCTCTTTTCAAAATGGTGGGTATCTCTGGTATAAGGTCGATAAAATTATTCCTGCCCACGATAAGACACTTGAAGAAGCTAAGCTAGATGTTCTTTCTCAATGGAAAAATGAGGAAATCCAACGTCTTCTTGATGAAAAAGCCAAAAATGCTCTCAAACAGCTCACGGAAGGAAAAAGTCTTGTTGCTCTTGCTCATACCCTTGGTGTTACAAAACAAACAACACCAGCCCTCCGGCGTCAAGATTCATCTGAAGTCCTTGGTGTTGAAGGTGTTAAAGCCTTGTTTTCTGGTCCCAAAGGTCATTATGGTGTCATAAAAGGACCGGTTGCAACAAACCGTATCATTTATCAAATAAAGACTGTAACAATGCCTAAAGATATCACGTCTCATACTCTTTCAACTGAGGTCCGCGCCAATATAGATATGATGATAAGAGAAGATCTTAAGCTAGAAATGCTCCAAGTTGCCAATAAAGAACATCCTTTGGAAATTAATAGCACAAATTATAATCAGATCTTTAACGCTCTCCAGTAAAAAGAGTGTGCATAATTTAAAGGGCTTATTTGATAAAGTGTCTATCGCTCTTCGTTTATCATTAAAGAGGTAAGATAGATCTTTTATTTGCTTATATCTTAGAAGCAGCATTTGTATAATGATAAATTTTCTCGCAAATCAGTACATGTATAGATTTGCGAGAAAATGCTAAATGGAATGTAGAATCGTTTTTTCAACGCATGAAGAAATATTACCCATCCAAAGGCTGTAAATGTTGTCGCTAATTAAGCTATATATCCCTCCTGTCATTTATTGACAATATACTGATTTATAATGATAATTTACTGTTTTGTATATTGAATGAGAGTCCCGAATATTGTAAGATTCTCTCATTTCAAATCTGTGTATATTGAATCAATTAAAACCACTTGCTTGCATATAAAAGCGGGATGCGTGTGTGGATAAAAATTGTTAAAAAAGGACTGAAAGTAGCTCTTATGAACCGTCTTAAAGCCAAGAGCTGTAGTCCCCCAAGCTAGCCAATATAATGATGGTGCCGGCTTTCTTCTCCATAAGCATAAAAATGGAGGAACTCAATAGATTTACTATTATATCATCGACTGCTACTCTTAATATTCATTCATAAGGAGCCTATTGCTTCTTCTTAAATGACTTTCATTGATATACATCTTATGATATATATAAAATATTTTTAAAATTCATTATAAAAGTAATTTAAAATGAAGAAATCCTTTTCTATTCAAGATTCTCATTCAATATGAGAAAAAAATGAGTTCTCAATCAATATGTTCGCATATCACAATAATTATCAATTATAGCTTCACACTTTCTCAAAAATTAGAGTTTTTTCTAGAGACTTAATAGGCTGTTAAGATAACTTTTCTCAATAATAAAATAGAAATTGTATTTCATTTATAAATGAGATGCGACCAATACATTCAGACTACTCAATATCAAAAGTTCTTCATCAAACGAACGAATGTATTAAACTTTATCTCATATTTTGCCTTCTCTGCATCTCCCCTATCCAATACACGAATAAAATATATTACTTGATGAGAAAATATACTGTTTTTTCAAGATTATAAAATTTCTTATTCTTTTGCACTCATAGCCACCAACACATCACCGTTTCTTGATAATAAAGAAATGATTTGAAAGCACCATATCTCCTTCTTTCTTCAATACGAAAAAATCGGTTTAATTTCGACGTAACAATGTTCTTTTACAATGTTTTTGGAAAATTACCACTTATTGCTGTCCTTGTTATCAACCAATAGCGATGTATCAATGGCAAAGTTGCATTTTCTTGAAAAATTTCCGCCCCCAGCTGAAGAGCTTTTTGAAGAGAAGCCGGTATAATTACCAATGGAAGAAATGCTGGCTTAAAAGCTCTAGGTAAAACACGAGAATACGTGTAAAATTTGCTATAATGATCGCGTGATAATGCTACCATAGATTCAACAATGCAGCCCTTTTGTTTATCACTGAAACGATGAGATTCTAAATCTTCCCTCTTCACCCCTACAGCCTTCAACATATCAGTAGGTAAATAATAATGATATCGTGATTGCATGAATGATAAAAGGCGTAATACACCGCTTAATCCTTGAGCAATCCCTCCATGTTCATAGATATCTGTAAAATCTTGTGCAACATCAGGATCTAATATCTGACAAGAAAGCTGTAAAATGATACTTGCTGTCTCACCATAATAATGCTCGAGCTCATGAAGCGTTTCTATTGGATTGTGATAAAGATCTAAAATTTGTGCATCGCAATAACGTAAAAAAGCGGTCTTAGGTAAATTAAAAAGAGTCATTGCTGTCAATAGATCAGTCAAAATCGGATTATTTCCACTCGTTTGCATTTCACCATGAACAATAGAATCATACCACCAACGTAACCGTATTTCTCCTATGCGTGGGTCATGTACATTTTCGCGAATACGAGAAACTTCAGCATTAAATGCGTAAAGAGCAGCCAATGCTTTGCGCTTTTTTTTAGGCGCAAATAAAACCGATATATAGCGGTCACGATCTATGGTCCGTAAAATATCAAGACAATAAGGAAGAGAACCTATCATGCTATGAACCTATTAACGTTCCTTCTTTAGCAATTAAATTAATATTCTTTTTTATTCACTATTAAAAAATAAGAGAGTCAGAAAATACAGCTTAGAAATAAGATTTTTAAATGTGTCTCTTAATGTATTATAAGTTAAGGATTCTTTTCTAAGTACTTTTCTTAACCGCACCAAACATCCAAAATATTTTATTTTTTTAAAAGTCGGTTTTGCACTAAAATAGTACCACCCTATGAGAGAGAGTATTCTCAAAAGCATAATAAAATCAAGAAACTCGATTTGTTTTTACCTTTTTCTTTGCAGAATCAATTACACCACGCCAATACGCTTAACAACAGACTTTCTGCTATAAAATATAATGGGTATTTTTAGAATAAAAATTAATAAATAAAGCAACCCTCACGAAAGCTTATTATTCGCCCTTATATTTTCACTAAAATAAAAAACAGGTAATAAGCATCTTAAAGCATATATGAACAACGGAAATATACTTTTAATTGGACTCCTTGCCAATCTCTACGGTGGAGCTCCCCCCCTTTTACGGCATATAAATGCACTCGATGAAAGCATCTTTAATGTCAATAGATATTCTTTGTTATTATTTGCGTCAGAAGTTATTTTTTAACCAAAATAGAATGCAATCTCTAAGCAGCTAGAAAACTCTTTTCCATCTTCTTAATCAAATCGTAGCTTGGTTGCTTTACCTTTGCTATTTCTTTTGCCATAATCATTGCACGTTCAAGATGGTGCTTTTGAATATTATTATCAAAACCTAAATGTTCTCTTTCCACAAAGCTTTTGTGATAAGATTGTAAGGACTCAATATTATTCAACAAAGCAAGCGTACCAATATGAAGTAAACTATAATGTGCATTGTCACACTCATCAATTTTGCTCATTTGCCAAGGGGGTATACTATACCTAAAACCAATACGCTGAAGAAGATCTATACTTTCCATTGCCCATTCTAAAGTATAATCAAGCTCTAACTCTAGGCGACTTGCATTAATCTTTTCTTCAACAATTTTCAGCCCATTTTTATTAAAATAAAGTTGTAGATCCGGTAAACTTTGAGAATTTATGGGATCAATTGCTCTACAAACAGCAGAAAGAATGCCTGTAGTAACCGAAAACCCAACATCAAATCGCGGAGAAGCTGTTGTAATTTCGTCATTGTATAAAATTTGCACCTCGCGATCTGGCAATTGGTAAATTGCTAGAAAATTCTCTTTTCCCTCAATTCCATAAACAAACCAACCTAAACTTATGAAAAGCGTTCTTGTACTTTTCATGGTTAAAAAAGTCTCTTCTTCTGTAAAAAGCATTATTTTAGCATCAAGATTCAAAGGTGAAAGAGACTCTTTGAAACCTAATCAATAACGTCGTGCAAGAATAAGGACACGATTCATAAGATCTTTCGTAATCTCTTCAGAAAAATCTAAATGCTTTCCTACTCTAAAACTCTCTTTATAAAATTTGAGCGTTTTAACATCCCCCATGAGAATAAGGGCAACAAGGTGACGCTCTGCAAGATCAGCTTCATTATTTGGTGATAAAACTGCATAATCAGAGATAATTTTTTGTACATTTTGCTGATGAGTCCACTCAAAAATGTCTGCACAAACCTGTTTCAATTTTCCTTGCTTCATAGCAATATCAGAGATTGTATATATATCTTCCGCCTCTTTAATGGACGTATATTGAGATCTCGTTGGAAAAATATCTCGATAAATAGTAGAGAAGCTAAGCGTTGAAAGTGAAGCTTTGAATGTGATAATCAACTCTTTGCCTTCCCTCTCAAGACTATATACTATGTTGATAAGCCGGTCTTTGCTTATAAAGTAAGCATTATAATTGTAGTTTTTACCGCGGTAAGTTATCCAACCCATCGTTTTTAATTGTTCAACAATGGTATTAAGAACAATCCAATCTTGCGAACCTATAATATCCTTTACCTTTTGTTCATTTGAATTTTTCATCTGCCCAAATCGTAATACTCTCGAAATAAAGCTTTCTCGTGCTTTTGACCGAATCCAACTGACCATGTGCAAAAATGCTTTTGTAATCAAGGTGAAAGGTTTTATTATCACTCGATAAAGCAAAGGCGATACCATGAAGTAAAACATCATCCGCCCTATAAAATTTGCTTTTTCACTAGGTCTACACGGAATAAAATGTTCTTCAGCAAATTCAACAGCGCGATTAACACAGCTAAAGAGAGAATAGCTTGTCGCATATTGAGCAACCTTGTTTGTTTCAAGAAAATTTTGATAAGATTTCAAGGCCTCAATCTTACCCGTCGACGCTAAGCAAGCCAAATGCCAGATCATATGGGAGCAAGAACTAGATGCTTGAAGATATGTTTGAATAGGCACTCTTTTTTTTATTTCTGCCTCAAAATCCTGAGTACGAGCCCACTGAATTACCCACTCAGAAATGTTGATAAGTTCTCGCTTTGTGGGTGTATCAAAATAAATATTAAGACCTTTTCCAAGACTGGTAAAAGTTGGATAAATATTCTCAGGTCGTACAAGTTCGTAAGCTTTACCATAATGAATATACCAGCAGGCTCTAGAAAGCTCTTCTGTAGACGTTATGGCACTAATATAGACATTTAATTTATCATTGAGATACCACAAATCAAAATGAAATTTAACAAAACGGTCAGGTAAAACTAACCTCATTTTCCCAGGGGCTGTTGCAATCCAACCATGAACTTTTAAAATATTGGTACCGTTGTTAGGCTCGTTAGCCGCTTTTGAGGTGTTATACACACCAAAATATCATCCAACTCGCCCTTTTTATAGGCTTGTGCAAAAAGAAGAAGACGCTCAACCCATGTTGTTGTTTTGTAATCAGAAAATTCTAATATATTCAAATTTGATGTAGGACTACAAGACTTTAATGACTCTCTATCACCGAGCAAAACTCGAGCAACCGCAGAGCTTTTAGAGCTACCATTGGAAACTTCTTGGTGTAATTTTTGTTCAATATTTTGTGTTTTTGCCCATGTGATTATCTTGTTTAAGGACTCCTGAATACGGTTTTCAGAAAGGTCTTTCATTTTAACATCAAGATATCTATCTTCTGAAAAAAGTATACTTTCAAAGCAAAATCTCTTACCCCTAATATATTCCCAAGCAAGAATATAGGGGATAGTGCTGAGATTTGCTGCTAGCATAAGCTTTCTATCCCTCCACCCATATTTTACCTCGTAGTCGATGCTTACAAAACGATCAGATAAATAATAAAAGCATGGTGACGACCGATATCATCGCGATAAGGTACCCAACCAAGTTTTTTTTAAATTTTTGTTACATCTTTGGTTTGCATCATGACACACTTCTATTCTCAACGAATTCAATGATGAAAGAGCGCATACCAATCAATCTCCCCCATTTTTTATTCAACAGCTGTTTTCAACCTCAATTTAAAAAATTATTCAAAATTAACCTTAATTCTTTTATAGAGAAACTCATAAAAATTGCTGGCGTAATAATATGAAGCACCAGCTGGAAACCCGAAATAAAGTAGACATTCACCGTCTTGAAATTGAGAATAATCAAAGTAAAGTATCTCACAAAAAGTATTTTCACAAACAATAAGCTGCTGTGGCCTAGCTAAACCATTTTTTATATCGAGTAAGTGGTGATAAACAATATCACCAGCAGGAACACAATCAGTAGGAGACCCTACACTATCCTCATAAACGGTCAATATTTCATCACAACCAATTTCTGAAATTCCCAAACTTTTCAGGCAGTTTTTGTAAGAGGTTGTAAATGGCAAACCAATAGTTTCTTCAGCCTTTTTAATCTGTATATCATCAATGGTAGGGCCAAAATCGATACGATCACTATATTTATCAATTAATTTTTCGAGATCAGATAATATAAAATTTTTCATGAACTCCCCCCAATTATTATTCTCTAATATGTTTTAACTTTTTTCTAATAATGATAATATTCACATTTTTTAAGTAACGGAAAAACAGTAACTTAGTGTTTATAATTTTTTAAATAAAACCAATACACAAAAAAACTATTTCACATGAACTTTAATTATTTTTTCGCAAAATTCATAAAAATTACTTGCGTCATAAAGAATATCTTGAAATAGTGTGAACATTCACCATCCTGAAGTTGAAAGTCATCAAAAGAAAATTTCACACCCAAATTAGCTCTACTGATAACAAGCTACTGTAGTTTTGCTAAACCATTTCCTCTATCTGTTAAATTATAGTCAACAAAAATCCCTACACAATCCTTATAAAGGCTAAATATTTCCTCGCCATCAATTTCTGTTTTTTCAAAAAATCTTTATAAAAAATTATAAACTGCGAGCCAATAATTTCTTTAGATTCTTTATTCGTATATCACCAATCATAGCCTTTAAAGTGCGAAACTTAATAATATTACTATAGTAATCAAATAATTCTGTAAAATTGGATAAAGTATAATTTTTACAGATTTTTCTACATAAATCATATCACATTTTGCTAATATTAATGTGATCGTTATAAATACTTATCTGTTCATAGCTAATGGTATTGTTTTACATTTCTCTAAATAATAAAAGCATTTTTATTGATATCATTCTTTCATTATTTGCTCCAATTACTTTTTTCTTTTCAGAAAGAAATTTTTAAAAATTAAATAAATAACTTTTTTGATAAAATTTGTCTTATCGGACTTAAAACTTTCATTCGTAGTAAAAACAGCTAAAAACTAACCGTAACATGCACAGTAAAACTTAGAACAACAAACAACGCAAAACACTTCTTGATTGAATGGATGACAATGCTATCTTTTTATAGAAAATGCACTGATCATAAAATTCATCCAATTAATAATTATGCAAAATTTTCATAATGAACTAGAGCAATTTATTATTAAATAACACTTTATTCTACCGCAAATAATAACGCAGCAACAGCGCGATCTTCAGCCAATAAAACATTAAATGTACGTACAGCCGCTCCCGTACTCATTGTATCAGATGAAATACGTTTTTCCCATAAAAGAACCCGTAACTCTTCAGGTAATCGCAATAATTCAATTCCAGTACCTATTAATAAAACTTCGATTTCAGATGCTTCTTCTAAAACACGAGATATATCCCCTTGAGTAGGAATAGGTCCTGCCATATCAATGCCATAAATACCTGATGGGACACAAATAATAGAACCTCTATGAGACATATCAGCAAAACGAAACCCACCATTTCCATAAGCATCAATAGGTGCACGACTTGGAAAATGCGCCTCACGAATTTGAATTGCATCGAACATGAATAAGCACCCTTTATTTTTGATAAGTCCAACTGCCTTTTACCTCCCACAAAAATTAATGGAAGGTTGATACAAACATTGATATGTTAACCCTCGCTTATAAGAGCATTGAGATTAGAAATTTTTATATACTCCCTAATCTTCTCCTACAACAAATAGATGAAAATTTGACAACAAACCGCGATTAAATGCTATATGTTCAAATAAATCTACCTTTTAAAAAATTTCCTCAGCTTATTTACTCGAAAATAAAAAATATCTCTTTATAAAAATAATGATGTTGCTTAAAGGACAGGAAAATTTTCCGTAATCTTCTATAAATAAAACAACTATTTTAATAATCTAAAGAAAAAAACCATCTTCTGTAACGACTATAAAAGCTACTCCTTCAATGAAACTATCTTTATATTTCAATACTTTTTATAAAAATGCTTTAAAAAATGTAATAAACTACAACTCCACCTTAAGATGCATTTTCCTTATTTTCCTTTGATATAGCTTTTTTTTCTTTAGATACACTCACATTTTCTTTCGCTGTTGTTTTAGATTTAGACTTTTGTGGTGTTTTTGTTTTAGTATGAAGCTTTGATTTTTTTTCTGCAATTGGTTCACCTTTAACGCGTACATCAGACAATGTTGAGCGAAGAACACGAATATTCATACTCTCACCAATTTCAACCTCTAATTCGCCACTTTCATCGTGAACCTTCGTAACTTTGCCGATAATGCCACCACCCGTTATAACTGTATCACCACGACGTATTGCATTAAGCATTTCTTGTCGTTTTTTCATTTGTGCACGCTGTGGACGAATTATAAAAAAATACATAATTGCAAAAATTAAAATGAACGGGACAGCACTAACAAATGAAAATCCACCGGGAACATCGCCTGCAACTTGAGCATAAGCGTTTGTAATAAACATTTTTATCTCCTATAGTTAAACTTCAGGTATTTCCCCCTCTATTAAAATAAAACTCCGATCCAGAAAATTTTTCCTAAAGAATTTATCATAAAAAGTAATGACCACATGATGGAATCTCAGCTTTATCAAAATGCAATAAATCCTTAAGAGACAGAATACAACAAGAAAAATCTTAAAAAAAACAGATTTATTTCCCTCTATTATATATTCTACAATATAAACCTTCTCACTAACTCAATAAATGATACAAACCAATTTTTCCAAGGAAAAAACCTTTAATTATAGAGATAATTCATCGTTTTTGATATCAAATGAAAGACTTAAATACAGTAAAACTCTCTCATTTTATCCCCTTTGAATTCATCAAAATGATTTTCTTGTACGTTACACACGTGAAATGAACCTGTAGATAAAAACTATTTAAGAAAAGCGTAAAATCCCCCTTCTCATTCTCGTACCCCCTATAAATGCAAGAGCAGTTAGAACATTGAGAAGCTGAAAACAGTATGATACTATCACCTTATCTCTTCATAAACACAAAGATGATAATATCTAATAAACTCAACAAACGGCTTCCCTTAAACCAGTGATTTTTTCTGCTACAGTATTATTTTACGTAAAAATAATCAATTTTTTCATGAAATTTCTATAAACTATAAAATTTCTCAAATTAATCCATAAATTAGTTTTCTAAATATTTAAGAGGATCAACAGGTAATGAATTCTTACGCATCTCAAAATAGACACGTGGCGTTTTAACATTTCCTGAAACACCAGATTTAGCAATCTCATCACCGCGTCTTATTCTTTGTCCTTTGTTAACAACAAGCTTACTATTACATCCATAAATAGTGATAATATCATTTTCATGTCGAATCATAACAACATTACCAAGCTCTTTTAATCCATCTCCCGCATAGATAACGACACCATTTTCCGCTGCCTTTACCGATGACCCCTCAGGCACTGCAATATCTATTCCTCGATTCATTATTGTTCCTTTTTTTTGACCAAACTGGCTTAATAAACGCCCTCGTACTGGCCAACGCATCTTAGAAATTCCTGTACCCTGCGGTGTCATAATATTATCTGTATTCGTAACAGTACTTGATAAACCAGTCTCATGGTCCAATCGCATCATCTGTGTAGAAGAATTTTTCTCAGAGCTTGATCTGTTCATCTTTGCAGAAGGGGACATTGTTACAGGAGCTTTATATACAGAAGAAGCCTTTTTGTGTTTTACAGAGGACGTAACTTGAGATTGGAATGAAGATTCTGCTGTTGACGCCGCCCAATCATTATTATTGCGCGTATTTGAAGTTGCGAATGTACGCCTACTTGGAACCACAAGGACTTGACCAATATAAATGGAATTGCTGTTTATGCCATTTGCTAATTTTAATGCCTCAACACTAACCCCTATTTGTCGTGCAATACTGAGTAGTGTATCTCCACTCTGGACAATATAAGAATTCCGCCGGAAAACAGGAGAGTTATCCATTTGTGAACGAGAAAGTGTTCCAAGATTACGCGGAGGTGCCCCCATAACGCGACCATCCAAAGAAGCTGTCCTACCTTGCTGTGGAGAATTATAAGGAGAACTGTCATCTCGCCAAGAATCATCGCTTGGTTCCACAGGTGGCAATTCAGTACTCTGTATCATATCACCACCGTCCGATAGCATTCGCGGATCTGTAGGTATAGTGCTAGATATATTTGATTGATGAGAGAACATACGATGAGAGGACACAGTGGAAAAACGTTGCGTACCAGAACTACAACCAGCAACAATAGTTACCACCGCTAAAAAAGTTATTCTCTGAAATTTATGCCGGAAAATATTATCCAAAGCTCTTAAACACATAGTTTTGCCCACTCATCAATACTCAACTCATTCTATTAAAGCTTTTTAAAATTACCGAAGAGTTAAAATGAGATATTTTATTCATAAATATCTCTACATGATATCAAAATGAATTTAACGTAAAATAAAAAGGTGAAATAATTTGCGCTATTTCTTAAATTTTAAAATTTAAAGTATCTCCGCAATACCTTTAATAAAAGGTTGATAACGCACTTGAAAAAGTTCTAAACACTCAAATCGACTCCCAATTTTTGTATAGCGCGTCACCGTTTGTACCCCTTCATCAGGCCCTATAGCCTGAATGAGAATGCCATTTTCAGCTAAGAGTTCTAAAAATTCCTTGGGTTCATCAGAACGCGATGGCCAAATAAGAATACGGTCAAATGACCCCAAACCTGTCACACTATGACTTCCATCAATTTGCCGTACAACAATATTTTCAATTCCCAAAGCTTGAAATTTTTGGCCTGCCAAATCAACAAGCGTTTTATAACGATCAATCGTCGTTACACGGTCACTCAAACAGGCTATAAGAGCCGTACAAAAACCAGATCCCGTACCGATTTCTAAGACACGATGCTTTTTTTTCAACGATAATGCTGAAAGAATTAAGAGTTGTTCTTCCAAACGCTCCATATATTCACCACACTCAAGGGGAATAACTTTATTATCATAAGCACTATTAAACCAAGGGGCAGAAACAAACTGTTGACGTGGAACTTTTTCTAATGCCGAAAAAAATCGCACGTCATCAATGCCTTTTCTACGCATTTTCAGTACAAGAGCGGCTAACTCTTCACGAAATTGTAAAATACCATTTTGCCCCATAGTATTTATTCAATCTCTAACAGAAGTGCACTTTTATCATCCCTACAAACCACTTCCTTTAAAATGGCTAAGCCTTGCATTTGCATACCATCACCTCTTGGCAATAAATGCATATTGTCTTTCCTTTCGCAAAATTAAGCAGTAATACAACGCATGCCTCCCATATAGGGTTGTAAAACATCTGGAACAATAATGGATCCATCAGCTTGTTGATAATTTTCAAGCACTGCAATAAGACAACGGCCAACAGCCGTACCAGAACCATTAAGACTATGAACAAAATGCAATTTTTTATCGCCGTCTTTACGATAGCGCGCATTCATACGACGACCTTGAAAATCTCCACAAACTGAACAGCTAGAAATTTCACGATAACATTCTTGACCAGGAAGCCAAACCTCGATGTCATAGGTTTTACGCGCTGCAAACCCCATATCACCCGTAGAAAGAACCACTGTGCGAAAAGGCAAATCAAGCCGTTTTAATATATTTTCTGCACATTCAGTCATACGTTCCAATTCAATTAAAGACTGATCTTCACTGGTAATCGAGACCATTTCAACTTTCCAAAATTGATGCTGACGCAACATACCGCGCGTATCACGACCGGCTGCTCCAGCCTCTGAACGAAAACAAGGAGATAAAGAAGAAAATCGCAGTGGTAAATCTGATATTTCAAGAATTTCATCGTTAACCAAATTAGTTAATGGTACTTCTGCAGTAGAAATAAGCCATCGACCATCTGTTGTCTGAAAAAGATCCTCTGCAAACTTCGGCAATTGTGCTGCTCCGTAAACAATCTCATCACGAACAAGAAGAGGTACTGAGACTTCTGTATAACCATGCTCATTCACATGCACATCAAGCATAAATTGTCCTAATGCTCGTTCTAGCCGTGCTAACGCCCCTGAAAGCACTGTAAAACGTGTTCCAGACAAACGACTAGCTCGCTCAAAATTCATCTGCTTAAGATCTTGACCAAGATCAAAATGCTCCTTTGGTGTAAAATTAAATGTTGGAGGTGTACCAAAATGTCGAATGACGACATTATCACTTTCATCTTTACCTTCCGGAACATCATCCAATGGAATATTTGGAAGAGCTGAAAGAATTTTCTCAAGACTCTCCGTCAGCTGTTTTTCTTCCGCTGTTGCAGAAGAAAGAAAGACTTTAATCTCTTCAACTTCAGCTTTAAAGCCTTCAGCCATTTGTTGATCAGATACAGCTAAAGCTTGTCCTATTTCCTTTGAAATAGCATTGCGACGTTCCTGCGCCAATTGTACTTTAGCAACATGCGACCGACGTGCAAGATCAAGTTGTATTAACCTTTCAGATTGTGGTTCAAGACCTCTGTTTACAAGTGCTTTATCTAATTTCTCAGGATTTTCACGAATCCACTTAATATCAAGCATCAAAATTCCTCATTTATATTGTTTTTATTCATTTGTTATCGCATAAGATTATACAATTCTCTTAAGCGGATTTTCTTCTCTTTTCTATACCGTAAGCAATTAAAATTGAGATCTCGTAAAGTGCTATCGTTGGTAAAGCCACTGCAAACATCGTAAAAAAATCCGAAGGGGTTACTATTGCCGCAATAATAAAAGAAAGCAAGATAGCCCATTTTCGTTTTGATACCAAATCACGAGATGTTAAAAATCCAACTTTTGTTAAAAGACTGATGATAAGAGGTAATTGAAAAATCAAACCAAAAACTAGGATAAATGATGTCATAAAGCTCAAATAATCGGAAATACGCACTATAAAATCTATTCTTAAATGAACATCTGGAAGAAATTGTTGTGAAAGACTAAACCATAGTATTATTGGTGCCAATAGAGCATAAACAAACGCTCCCCCAATACAAAATAAAATAGGACCACCAATGAGAAAGGGTAAAAAAGCCATACGTTCATTTTTATAAAGCCCTGGTGCAATAAAACTATAAAACTGAAAAGCCGTATAGGGAAAAGATAAAATAATCCCCCCAAAAGCCGCGAGTTTCATCTTTGTTAAAAAAGTTTCCCATACTTGTGTCGATTGCAAACGAATACTCTCAGGATTACTCCCTGCTATTTTCATTGCCCACTGATACGGCCATAGTAAAAAACTTAAGATATAATCTTTAACAAAAAAACACATCATAAAAGTGATCAAAAATACAACCAAGGTAGCAATAATTCGCTGACGAAGTTCAATTAAATGTTCTATAAGTGTTGCCATATTGGCATCAACTTCATCTTTCTTAACATTCATGATACATCTTCTTTATCTTTAGAAACGACAAAAATGCTTTCAGAATGATAGGGTGTAATAGATATCACATCTGTATTGGTTGTCTTTTGATCACACGCCCAAAGTTCTTCATCTTTTTCTAATTTATGATGTGTTGCCTTAACATCAGAATTATCATGGATATCCTCTACTGCATCCTGTATGGGATCAAAAGTCTCTGTCAACTTCTTACTTGGATTAAGATCATTAATATCTGAACATGTTTTTTGCAAATTATCGAGCTCAATTTGTCTTATTGCATCATCAAACTGGTAACGAAGTTCATTTACTGTTGAACATACATAAGCTCTTACCTTTGCTATTGCCTTTAGTATTTTAGGTAAATCTTTCGGTCCAATGACAATAATGAGAACAAGTAAGATTACAACAAACTCCGACCCATCAATCCCAAACATCTCTTAACTCGACTTCCCCGTAAAAAATAATGCACAATGATGATAACGTTTTTGTTATTTGACACGCTGTTTTTTAGTAATAGATGCCTTGCCTCTTTTAGAGGCAGAAGAAGCCTTTTTGCGTGCGGTTACATGTTTCACCGATAATGGCTGAGATTGTTGAGGTTCTATATCAATCATTTGAGAAGGAGCTGCCATTTCAACTTTATCCTCAATGCTGTCATCGTCTTCCTTCATATTCTTTTTGAAAGCCTTAATTCCCTTAGCAACATCACCCATTAATTCAGAAATTTTACCGCGCCCGAAAAGCACAAATATAATCAGTAAAATTACAATTAAATGCGTTGGTGAAAAAATATTACCCATTTTTTTAACTCTATGCTTTTAAATTTGATTTCATTTGTGCATGCTTACTCTGAAGTAATATATCAAATACCATGTATTTTACTTATATATTTTTTTCTCAACTTAAAAGCAATCACACGCCTTTTAGTGCAAAAGAACCTTTTATCCTCTCATCCCTTTTAGAGCATTATAATATAAACCATTCAAAAATTATAAACCACTTCCTATAAAGTTCAAAAGGCTTAAAAACTTTTCTAAAGAAACTTCATATGATCTCTTGGACGGCTCATCTTCCTGCAAATATTGTATCCAATGTCTTTCCTTTTAAAAACGGTATCATACATGAAATTGTGAATATCTCTCCCTAATCAACTTTACCAATGAGAATAATATCATAACCTTCTATAAAAAATTTACATGTATCTAAAATTTTCCGAAAGTATATTCCCTGCAAGAGCTTTTTTTGACACATCATCTAACATTAAAGGTTCCTTAAAACCTATCTCTTACGAATAATATTTTCAATAACTCTTTGCGTTGCAGGAATCCTGATATCAATTTTTCATAAGCAATATGATCAATGATCGTCGTCAATCAATCAGTCAAATTTTTAAAAGGTGCAACATCATACTTTTCTAAACATTAAGTGTGATACCGCAATATGGGCTCACTCAAAATGCATATGAGGCAACATTTGTGCACGTGATCATATCTGGGAATATGTTTTATTAACGCATAAAATATATTCATTTATAAAAATCACTCACTTGCACATCATAAACAAGGTTAGCATAGAGAGATAAAAACTATTAAAATAGCCCTTATAGACCAGCTCAAGTGTCAAGAGCGCTAGTAAATAAGTCACAATATTAGGAATATGACGATGCCCGCTTTCATCTTTATTCAATAGAGAGATTCCAGTGAAATGTTCACCCTCTTACTATCCAACTTTCATATAAAAGATTTAAAATCCTAATGAATAAATGCCTCCATGATATTAATATTTTATGCGTACAATTTTTTAATGAGAGTCTTATTTGATTTCTACAAGAAAATTTTTATGGATATCAATTCTATTATTCTATGCTAATAATCTGATATAGTTATCCATATTATAGAGTTTCTTCAATGAATTATAGGCATATTTATCATGCTGGCAATTTTGCTGATGTTTTTAAACACATTATTGTCACTCGCATTGTAGAATATCTCAAACGCAAAGAAAAAGCTTTTCGCGTTATAGACACACATGCAGGAATCGGCATTTATGACCTCTCTTCTTTAGAAGCACATAAAACAGGAGAGTGGCGTGAAGGTGTTCAACGCATTTTTTCAACTCCTATCCCAAAAGATTTAAGAGCACTTCTTGATCCGTGGTATGATATCATTAATGTCCTCAATAAAGGGGAAAAAGAAATTGTATTTTATCCTGGATCTCCCGTTCTTATTCGCCAATTATTACGGAAACAAGATCGCCTCACTGCGATAGAATTGCATAATGAAGATTATCACATTTTAGCAAAAAACTTTGCCGGCGATTATCAGACAAAAGTTCTGCATTTAGATGGTTGGCTTTCCTTAAATGCTCATTTACCACCAAAAGAAAAACGTGGGTTTATCCTTGTTGACCCTCCCTTTGAAAAAACTGGAGAATTTTCCCGCCTTATTGAGGGATTAATGAAAGCCTATCGCCGTTTTTCTGGAGGGATCTACGCTTTATGGTATCCTGTTAAATATGACAAAGAAATTGAAAGTTTTCTTCATGCGCTTTATCAAACAGGAATTCCTAAAATTCTCCAACTTGAAATGCGTATCCGAAAAAAATCAACATCACCTACAATGAATGGAAGCGGTATGATTATTATTAACCCTCCCTATCTTTTGGAAGAAGAAATGAAAAAACTCACCCCCTTTCTTATCAATCGTCTTGGTCAAGATGAAAATGCCCAAATAACGCATAAGTGGATTCAAAAAGAACATCTGTTATGTTAGATTTTTCCCTATATTTCCCTTAAATGAAAATATCGTGATTAAGATACAAAGGTATTAAATGCTATAACTCTTTGATTTTTTTAGATTATATAAACATATAATAATGATAAACGAATAACGATTAGCGTGAATTAATTTTTTCTCTTTTTGAGAAAGTTTATGCTCTTATCATGATGGATTTTCTATTTTGACCATTTTAACGAATAAATTGAGTGAATTCATAAATCTGTCTTAAATAACACCCCTCATATTTTATGAAAAATAGGTACTCTAAAGTCATATTCTTATGCTATAATGCGCTATTTATAGAAAAGAATATTTTATATATTAAACAAAAAACATATTCTTAATAAACGGAATGGTCCTAAAAAATAATATAAATTGTTCGCAAAATGAACGAGAAAAACTTTCTTTTCTCTCTAACATTACGTGGAATAATGCCAATCAAAGTAATGAGAAAAATCAATTCCAAGGTGTCAAATTCATACAAGAGTTTGTTAGACACCTTCCGCATAAGCCAGGGATTTACCGGATGATTGGTGAAAATGGTGATATTCTCTATGTTGGCAAAGCCCGTAATCTCAAAAAACGTGTTTCAAACTATACACGTGAACAAAGACATAATAATCGTATTACTCGCATGATTCGTGCAACATATCATATGGAATTTATTGTCACCCACACTGAAACAGAAGCTCTTCTTTTAGAAGCCAATCTGATCAAAAGATTGCGTCCACATTTTAATGTACTCCTGCGTGATGATAAAAGTTTCCCTTATATTATGATTACAGATGATCATCGAGCACCTGCACTTTATAAACATCGTGGTGCTCGAACACGAAAAGCCCATTATTTTGGTCCTTTTGCCTCTGCTGGTGCGGTAACACAAACACTTCATGTTTTACAACGCGCTTTTTTATTACGGACCTGTACCGATGCAGTGTTTGAAAACCGTACACGCCCCTGTTTGCTTTATCAAATTAAGCGATGTTCTGCACCTTGTACACATGAAATTAGTGACAGTGATTATAAAGAACTGGTAAAAGGAGCAAAAGCATTCCTTTCGGGAAAAGATCAATCTGTTAAAAACGATATGGTTCAAGCTATGCATAAAGCCGCAGAAAATCTTGATTTTGAACAAGCAGCTTCCTATCGTGACCGCCTATCAGCCCTTTCTCACATACAAAGCCATCAAGGTATAAATCCTCAAACGATAAAAGAAGCGGATGTTTTTGCGATTGCGCAAAAAGAAGGAATGACCTGTATCCAAGTGTTCTTTTTTCGCATGGGGCAAAATTGGGGAAACCGTGCTTATTTTCCTAAAGCAGATCCCTCTTTTCCCCGTACTGAAATTTTAGCAAGTTTTCTTGCCCAATTTTATGATGATAAACCACTTCCCAAAAGCATCCTTTTATCTGAAGAAATTGAAGAAAAGACACTTCTTACAGAAGCGTTTAGTCTTAAAGCAAATCACAAAGTCTCTCTCTCTCTACCCAAACAAGGTGAACAGAAAAATCTTGTTAATCATGCCTATCTGAATGCTCATGAAGCACTTGAACATAAGCTTGCTGAAACAGCCACCCATACAAAATTGCTTCAAGGTCTTGCTGAAACATTCCAACTTCCTTCTCCTCCGCGCCGCATAGAAGTCTATGACAATTCTCATATTATGGGAACAAATGCTGTAGGTGTAATGATTGTTGCTGGTCAAATGGGATTTGTTAAAAATCAATACCGCAAATTCAATATTCGCTCAACAGATATTACGCCTGGCGATGATTTTGGCATGATGAAAGAAGTGATTAAACGAAGATTTTCACGCCTTATCAAAGAGCATGATCTCCCCTATAGAAATCATGACATAAAAGATGATGATCTTTTTCCCATCTGGCCTGATCTTATCTTAATTGATGGAGGCGAAGGACAAATCAACAGTGTACATGCAATACTTGATGAATTACAATTAAATGACCTCTTCACAGTTGTTGGAATCGCTAAAGGTGTTGACCGTAATGCAGGATGTGAACGATTTTTTATAAAAGGTTCCTCCTCCTTTACACTTCCCCCACGTGATCCTATCCTTTATTTTCTGCAACGTTTGCGTGATGAAGCTCATCGTTTTGCCATTGGAACGCATAGAATAAAACGAAAAAAAGCAACATTCAAAAACCCTCTTGATAAAATCGAAAATATCGGTCCAACAAGAAAGCGTGCGTTGCTTCATCATTTTGGAAGTGCCAAAGCTATTGCTAATGCCTCACTTGAAGATTTAAAAAAAGTTACGGGAATCTCTATGACAATTGCACAGAAAATTCATAACCATTTTCATGAAAAATAGACTTGTTTCATAACCTCCGCCTTGTTACGTTTAGGGAATATATTTTTTCACAAAAATTTAAAATGGCTCTATGAAAAATCATACTTTTTCTTTTCCAAATATTTTAACTTATGCACGAATTGTTGCAGTTCCAATGGTTGTAGCCTGCTTTTTTGTAGAAGGACGCCTACAATCAAGTGATATCGCACGCTGGATTGCCGTTTCCATTTTTATTATTGCATCTATTACCGATTTTCTTGACGGTTACCTTGCCCGTATTTGGGAACAAACATCCAATATTGGTCGCATGTTAGATCCAATTGCCGATAAACTTCTCGTCTCTGCTTGTTTGCTCTTGCTTGCCGCAGACAGCACTATCGCTGGATGGACTCTATGGGCAGCCATTATCATTCTTTGCCGCGAAATTCTTGTATCAGGATTACGTGAATATTTAGCTGAATTAAAAGTGAGTGTTCCAGTTTCTCGTCTTGCGAAATGGAAAACTTTTGTACAAATGATCGCTATTATCTTTCTTTTAGCGGGACCGGCCGGTAATAAAATTTTCCCTTATACGGTAGAATTTGGCATTACTATGCTGTGGATTGCTGCTCTCCTTACATTGTGGACAGGATGGGATTATTTTCGTGCAGGTTTAAAGCATGTTATTTTGTGAAAAGAATATGTAAGATTTATAATGATAATTTACCTTTTTGCCCTTAAACAAAAGAAGAAAGCCCGTGAGGCTTACTTATTTTAAATCTATTCACGAACAATCAATCAAAACACTTCTTTTGCACATCACAAACGAAGCTGGCATATAGATAAAAACTCTTTAAGAAAAAAATAAATATGCTTTTTGTCCCGCCTCGCAAAAGCAGTCGCAACATTAAAAGCTAAAAAAACGATGAATGCGATATGTCTTTGCAAAAAAATCTATAACTTTGTAAGCAAAAAACCCGAAACATAGTTTTTCAAGTTTTTTGCTTCTTATTTACTTTACGCTTTTATTAAGCAACAATTTCTATCTCAGAAAACCAAAAAGCGATTTCTGTTTTTGCTGTTTCAGCACTATCGGATCCATGGACAGAATTTTCGCCAATCGATAAAGCATGAACCTTACGAATTGTCCCTTCTTCTGCATCACTAGGATTCGTAGCCCCCATTACTTCACGGTTTTTAGCTATTGCATTCTCGCCTTCTAGAACCTGTACCACTGTTGGACCAGAAGACATAAATTCCACCAATTCGCTAAAAAAAGGACGCTCCTTATGAACAGCATAGAATTTTTCAGCCTCACGCTTACTCATCCAGACACGTTTAGATGCAATAACACGCAGTCCTGCATCCTCAAGCATTTTCGTAATTGCACCCGTCAAATTACGACGTGTTGCATCTGGTTTAATCATCGAAAAAGTACGCTCTAAAGCCATTTAACCACCTTTATTTCATTGATAACATTCTCTGGCTATTTCTATAACGAGCAAGCAGCCTTTTGCCAAGTGACTCTGCAAAAATCTACAAAAATTCTCAAAAATATAGAATGAATTATAAAGAACACTTAATAAAAATAGAAATACATTATAAGAGTGTACCCGCCTCTCAGAAAATGTTGAAGCTTCTTTTATACTCCCAAATGCTTCTCATCAAAATTATCATTTAAGCAATAAAAAATTATAAGAAAAATCCAACACGTAAAAATATATATACCTTTTATGAAAGCTTTATTTTTTTAAGAAAGCGAACCTAGACATTTCATATCTAGGTTTGAAAATCCCCTCACACACTGAAATCAATCAAAAAATACCCCTATAAATTAAAAACTATAGCGTACACCTAAAATACCCTGAAGGGACTGTTTTGTTTTACGTCCTTTAACATAATGGGCCTC
>NZ_JBHIQU010000012.1:0-45148 GCF_042196725.1 Bartonella sp. AC158YNML
CTTTTCATCTTATGGTATTTAAATTCATGGCAAATGCGTATGACACAAGCAAAGCCGTGTAACGAAGTTCAAGCAGCTTACATGAACAGACGTACAACTAATTTCCAGACCAATTTGATGGTTGCTTTTAAAAACTAGTGGAATTTTACCTTTTTCAAAATGCGCAACGGGTACAGTATTCAAAAGTTTGGTTAATAAATGGACTTCCGTTCCTTTGATAAGACCAATTATAGGTAATTCTTGTACAAGAAAAATAAGTTGGCTTCTACTAATGTGTCCAATATCAGTATTATCAGCAATTTTTATATATTCCCAGTGCTTTGAAGTTAATTTTCTACCAGATGTTTTATTAACCATAATTTTTAAAACCTCTCTATTGGAGGCAAAAATGCTAAAAATATCCCTTTTCTACAAAATTTCTCTTGCAGAATGCATCACGATAAATTAAATTAGGAATTACTTTGTTGAATCTAATTCGTTGATTTAATTTACCGTATATGTAGTATGGGTATTTTAGAAACCCTTCTGTTAATGGGGTTGAGTTTTTATTTTTTTGCCATTATATTTCTCTCTATTTGAAACGACTCGTAGATTTACATAATGAGTCAAGATGAAACTATATTCAAAAGAAAAATATTTTCAATATAGTAAAGAAAAATTAAGTCCCCATTTTCCCATTCTCTAATTCAACATTTTTTGTAAAAACAACTTTCCTATCTTTAAAAACAAGACTTGGATTAATAAAATACCAAGCTCTGTGATTTTGTTTAGCAATAATACCTGCTTTTTCTAATTCAGCTACACCACGAAAAAAGGTTGTTGGTGATAATGCTAACTTACTTTCTTGAGCTTCAAGAAATGTTTTTAAAATAGCCTTATCTAAAATCACAGTATTAGTGCGAATTAATCTGTTTTGAAGTATCCAAGCCAAAACTAAAAAAACTTTTATTCCTGCTGCTTTTAAATCAAAAATTAGCGCCACATTGACAATAAACTGCTCTTCTGGATCCTTAATAGAAACCACAATATCATTAATGAAAGGACTCTGATCGTGCCTAACGATTTGCTTTCTTTGTTTATCTGATATACTAACTGTCATTTATGGTAACACAATTGCCATATTAAAATAATCAATCGAATCTCCAATAACGAGAATTTACATTCGCTCAAGTGTCAATATAACTTTTATTTCTGCGAAGAAAAACTTTCTTAAGCCGTAACAGGTGATAAAAAATCAACAGACGATCAAAATGGATAAAATAAACTTGTGAAAGCAAAAATATTCCCCGTATGAAAATTCTTTTCTTAAAAATTCTGAAATATTTGCTGATAAAAAAATTGTTAAAACGTGCATTATACAACAAAAGTTTATCAATTCTGATACTGATAAAATAGAGGTTGTACCTATAATTGTTGTACCTATAATTCACGTCACAGAAAAAACAAATAAAGAAAATTTTATAGAAATATTTGCTTATGGCATTCAAGCAATTTTTAATTTATCTTGTACAGGACATCGTGCTTTAATAATAGTTTTAGAAGAATATCAATCTAATAAATCAACAAACGAAGATCCCAGCAGCGTTACCTTAATTTGGTTTGATGGGGGTATAAATGGAACAAAGCGCAATATGGTCGACAGAACTTTTCACAACGGTTTAAGAGAACTTATACAAAAAGGAATTTTGAAACCAAAATTGCCTAATCAATACTAAGTGAATCCTATTTTGTTCTTCAAAGAAGAAAAAGTTGCTTTTATGAAAGAATATCAAATAGAATCATCTTCTATCAAACCGGATATCTCATCCGTTGAACATCAAATAGATCTTGAAGATTTTATAACAAAATAACTTGTATCATTTATCGTACTGTGTATATTATGGAGCATCTTGATTTAAGCGCGTGAGGGGAAAATAATGTCAAAATCGCAAATGAGCAAAGAGGCGCTCGTCCTTTTGCTTTTATGGCTTCGTGGTCCTTTAAGATTGATACTAAGCCTTATAGTGATTATGGGTTTTTTGGGATTATTTACAATTCCTATTATGATATTATCAATAGGTTGGTCAAAAGCACTAATAAATATTACAATTTGTTCGTTTATATTAGGTTTTGGCTCTTTCCTTCTCATTTTTTATTATGATAGACTTATAAGATATTTACAATAAACTGTTCACGTATTTTCCCATTAACAATACTAATAAAAAACAAAAGATCACGATAATTAAATCTGCATTCCGATATAATTGATGAGATTAATACATATAATTTTTAAAGATGGAAAAAATGAAAAAAATTATTTTAATATGCTTGGCTCTATTGACTATAGGATTGAGTATCACAGGTTGTGGTAAAAGTGAAGAGGAAAAACGTAAAGCCCAACAAGAGGAACAAGCTAAAAAATTTTTTGAAACAAAATCGCCAGATACAGATCGTGGACATGCATTTTAAAAAAATGCTAGTATCAATCTCTAACTAAAGAAGTTACTATCTATTTCTCAAAAATAAAACCATAGCTTCTTTAGTTCTTATCTATTATAAATCCTGCTCCAGAAATTGTATTTTCAATATCAGATTGAGGTTTATTGTCACTAAAAAATTGGATATCGTTATATTCTGGTGGTGTAGGTGGAGCATTAAGACTAAGGTTTGCTGCATTTTCCATTCCTGGAACACAAAAAGCAGCCATATGTCCAAGACCTTTTAAAGTCATATCGGTAGCATCTCTCATTTTTGGAAGAGCTGAATTAGATTCGTCTGAAGCAGCCGATTTAGATTGGTCTGAAGTGACCGATTTAGATTGAGATTTACTAGTGCTAGTGGAACGGCTTTCCCCTCCAGCTACGCGTGGATTTCCGCCCGATGTAGGTTTATTACCACTATCTTTAAAAGAGTTTCCTGTCAGTTGAGAAGCATTTGTATTGCTACCTACCCCTGTCGCAGCTCCCCCGCCACCCATTCCTCCGCTTGCTCCTCCTAAAGCACCACCTGTTCCACCAGCAGCAACAGCTGGCGCTCCTGCTGCTGCAGTTGCTGCTACAACAACAGCTCCTATAGCAGCGCCAGCCATTGCTCCAATAGTTGCACCACTCCCACCACTTGTTCCAGAAATTAAACCAGCAATAATTTCCGGAATAGTCTTTGTTAAATACACACATAACAAAGAAAGTCCTAGCAATGTCCAATTTGACGCAGAAGAATAAACATATGCATCTTTCCATGCCTTCATAGAATCGGAAATCAAAGTCACTAAGAGTGTCATTACAAATAATTTTGCACCAACAGAGACAGTATAGCGAAATGTTGTTATACTTATTTCTCGTGTCCATTGAGACGCTCCAAACCCCATAAATATAACAGATGCATTGATTATAATATACGATTCAATAAGTGTAACAGCTAATAAAACAGCTATAAAACCAAAGCATAAAAAAACAATAACAGACTGAATAGCAATCAATACAGAAGTTATAGGATTCCAAGTGCTAACATTTGCCATAGCTTCCATAATATCAGAAGCTTCACCCAAAATATCTGAAGGAAAAAGATTTCTTCCTCTTCCACTTGCATCAGCTGCTGCCGTACGAAAACTCTCAACAATAGCTGTTCCCCATTCTTGAGAATATTCTAAAAGAGCAGCAAAAAAGCCTATCACAAGAATGAACTTAACCAATTCTCCCACAAAATCAGCAATATCAGATTGTTTAAACAAAAGAGGAATAAAACTAAGAATAAATTGAAGCGTAGCCAATAACCAAAAAAGACGAAAACCATAATAATGCAATTTTGAGTACCAGCGATGAGATTGATTTTGTATTAAATCTAATAAACCATTAAATTCTTTAGTTTTGTCTAAGCCATTTGCAAAGGAAATATCTGTAAAAAATATATACCCCAACACAATCAAAAAAAATATTAAAAAAATGCGTTTTTTATTCCTTAACACTGGGTAATTGTCCATTTTTTAAAATGCATGTCCACGATCTGTATCTGGCGATTTTGTTTCAAAAAATTTTTCAACGTTAGCTTCATCTTTTGCTTTACGTTCTACTTCATCAGCTGTGTAATTTGCTTGCAAAGTAATATTATTAGCCACGAGTTCACGAAGCATTTGCAGTTGCTTAACTTGTTGGGTAGCAATTTCATTTCCAGCTTGAATGGCTTGCATACGACCCTTTGCAGTTGCTGAACGGTTGATGAGTCTCCGCATAAAATTATTCTCGTTATCAAAACTACTTATGTTAATTCCAGCTGCCTCAATAGCGATACGTGCATTAGAAAAACCATTTTTTGCCCATTTTCTAAAATCTTCTATAGGACTTTTTTTTCCAATCTTTTTTAAAAAATTTTCATAACCAGGATAACGTTCTTTAAATTTACTATGCAGATTCCGCATATTATAGGCAATGATTTTTGCATCTTGATAAGTTCTGTTCAATAGTTTCAAATCATTCTCGAATCTTTCAACGCTGATAGAATCAAGCGTTTTAGCCTGTTCTATCATGTCTTTATATTGCTTAATCTCTACTGCGACCTGTTCTGCAGTGTTTAATGCAATCTCCACATCTTTTGCATACTCTAATGCCTGTGTCAGAAGATTAGAACAATTAGTACAGGTAACAGGTACAAGAGCTTTCACTGGAGTAATTAAAATAATAAAATTGATTATAATAAATGTACTCATTACAGAAAAAGCTTTAAGTCTCTTCAAGATATTTTTCATAATTAACTCCCCTCATTTGAAGCCATTTTAAAGGCCAGTTTTGTGTGTCTTCATTGATGAGTTTTTTAACTTCAGCGAGATCTTCTTTACTAGAAATCGCTACAAAAGAAAGAGCAATATTACCTAATCCTAATTCAAAAAGACGGCGTCCAAGAATAGATTTATAATAATATTGTCTTTTCTTTTTTGCTGTTTTGATAATTTGAATTTCTTTATCATTCAAACCAATCATTCTATATAGATCAACTGCTCCCGGCGCTCCCTCAGCACCTTTTGTTTCTGCTTCTTCATTGGGTAACAAAATCTTGGTAGGACATTGTTCCAACAAAACGTCAAGAATACCAGAACGAACTGCATCAGACAGGCTTTGTGTTGCCATGATTACAAGGCAATTCTTTTTTCTTAGTTCTTTTAACCATTCACGAATTTTCTCACGAAAAACAGGATGGCCAAGCATAATCCATGCTTCGTCAAGTGAAAGAATAGATGGTTGTCCTTTCAAGCTTCTTTCAAAACGTCTAAATAGATATAACAAAACAGGTAAACCATTTTTATCACCTAGCTTCATGAGTTCATCAATTTCATAGACAATAAAATCATTATGATCTTCAAACTCTTCTTGACCATCTAACAAATGTCCCATAGCACCAGAAATCGTATAATGTGCAAGTGCATTACGGATTTCTTGGTTCTGAATCGAAGTAACAAAATTACTGAGTGAACGCATGTTTTTAGGTGTTTGACTCATCTGCTTCATTGCACGATGAATTTCCATTTTTTGCTGAGGAGACAGTGTTTGACCCGTCTGTAATTCATAGCAAATAGCAATCCATTCTTGCGCCCAGAGATTATCGGCTTCTGTATCAATGTCTGCAAGAGGCATAAGAGCACCGACAGCGCTATCACTATCACCAATACCATAATGACGTCCATTTATAGCATAACATAATGTATATAATGAACGACCTTTATCAAAAGCAGTAATATTAGCAGGTAAATGCTTACCATCTTTATCTGTTGCTCTTGACCAATATCTACGCGCTTGCGCTAATAAAAACGCTAAAAGTGTTGATTTACCAGCTCCAGTTGGACCAAATACAAGTGTGTGACCAACATCATCAACATGTAAATTAATCCGAAATGGCATTGCACCTGTCGTTACTACTTGAGATAAAGCAGGAGAATTATCAGGATAGAGTGGACAAGGATTAAATTGTAAACCTGGCCATACACTTGAGAGAGGTAACATATCAGCAAGATTTTGAGTATTAATTAATGGACGTCTAATATTTGGATAAGTTTGACCAGCAATTGTCCCTAACCATGCTTCCATTGTATTGACTGTTTCAATACGAGCGGCAAAACCTCTATGTTCAATTTCGCGTTTAATTAATCTAGCATTTTCTGCTAAGACCTCACGGTCTTCATGCATTAAAACAATTGTTGGTGAATAATAACCATAAGCAACAAGACCTGAACGAGCTTCGTTCATTGCTGTTTCAGCTTGTTGTGCCATCAACAAAGCATCAGTATTAATAGTTCCTTTATTAGTTTTAAAAACCTGCGAAAAAAATCCTCTCACTTTTTGTTGCCATTTCAATCTATATTTATTTAATGCGGCAACAGCTTCATGCTGGTCCATAAATATAAAACGACTTGACCATCTATAATGTAAAGGAAAACCATCAAGAATATCTAATATTCCAGGATAACTAGCCGATGGAAAACCATCAATTGAAATACATGTTATAAACTTATCTCCAAGACGTGGGGTATCACCAGGCCACAAGTCAGTATAACCTAGCCAAGAATCCAAATACATAGGACAATCTGGTATTCGAAGAGCAACCGCTTTGCCATTAATGGCATAATGTAAATAATTAACAAGCTGGTCGCTTTCATAAGTCTCATCACCATTCCTAATAGTGACCGCTTTCATTCGCTGCATTTTTAGAAGATCACCAAGCCCAACATAAAAATCCTCTATTTTCTTTTTAAAATCGTCAAGTAAACGTTCAGCAGGAGTAGTTGATTCAACGGTATCGTCTTCATAAACAATTTCCCCCAACTTTGACGATTTTCGTGTAGGCGGTAGATACTGCATTAATAAAGCGTATTCTGTTTCGTAGTGCGTATCACTTCTCTGAAAATAAAAACGTCTTTCTGCATCAATCAATGCTGTAATGGGATCAGGAAAATGAGACAATTCAGGATCTGAATAACTTGGTGACTCTAGGCGTATAGCATCCACCCATATCGCCCATCCCGAATGAAATCGAGAAAGATATGTGTTAACCAAACCTGTTATATAATTTCTTTCTGCATCCGTTGCTGACATGGGGTCATCCCCACGGATAAAAAAGCCGGCCAATAAAGAACCATCTTTTCCCAAAATAATGCCGTCATCAATTAAAGCTGCAAAATTTAAAAGATCAGGAAGTCCAGCAAACGTAGAGCGAAAATGTTTTAACTTAAACATTAATAAGGCCTTGTTGATTTTGCAACACGAAATGGTCGTGAAAACGGAGCGTAATAACTACGATATCTCAATTGACGAATATAAATTCGAGACAAGATAGGATCAAATTTGGCCATTCTACGTAAAACGTAAAGACAAACAACCCAGATACAAATACCTATAGTTGCTGCTACAATGTTCATTGCTGAAACAATAAGAATTCCAGTTAAAAGCATTGATAGCAGCATTAATTCACGTTCTCCTCCCATAATTTGTTGAGGTCTGTGAAGAGAACGGAACAATTGTGTATATTGTTTGCCTCCCATTAAAGTCCTCCAACCACAACGTTAGCAGGAACAACAGCACCAGAAAAGAGAGCGCCTGTAAGAAGAGTGTTTGCAAAAACAATCACACTGATGACCAAAACAAGATAGATAATACGCTTTACAAACTCGCTAACTTCACCACCAAAAATCAGTGTAGCTCCACCAGCAACAAGCCCCAATAAAGAAACCACGAAAGCAACAGGACCAGAAACTGATTTTTTCAATTTCTCAAGAGGTGCCTCCCATGGCAGAGATGCTCCACCACCAGATGTTGCGTCAGAAGCACATGCAATATCCCCCAAGATAAGATAGAGTAATAAAGCCGCACCTATAATAAGAAAAAACAACACAATATGATTGTATAAATTACTTCTTGTTTGTGTTAAAGATATTTGCATATTTTGCTCCTTTAATGAATAATATTTGTTATGTACTTGTTGAGTGCGTGATCGTACTCATAAACTTCGATAATTTCTTTGACTTTGCGACCTGAGGAAGTTTTTTCAATACTCAAAACTACATCAATTGTTTCTGCTATCAGTGATTGCATGGAAGCAATGGTTACTTCTGATATTAATTGTTGGATTCTTGTTAATCCTGCTGTTGCATCATTGGCATGAACGGTTGCTATTCCACCTGGATGTCCAGTATTCCAGCTTTTTAACAAAGCTAAAGCTGCACCATCTCTTACTTCGCCAACAATAATGCGATCTGGTGCCATACGCATAGTCACCTTTAACAACCGCGTCATATCAATATATTCCACAGCTCGAAATGTTACAGTATTAGGTGCCGCGCATTGAAGTTCAGCTGTATCTTCAATAATTACAAAGCGCTCTTCAGGAAATGTATCTGTCATTTCCTTTAAGATTGCATTCGTTAAGGTAGTTTTTCCAGTTCCTGTTCCACCCACAACAAGAATATTTTTATGATCTTTAACAGCAACATTTAAAAGCGATCTTTGATGTGGAGTGATGATGTTTTTTGCAACATAGTCATCTAAAGTAAAAATTTTCGTTGCTTTTTTTCGAATTGTAAATGTTGGGGCAGAAACGATAGGTGGAATTACCGCTTCAAAGCGGCTTCCATTTATTGGTAATTCGCATTCAAGAATAGGGTTTTCTTTGGTAATTTGCGTTCCAAGAGCTGTAGCCACTGTTCCCATAGCAGCTTCTGCCCTATGCGCATCCACTACGCCAACAGCTTTTTTAGGTTCTCCCAAATGTTCAACCCATAAGGTACCATCAGGATTTAACATAATTTCTATGACTGTAGGATCATCTAGGTAATCACATATCTGTTGTCCAAATTCAAAACGCAGCTTCTCAATGAGACGTCTGTTTTGCTCTAAACTTCGTCCACCTTTAAATGCTGTAACAACCATTCTCCCATCCCCGCTTTTAAGAATATACCCCGTTTACTCTAGATAATGAGAAGAATGTAAAACTTAAAGCTTTTTAAAATAATGCCGGCATAATAATTTAAAGATTAAATTTGAACAACAAAAATATCTATCGTAATAGCAAAAATCCACATTCCTGTTGCTTAAATTCTATAGTTTTTTATTAAAGAGAATGACCTTTATCGCGCGCAGGATCTATACCTATAGCTTTGGCTTACATTTTTTCATAAAGTTTTCGCATCACCTTCATATTGTCCCTCCGCACATCAAGGATAGACTTTTCCACTGTTGTTAAACGCGCTTTGTCCAGATTTCCTAGTCGTGTATAATGGGATGCCATTGCTTTTCGCGCTTCATCATAAGGCAATCCTCCTTTACGATGCTTTGGTAGACTATGTCCTCTATTTATCGCATCATATTTCTCAGGATTAGAAACCAATTTTATGTGATCTTTAACAACATCTATTTCAGTTAATGCTGTTTCAAGGCTACTGGCCATAGCTTTACTATTAGCATACCGAAGCAAATCATCCTTTATAAGATCACTCTCCGTATCAAGAAGCGATGATAAATCCCCACTTTTTCCAACGTTACGAATATGATCACATAGATTACTTCGCACATTGTGTAATTTTTGAGATACTAATGTTTTTTCAAGATCTTGTACTAGTATACTTTGTTGTAAAAAAAGCTCTTCTAATTTATTAGAAATGATGACCTCCTATTACAACACCTTTATCTAACCAGTCCCGGGCCATATTTTTCATCAGCACTTTTTGTAGAAAATCCCATATCTCGTATAAATTGCGCTCCACGTTGATGTCTAAGAAGTAAAAGTGCATGTGCTGGATATTCAGCCATCGCTAACCATTCCCAAGTTGCTTTGTTATCATTCGCCTTGGAAGCTGCTTCTGCTTCAACCATATAGATACTGTTTTGAGGAAGACCACCTGCTCGTAATTCCTCGCGTTCAGCATCAGTCATATAACTTTTTGGTAATTTCTTTTCCATGAAAACCTCCTTATCTTAGTGTATGTTTACATATTAATTTAAAGGCTAGATCTGAGCAATAAAAAACAAATCCTCTACCTAACTAAAACTCACTTTCAATTTCGCGATTTTTTCTTTCTCTATATGAAGCTGCGTTGAGATTTTGAGAAAGTTTTTGTTCTCTATCCTGCAAAATATGAGATCTTACACGAGAAATCATAGCTTTATCACTTGAATTAATATTACGACCATTGAGGATAGTTGCTCTTTGGCGAAGTTGATTAGCAGCTTCACGCTCTTCATAAACATATTGATCATCAAGTGCTGTTGTTGGGTCATCAATAGCAAATTGGTCCTGCATATTTGCAAGTGTTTGGAGTCGCTCGGACATCACTCTTGCTTCTATTTCGGCAATTTTCATTTTAGATGTAAAATCGTTTCTGGCTTTATCACTACCATGTATTCTTTTGTAATCATCCCAATCAGAAAATTCGTTCTCTTCTTTCTGAAATTCCGGATAAACTACTCCTCCTCCAACATCTGCTGCCGCATTATAAGCCGCGGTAATTCCAACATTGGTTCCTTTTTTTCCATTAGAAAGTAATTTTTCTTGCGAAGCATGATCATTATCCGCAATAAACAAAATTACGCGATCTGGATATTTATCACGCATTACTCTACCTACATTTTTTAAATTTCCAGAGTCAAAAGCCGCTACAACTGGCATATGAGTCATTTGTGCTACAGAAAAAGCTGTTGCATATCCTTCCGCAATAAGGATAGGATTTTCTAAATCATTATTAAGGGCGGATATTCCTACATTATTAGAACCTACAATCGTAAAACACTCATGTTTTTTTCCATCTTTCATAAAAGATTTGAAAGTAGGATTAACCGTCTGAAGGGTACTTAAATTATTATCTTTATCCCATATTGGAATAATTAAATCACCTGCCAAAAATGTGCGGATATTAGGATTGCTTTTTTTTATTATTTTTGCTTCCTCAACAGATTTTGCAACTCTCACCCCTTGTTTTTTAATGTCCTCTGGAAAATCAGAGGGAACCTCTCTTAAATCACTCGTCTGATTTATACCTTTAAGCTTACAATATGCATTATCTGGAGTTGCTATTTTACTAGCCTCCCATATTTGTGATGAAAGTATCGCTGCATTATTTTGTTTTTCTGCAATCTCTTTTCTTAAAATTTCTTGTCGCTCTTTAGCTTCTATGGCTAATCTTTTTTTTCTTCTAAAGATAAAGGAGCCGCAGACTTTTCAGGTTTCCAATAAATTTTGTCACCAGTGCGAAAATTTTGAATATAGCCACCATCCAATGAGAAATAACCAATATAAGCCTCACTCTTTTGAGTTTTTTTATCATTTTCAACGGAAACTCTATGCAATTTTCCATCCATAAGTGGATTATCAACAATTAAACCAGCAGAACGAAGCGCCTCCTTGAACTGTTGTTCTATCGGCAAAGTTGTGTTTGGTTTTGCATCTCCATAAGAAAACCTAGCAAAACCTTTTTCAATTAAATTTGTACCAGCAGGAACATACCAAGATTTTGCATCTTTATCCCACTTAGCTCCAGCGGCTTTTGCCTCTTCTTTTTGTGAATAAGGAACATTCAAAAAAATCTTTTCTGTATTAGCTAGTTCACGATCAGTGTTTATCGATATAAATGACTCTTTCTCAGCCTCAACAACTTTGACTGTTTCTAATCCCATTATGAAATTTTTGATTTTTTCTGCTTCAAAAGCCGCTCTAAAAATTTCTTTTGGATCATTCTGCATAGCTTCAATCCATGAAGAAACATAGGAAGCGTTATGACTTAGATCATAACCTATATTCAATTCCTCTCCAATCATAAAGGAGGCAATAGTTGTTCGAAGCTTTTCTTTGGCATATCCAGAAGACCCAATAGGATACATCATGTCACGATTAAGTCTTGAAAAATGTCCAGTCCAATGTCCAAGTTCATGTAATGCTGTAGCATAAAAATAATCACTTGAATCAAATTGAGATTGTTTTGGTAAAAAAAGAGTATCACTATCACCATCACGATAGAAAGCATGATTTCTATCATCAATATCAATTTTTGCGCCTGATGCGGTTAAAAGTGCTTTTGCTCGTGCATGTCTTACCTCTTCCGATAAAATAGGACATGGTTCCAATGGAGGTAATCCATCAATTTGTTCACCATTAAAAACTTTTGCTAAAAAAATACGGGAGTAAGAAAGTTTTTCAAACTTCTCATGTTTTTTCCATCACCATCATAAAAAGAGACCTTTTCATTCTGTTTACAATAAATAATATCCGTACTTTTCATACCTTTTTTAATTCTACAGTCCATTTCATTTGCCTGCTGATATGTAAGCCAACGTGGATCAGTATATTTTTGGCTTGCAAGCCAAAGATTATTAATACCATTATAATTTTTACCTGTTTGTGGATTATAAGGAGATCTCACACATCCGGGAGGTAATGGTTGCTGCCATGGTGCTGCTCCTTGTTGAAGCAGTTTAATAAAATGATCTGTTACTGATTTTGCATAATCAAAACTCATCACTCCCCCCTATATCATTAAAATTATCAATTTCAGATGGATCTGTAATACACGACGAATCCCAAGCGTCTTCTTCTGAAAGGGCTGTTTCTAAAAAAACTCCATAGCTTTCTGCTTCTTCTGAATCCAACTCAACTTGTATTCCGGGTATAAAAACATCATTTAAAACTGTAGAAATTACATGACATACTTGTATTCACGCTTTTTTCATTATTAAAATCTCAATTCTTAAAAGTTAAAATGGGTTTAGCAGAACCGATAATATTCATAATCGAAACAGCTCCAAAATAACGACTATCAAAACTTACAGGATCAAAACTTGAAACAAACCAAGCATATCCTTCTTCAACAAGGTATTTTCCATTTGGCATACTTGATATCCCCCCTCTTCTTTGGCTATTTTTCAATAAATGACCATTAACACTGATACCTTTTTCAGTTATGTTAATCACATCACCAGAAAGAGCTACTAATGGCTTCAAAAAAGGAACAGACCCGCTAGGACAAGCTCCAGATTGAAGATATCCTTTTTCAATAAACATCTTAACGATAGGTACATCTGGAGGACAAACCTCCATAAGCTCCCCCCTTCGTACTTCTTTTTGAAAATAATTAACTTTCCAAAGACCTACAGGCGCCGAATGCGAATAATTAATTCTAAACCCTTGGGAAACGGCAAATAGAACAAAACATGCAAGCGTAATAGTACATAAAGTAAGAATGGCCATAGCTTTTTTCATGAGAGAACAAAGCCTTTCTTATCTTCTTTGATTTTATTTCTCTCATGCAAACGATCTGTAGCAGGAGGAGAAATTTTTGACCTTTCTGAAAAAACTGGATCTAAAAAATAAAGAATTTGTGTTCCCCTAATGACGCTATTTCCAGCTACAAAAATAAGCATTTCCCCAGGTTCAACAATATTCCCAGAATTATCTTTTTTTGCTCCAGGCAGGCGCATGATTTCATCGGGCGTCATCAATGGGCGGCGTGTTTCTTCATAAGACGTTGAAACCTGTTCAAGTGCCATACCAAAACGTTTTCCAGAAGTGGAAATCTTTTCGCGAACAACCGTCGTCTCTCCCGCCATTTTACTCATCCATTCGGCTGTTTCGACTTTATTAGGAGCGTAAGCAATACGAATATGACAATTTGAAATAATACTTTCATTTGTGGTGTAAGCTTTGTAGAGCTGTTGCACATCTTGAGTGATGATATAAGCTTTAAGCCCGTACCCAGCAATGTAGGCAAGAGCCTTTTCAAAAATTTCCAATTTTCCCAAAGTTGGAAATTCATCAAGCATTAAAAGCAAACGATGTTTGTGATTGGTTTTGGATCTTCCATCATCAAATTCCATGCGATCTGAAAGAGAAAGAACCATTTGGGTCAATAGCAATCGTGCTAATGGTCTCATTCTATCTAAATTACGCAGCGTTGTAATAAAATACAGTGAGACGGGATCTTCAGTATCCATCAAATCACTAATATAAAAATCACAATATTTTGTGTTTTCACCAACAATAGGATCACGATAAAGAGACAGAGCATTATTTGCCGTCGAAATAATAGACCCTAACTCGCGTGCTGGTGTTCCAGCCATACGACGGCCAACACCGTTGATAACAAGTTTTGCTTCTTTATCTGCTTCCTGAAATAGAGGATCATCACTTTTTATATCAAGATTTTCCATTTCATGAAACAAACTAAAAAGCGCTTTTGGATCACCGTCTTCATCAAAACCATCATTATTTTCAATAACAGTAGCAAAATCTCCTACTCCCGTTAACATGTGTGCACAATCTTGCAAACAAGGTATACGTCCAATTTTTTCTGCCTTGTAAAGAGCATGAAGAATGAGACCATTCAAAAGTTCAAAAGCCGCAGATCTAAAATGATCCCCGGCAATTCCTTTTCCATCATCATCAATAACCATTAAGGCTATGTTTTGTGCATCCGCTACTTGATAACGTGTTCTGAAACGAATTTCTCCTAATGGATTCCATGAACATCCAACTTTTGGTTCTGCTGGATCAAATCTTAGAATCTTATTCCCTGCATACTTTTTCCACCATCCAGAAGTCATGGCATAATTTTCACCTTTTGTATCAAGAACAAAAAGACTGTGTGGCCAACTCAAAAGAGTAGGTACTACTAAACCAACACCTTTACCAGAACGTGTAGGCACTAAAGCTGCTATATGCTCTGGTCCATCATGACGCAAATAATGCAACATTCCTGTTTTTGGATCAGCAAATGCTCCACAATATACACCCTCTCCTTTCTTTTTATGTGGTATAAGCCCCATTTCTTGAATTTCATCAAAAGTTGCAAAATGCGCTGTTCCATGTAAATCATCGGTACTTTTGTTACTCCTTGAAGAAAAACCAGCCCAAAGAGTAAAACCAACAAATCCAATCAAAAGACCAGCACAAAAGAGAACAAATATTACATTACACTGACTAGGAGCATAATCATAAAATTTAAAGACCCAAGAAAACCAAGAAAAGGGCGAATACACTCCTTTAAAATTAGGACCAAGAGAAACACTATAATGAAAAGTATGTGCTAAATATTGTGTACAAAATTGATTAAGGAGAATAAAATATACAATGAATAAAAAGATAAATATCAATCGAGATTTTCTTTTGGGTGTACGTGTAGATTGATTTCCCAATTTCCCCCCCCTATTCATTGTTAATGTATATATCAATATACTAAATACAAATATAATATCTCTTAAAGAGAATGACCTTTATCGCGCGTAAGATCTATACCTATAGCTTTGGCTTGCATTTTTTCGTAGAGTTTTCGCATCACCTTCATATTGTCCCTCCGCACATCAATGATTGATTTCTCAACAGATGTTAAACGCGCCTTGTCGAGATTCCCCAATCGTGTATAATGAGATGCCATTGCTTGTCGCGCTTCGTCATAAGGCAAGCCACCTTTCCGATTTTTGGATAAACTATAAGCCTCATTTATCACCTTATATTGTACAGGATCACCAACAAGCACACATGCTTCTTAACAACATCTATTTCAGTTAAAGCCGTTTTAAGGCTATTAAACATTGATTTGCTATTGGAGTACCTAAACAAATCATTTTTTATTATGCTCCGCTCTATATCAAGAAGCGATGATAAATCCCCGCTTTTTCCAACATTACGAATATAATTACACAAATCATTTCGTACATCACATAATCTCTTAGAAGCTAATGTATCATTGATTTTTTTCACATAGCCTTCTTCACGAGACAAAATCCGTTCTAATTCTTTAGAAATATTGCCCCCCTATCATAACACCTTTGTCTAACCAATCTGGACCATATTCTTTATCCGCATTCTTGGTGGAAAATCCCATATCACGTATAAATTGCGCTCCATTTTGAGATCTAAGAAACAAAAGTGTGTGAGCTGGTAAATCAGCCATTGCTAACCATTCCCATGCTGCTTTATCATCACCAGCATGATCTGCGGCTTCTGATTCAGCAATGTAGATACATTCTTGATCTAAACCGCCTACTCGTAATTCCTCACGTTCATCATCAGTCATATAACTTTTGGGTAATTTCTTTTGTATAGAAAACTCCTTTTTGTAATGCTTATCCATATTTAATTTAATATTTGAATATGATCAATTAAAATGCTTATGGTTTCTTTACACAAAATTGTTTTTTCAATCTAAAATAAGTAGCATGAGAATTTCCAAAAAATCTCTACTAAAAATTAAAGCAGTCTTTTTAAAATTAATAAGGACGTGCCGCCATTGGATGACCTTGCCAAGCAGGTAAAATAATATCTTTTGTTACCATGACATTGAAATTATAACCAGGATGAATAATTATTGTTGGCTGAATACCTAAATTTTTACGTGTCATTTCAATACCGACTTCGCCCCATTGTCTACCAAGCTCTGCCGCTAACGTTTCTTTTGCTGTCTCTGTTTTACTATCATCATTACCTGTCTTATGTGTTTTCTGAGACAATTGTGAAGCTCCCGAAATGACAGAAAGTAAAAAAGCATTACCAAAAATTTTTAAATAATGATTATGAACCTTATCCTTAAATCCAGCATAACCAGACTGATCTGTCCCCGGCATATTCCCAAGAGATAAAGAAGAACCATCAGGATAAATAACTCTCGACCAAGCAATAAGCGCTCTTTTTTGACCAGTAGATACACGACTATCATATGTTCCTATCAGTCTCGACCCCATAGGAATTAAAACATTTTGACCAGTAGCGGAATCGTAGACACTTTCTCTTACTTGAGCTATAATTTGTCCAGGCAGATCACTATTAATACCACTTATCATAACACTAGGAATAATGGTTCCAGCCTTAATCTCAAGACTTGCCTTGATAGCTTCTTGACGCGTATTTTTTAAATAAACAGCTGCTTCTGGAGATTGAGATAAAAAAGCAATTTTTTGTGATTGCATATTAAGGTCATGTCCTCCATCACCATTGTACAACGATGAATTAGCGGATAATCCAGATCGACCAAATAAATTTTCAAGAGTTGCTTTTTGCGGATCTGTATCTTGAACTTGAGACTGATTTTGCATCTTTGAATTGATTGTAAAAGAAACCATAGGATCAGAATCTAAAGCAGCCTCCATTTTAGCAAAACGCCTCTCTACAATACGTGTTAATAATCTCTTTTGCGTTTCATCTTCTTCATCTACAGTTTCATCGCGCGGCTTTTGTTCTGGATCTTTTGTTAGCAACTGCTTAGTTTCAATTGGTTTGGTTGACTGTTCTGGTAAGATCTCTGGTAATTTTGCTTGAACATAATCATCACCCTCTGGACGAATTGGCAACGGTGTTTCATCCACAAATAATTTTTTTTTGTCTTCTAAGACAACATTATTAGATTGCTGTCGCAACATAAAAGTATATGTAATACCAAGCAGAGCAAAAAAAATGATACCTATAGCACCTATAAAAGGTATATTGTTTAACCGCCGTACACCTCGTCCTTTGGGTTTTATAGAAAAAAAATCAGGAGATTCAGAAAGACTACTTTTTTGATTGTTTTTCACCCTTTACCCCCATCATCTACACGAGCAATAAAAGGAGCGGCTGGTACAATATTTCCAGTTTTTAAACGAACATAATGACGCGTTATTTCAGTTAAACCATATTGTGCCACCAATACTATACCTTGATCCAAGGGCATAACTTTGTAGGTTAAATTTATACCCATGTTTTTATGTTTTTCTGGTTGATCTGTATAAATTACACCATAGCCATTCCTTTGTAGAAGATTGACCAATAAAGATGTAAACTTATCTTCTGTATCATTTGTTTTTACAATAAATGTTGTAGTTGCAGGTGGTAAAGGATCTCTAAGATAGCGAACAAAATCACTAGTAATTAAATTTGCGTCATTCTCCGTAACATTTTGATCAACATAATTGACCAACAAAGATGAATGACGACTTATAGATGTGCAACCAACTGTCAAAGCAAGAGGTAACAGCAATAAATATTTTAACATTTTAACGCCCCCTAATAATTGTTACTCTCTGCTGAGAACTTCCTACACCAGAAATCATAGCTACTTTGCTAATAACGGCATCAACAACATATCTATTTCCAATAATGCGATAGTTTATTAATCTTTCACTAGACTTTTTTAAGAAACCACCATCATCACCAACAGCAATTAAAGCAGGCGCCATTCCTCTAATTCCATCACTAGGTAATTCAATGTAAGTTTTAAACCCATCTGTATAAACACGTCTCGGATACCATTTAATTCTTCGATCACTAATCGTGATACGAAAGTTAAAATCGAGAGCAGCTAAGTTTTGACCCGTTGGTAATGTAGTACGGCTTTTATCTGTAGCTGCTTTATACGCAGACCAATCTTGATCTGTATCATCAGGATAAATAAAAGAAAGAACAGGAATTGAAGAACTTTGCGTACTAGCAAGTTTGATCATATAAGTACGGCGATCCGTCGTAATAAAGAGATTTGTTGTTAAACCAGCATCTACAGGCTTTACAACAACATAAGTTGTTTCTGCGGCTCCTACACCACTTACCGTGGGACTAATTTTCCATCTTACAGTATCACCAGCATGGAGAGAATTTATAGTCTCTCCCGATTGTAACTGAATCGTGCAAACCTCTAATGGTGTACACACCAATGTAGGCAAAGTAGCTCCATAAAGATATCTAACACTGCCGTCGCCAGAATATATAGGTCTTTTGGGATTATTCTTCCATTGATTTGCTAATCTAATTCCCCATGCTTCCTTATCAGTAAGATGTATTCTTTGAGGAGAAACAAAATTAATATTGTGTGATACATCTGTTGCCAGAGCTTTTGATGTTACAAAAAACACTGTACTTATAAAAATAAATTTCTTAAACATAAAATTCCCGCTTTACGCTTTACTATGATTGTTTTTAAAGTCTTGGCGTCCATGCAAATTGTTTAACATATAACCCAATAGGGTTTAGCATCATTTGCTTTTCAGTTTTTGGTATTGCTAAAATAATTGTAGCGGTAGCTTGCCAAAGTTTACTATCAATAATAGCTCCTGATCGTGCTCTTTTCTTTTCAGTCCATTCAATTTGCCAAGTATCATTAGAAACAGGAACAATTGCATTAACTTGAATTTCTACTGTCTCCATTGAAGCACGTGAATAAGGATCATTTTGTTTATGATATTCAACAAGCATAGCATATGCTGGTGATTGAGGTAAGGTCATTGAGTATGTCTGGTTTATGAGATCTTCTTCTGCTCTCATATCAACATAAACAGTACGTGCCCCAATCAGCCAATTACGTAATGCCGCCCGAATGTGGGTTGCATTTGGTTTAGAAGCAACATTTGCCTTTGATAAATGCGTTACCTCACCCACCGAATTGGTTTGCACTATATAAGGAACTATAGTTTCTTCATTTGCTTTCCAAATGAATGCCCCTACTGACATTGCAGTAATAATAATCATTCCAAAAGTTGCTAGACGCCAATTATTAGCGGACTTAATATAATCCCCATACCTTTCCATCCATTCTTTACGCGCTATAATATAGGGATTAGAGGGTTTGTCTTTTATAGAATCTTTGCTTGTTTTCACAGTCCCCCCCCTTAATTATAAAGTTAAACAGCTCTCTAAAGATAAATTAACTTTCTTATGAAACATTTTTCGTTGAATGTGAAGAAAACAATTCCGACTTATCCATAAAATAATTATCCAAAATCAAAAAAAATATATTTTTTAACTAAAAAACATACTTTAAGTCTCTATTTCTTTATCTGAAATATTTTTAACAGTGTTTTTTGTAATCTTGACTTTTATGCCTTTTTTCCAATACCCAGCTTGAATAAAACCTCTCTTTGTAGTTTCCTTGACAAAAATTTTCTGATTTTTTTCAAAAAGAAGATAATTCTTTTCTCTAATTTTTCTACGCCCTACATAATTAAATACGGATTCTTCACCGTTCCATGCAACATAAGGGAAGTTTTCAGTATATTTATTTCGCTCTTCTATCCACTCTTGTAGTGAATTATCAATGTTATCTCTGTTGTGTTGCTTCACTTCATTCTTTAAAGCATTTAAATTAGGATCATCAAAGACAACATTCATATTGTGAACACCGGCCAATTTAGCAACTTCTTGTTTAAATTCTTCTTTCTGATTTACACTATTTTTCACTCTTTTTTACAATTTTAGGTGTCAAAATCTATTTTGACAAAACGCGCTTTTAATGCTAAATTTTATACATAAAAACAACAAATTATCACGTATTCCTACCTAATCCCACCTCTTCCCACTTAGTATAAAACCTAGTGTCGAACTACATTGATTGTTAAAACTAAAAAAATATTGCTTTATGAAAAACTTTTAGACAGCAAAATAAAATGATAAATCTCATATCTTCCTTTCATTTTTTTCAGAAAGGATTACCACATTTAAAAATAAAACGATTAGGTAACACTCTCAAAGAATTGGCTTATGAGGAATTATTTTTATTGAAACTTAAAAAAACACTATAGAAAGCGTATTAAAATGATTGACCTTTTACAAGAAGTTTGTCAAAAAGCATATCTAGTTTGGAGGGGTGGCCGAGCGGTTTAAGGCACCGGTCTTGAAAACCGGCGTGCAGGAGACTGTACCGTGGGTTCGAATCCCACCCCCTCCGCCACAGCACTTTTATGGTGCTATAACTTTTTGATTTTATATGACTTTTTTAAAGGTTCGGGATAAATAAATAAAGGTTCGGGAATAGAATTTTTACACTTTCCTTTACAAAATGCATTCTTTTTGCCAGCTTTCTCTAATAATTTTTTTAATAGTTCTAAATCTTCTTGTGAAATAATGTTTATCAGTCTAGAAAACATACCAACAGTTTCACATCTGAAAGTATCAGAAGGCTTTATAATAAAACTTTTGCGACAAGAATCCGACTCTCTTCTCAAAATTTCTGCTACCTCTTGATCTAAAGCATAGAGTTCAATTATCTTTTCCTCCAATCCTACAGGAACAGATTTTTTGCCAATTTCTACAGATGATAAAAATGCTACAGATATATCTAATTTTTTAGCCATATCTAAAAGGCGTTCTGAATGATCAATGCGAAGTTTACGTAAAATTTTGCCAAAGGATGTAAGCATCTAGAAAGTCCTATTAGAGAAGAAATATTTCTTCTGATTCTAACAAATCTTTTTATGATTTTCTTCAATTATTACGAATCAAGAGTTCTTTTTGTGGTGGTTTTTTAGCAAAACCAGAGGTCCAAAGGGTCTCAACTTCTAAAAAGTCAAAATCCCTAAAGATCTCTCGAACCGCATCACAATCATTCAGACTCAAGACAAATTTGCCTTGAATACTTTTGAGAACTTTTGCCATACTTACAAAATCATCTTCAACAAAATTCCCAGAGCTATAGCACTTCTTCTTTACAAGATAAGGAGGGTCTAGGTAAAATAAACTGTCGGGTGCATCAAATAGCTCGATAACCCGCTCCCACGACAAATTTAAAATCGTCGTATCAAGAAGCTTCTGTCTAACACGTTTCATCCTCGCTAAAAGCTTTTCGGGATTAAACTCTGCCAGTCTTTTTCTTCCAAAGCTAAAAGAGACATACTCTTTTTTCCCATACATCACACAACGCTGGAGAAATAAAAACCGTGCGGCTCTTTCAACTTTGGAGAGCTCTTCTGGGTCAATCGCAGCAAGATCAAAAAACAACTGTCTTGAACAAACAAACCACTCCAATCGTTTGGCTAAATCATCAAAATAGTTTTGAACGCATTGAAACAGATTCGTGATCTCTCCATTCAAATCATTAATCACAGAATATTTTGCTGGTCTTTTATTTAGAAAAATAACACCAGAGCCTAAAAATGGTTCAACATAGGTTTCATGGTCAATATTATTTAAAATCGGTATAATTTTCTTACGCAGATAGTGTTTACCACCCATCCACGCAAACAGCGTTTGTGTAAAACTTTCCTCTTTCATAAGCGAAGTTCATTCCCTCAAGCTTTTGCAAGCCTAATCATTTTTTCATATTTTAAGGATAAATTTAGTGAGACTAATTCTTTGAAAACCACTGCTTTAAATGTGCAATGACATTATCTAACGCATCCATGAGGCGTGCAAAATCAAGGATAAGCAAAAAAAGAAAAAATGCTATCCACTTCATCAAGCGAGACATCATTTTCACGCTTTGATAAGTGATGATCATTTCTTGAAGCATTTCTTTTTCCGATTCTGTAAGCTCTGTATGTTTTTCAGCTTTTTTTCTTACCATGTTGCCACCCACACAAGCGTTCTCCTTGCTTATTATGTTTTAAGATCTCTCTTGCTAAGCTCGAACTGATGGTGTCGACATCTTGCTGGCTTAAATAAATAGGTAACCAACCAACACAAGAAGAGATATATTTATTTGTCGTGCAACCAACGAGAGAGAGCAGCACGCACATCAGTATCACTTTTTTTGTTAATTTCATTTTCTACCTCAAGACGGGTTGTTGCTGCTTTTAAGGTTTTTTCTGTTTGCTTTTGCTGTTCAGCCTTTTTTCCAAGAGTGAAAGCTTTGGCTAAAACTATAAAAAAAGCGGCTAAAGCCGCACCTGTTACCATCAAGTTTCTTTTCATCCATAAGATCATAGGCGGTGCTCCTGAAAGCGTTTAGCAACAAAGAAAATGCCAGTACATGCGGCTAAAACCATAATGGCGGCTAAAGCCCATTGGATTGGTCCATTGCCCGCTAAAAACCCACCAAGACCTGAGAAAGAACCAATAATCGGTGCCAATGCTTCTGCTTTGAGAAACCCTGTTGGTTGTTTCGTTTCTACTGTTTGATAATTAGAAGAAACATAAGCCCCTTTCGCCCATAGCCCTGCCTCAGCTACACGCCGGTGTACGAGACCTTGTAAACGTTTGCCTCCCGCTTTGGTCCATTTCTGCAATTCGGTTGGTACCGCTTCATAATCCCCCCGATTAAGCCTTTTAAGCAATGTAGAGTTTTGGAAAGCTGCAATACCCACATTATAACAAAAGGAAACAAGAGCGCCGAACTGCTCGTCGCTTAAATTCACACAAACTGCTTTTTCTACCGCCCTCTCATATTGCCGCAAATCTGCTAAAAGCATGTTTTCAGCTTTTTTTTCTGTAATCACCATACCTTCAACAACTGTTGGTTGACCGGCTTTTTTCGTATGACCATAACCAATCGTCCATATGCCAGAAGCATCTTGATAAGCCTGCAAGCGCAAACCTTCCCACTTTTTTAAACAGTATAAACAGTCTTTACTTATTTTCCGTACCATTGTTCAATTCACCTTATAAATATACTTTTATGAGTACTGCTCCGTCACCACCGTCGCCGCCAATTTTGTCGCCTCCGGATTTCCCATCGAAATATCCCCCGCCGCCGCCGCCAGCTCCATTGCCGCCACGACCACCTCTACCACCTTTGTAACTCTCACCACCCTGCCCCATGATAGAACCCTTACATTTACCGCCACCGCCGCCGCCGCCGCCAAGAAAAGAACTTCCACCAGTACCAGCTCTCTTGCCGTCTATTCCACTCCCTCCACCATTACCACCAGAAAAAATAAAGCTTTCACCACTGCTGCCGTCCCTGTTTCCTCCTCCATCGCCACCTTTCCCTCCAAAGTTAACAAAAATCATGGAGACGGAATATCCTCCTTCTGCAGTAACAAGCCCTTTGATAATTGTTTTACCACCATTGCATAAAATGTTACTGTCATTGCCTTTACCACCACGACCAATGTAAGCTGTTTTTAATTTATCTAAATCAGAACCTTTCATTTTAACATGCACGCATTGACCGCCGCCTCCGCCGCCATCTTTAACACCACCACCTCCACCGCCCCAAGCCCATACTTCGATATCGGTGTCAGCAGTAATACCATCAGGCAATAGAATATCTCCGCTTTCTGTCATCAGAATTTCAACAGGTTTTCTAACCCCGCCATCATTGTTGCCGCCACTACCGCCGCTGCTATTGCTACTATTTGCTTTGATTGAAGCCATCAGTTTGGCTGGTGAAATAAGTGCATCCACTGTTTTTGTGCCATCAATCCAGTCTTGTTTGGCAAGAGGTTGAATGAGATCAACTTTTTTCTGTACACTATGTGCTGTATCTTGCGCTTTATCGGCTGCTGTTTGCGCAATATTTGCCTCAGCTTTTGCACTGTCTCCCGTTTTTTGTGCTGTCTCAGCCGTTTTTTTTGCATCTACTGCATAAGCTTTTGCATCATTTGCTGTTCTTAATGCACTATCTGCAACGTTCTTCGCTTCACTTGCAACATGAATCCCTTGTTGTGCAACATCTTCAACTTTATCAATTTTTGCAATCTGTGCACGTTCTGGAGGAGTTAAGATAAGATGCTTTTTCCCTTCCTTCATATTCTCCATATCAAAGGCATCTTTTTCTATTTTATCTGGATCATAGACTGATTTTGACATACCAAAAGACTTTGAGCCTACAAAATAACGAATGGTATTTTTGAGATCTACCGGAGATATGGGATAATAAACACCTTCATCCCCCATACGCCATTTTTCCATTGTTGGCTGCGTAGCACTCAACCATCGTAACTTTGATCTTTCCTCTGTGGTTAAGATCTTTTTTGTAGGACCCTCGTGCATATTTTCCATAGAAAATGCATTTGCCCCCACATTGTCGGGATCATATGTAGCAGCCTTCATATCGCCAATCCCTAAAGGCGATATTTTTACCCAACCAGCGCCTGATAAAATCGCATTCTCATGCGCTTCACCACTTGCTTCAATATCGTGAATTGTGACCTTATTTTTGTAAGCAAGGGCTCCAATATCTCTCTTTGCAACAGCATCATCAGCCTTTTTTCCTTGAGCAGCAGTTGCAAAATATTCTACCTCATAAGCTGCTGCACTCCCCACTGAAACTGGTGCAAGAGCCTTACTATTTAAAACACCTTCTTTGACTTCTTTCTTTGTTGCTGGTTCAAGCTTAAATATATGTGTGTGATAGGGTAATGGCATCGCGTTTCATTCCTTAATCAGTTCGTTGTCTTGTTGTGTGAAGAGAGGACTGCAATTCATCAATAAGTTGTTGCATGGTCTCGAGACGTTTATCTGTCGCTTCTTTATATTCTGCCAAAGCGCTTAAAAGATCATGCTGTATGTCGCTTTTGACAAGATCAAGCACCTTATTTAATGGTGCATGGACCATTCTATTGCTTGCATAAAAAAGGACGCGGATTTGCTCCGCGTCCGCAATATCATCAATAGCAGACGGATTATTGATCATTTGAAAAACTCACGATTTTATGGCATAAACAACCGGTACATTAACAGGGCGTGTTTCTGCCTCGCCCGTTGAAGAAAGTGTTATCTTGTGCGTATGCACTCCAGCAGGTTGTGTTGTTCCTCCAAGAACGGCATAGTGATAAGAGGGGTTTCTTCTACCAATATCATTGGCACTCCATCCCACTCCATTATACTGAAACTCGTGTGTATGCTGCCCCGCCGATTCAACACTACAAGCATGTGTGTGCGATTTAAGGCAATCTTGCTGTATATCAGCAAATTTTCTACTTCTGTCTAAACCGCGACCATTATCAAAGCCGCGCAAAAACATTCCTCTAAAGTCTGGAACTTTAAAGGTTGTATCGCTGTTTTTTCCCCATTTATCCCCTATCGCCTTGAATAATTGCGGATAATCCTTGCGTTCATAAGTAGCGCCATCACATAAAAGCCAACCGTTTGGCACTTCTTGCATAGCAAAGGTCGCAATAAAACCGCAAGGAAAGGTTTCGACCTTTGGTAGTGGAATGGGGGTAGGGTTTAAAAGATACCAGCCATCAAGACCTTTTGTTGATACGCCATCATTATAGACTATTTCATAAATACCGCCCGTTTGTAACTCACCACCTATCAATGGTACTATCCCCGTGCTGGTGGCTTTATAGAGTGGCTTTGCTCCTATATTATTCATGTTTATTGTTGTCGTACCAATATTTATACCACGCGCCTTAAAGCGGATAATGATATCGTTTTTATATTTCGCTATCGGCGACACCGTCGTCAACGTGATTGATGTTGTTTGTTCCTTTCCATTCACAATAAACTTTGAGTCAAGAGAACCACCATTATCGGCAAGATATTCACGTATACGCTGCATCATGACCCGCGCACTATCATTAACAGAACTAGGTGGCTGCCCTTCTGCCCAATTAATGATACTATCGGAATTGGCATTTTGATCAGCTGTGAGTGACCAGTCATAAATATCAGACATGATAAGCCCCCGTTCTTCTTAATAGCTCTTCGCGCAATTGCTCTTCTTTTTGCCGCCCATAGGAACCAACAGATTGCCGCCTAGAGGGATCAATGAGAGGTGTTAAATCTGTCGGTCCCCCAGTCGATTGTGAGAAACCCGCCATGACTGGTTGCTGTAACATTTGTTGCTGTACCATCTGTGCCTGCTGTTTTTGTCGTTCTCCATTCTCTCTCATTAAATGAAGCAAACCGGAAAAGCCCTTTTTAAGAGCACCTGCATCAATACCTTGTGCTTGTAATGGTGTAGTTTCCATAACCTGTCCTGTTAAATTGTCTCTGCTTTCAGGTGCCATCATTCTGTTTGGGAATGGCGTGTCATATGCCATCAATTGGTTGTCCCCTTGATCACCTTGCCCCACTTGATTACCTTGAATTGTCTTTTGAAGCCTCTCAAACCCACGCAAAGGCCCCATCTCGTTTGGTGCTGCTTGTCCATTGCTTTGGTTTTGCTGTATCGTTCTCTTCAAAGCATCTCCCGTTTTATTATAAAGCCCATAAATATGATTCATAAAATCCCCTGCTGTAGCTTCCATATTGCCACCGTTGAGTGTGACTGCCTGTCGACCTAAAAGCTGGCTTGCTGGAATATGTGGATTTTTGATAAGCTTTACTGCTCCTGCTGGTCCTTGTTGGTGTGCGAGGTAAAGCTCTGCCTCTGATGGCTCTCTGCCTAATGCTGTGACTAAATAACGCGTATTATCCTTCGTTAACCGTGCCATAGCATCGGTTGCTTGAAAGGGATCAAACTTGTCATTCAGTTGATAGTGTTTTGCTGTTGAATCTAAAAATTGATACAGCCCCCCTGCACTGCTGTTCTTATTTCTTGCATTTGGATTACCATTACTTTCTATCATAGCAACACGTTCAAGAAAGCTTTCTGGTAAACCATATTTTTGTGCTGCCTGTGAGATAGCACGCTTCACATTAGGATGAAAATTGATCATTAGTTTATAACCGTTCTATCAACGCTGCTATTCAAAATAATGCCAACAAAATTAATGAATTTCGTATAATTTTCTCGTGTTATTAAGCGTTTCTTTTCTGCTTCATGAAACGTCTTAATTAATTCAACAGCTTTTTCTCTTGCTAACCCAAAATCTCCTTTTTCCCGCGCTGTTATAAGCGCTGCAATATCTCTCTCAGTATCTTTATGGACGCTTGAGAATTTGCGTCCAAATTCTCTTGCGAAATTTTTTACAACTGCCTTGATGAAAGCAATCTTTCCTATACCCATAGTCTGTTGTTCCCCCCTCTCTTCCACTTCACCTATATGGTTTGGCAAGCGTGCAAAAAGCTTTGTTCTTTCCACTTCTGGTCGCAACACTTTCATAAGTTGCTTAGCTTTATCTTCACCAAAAATACGCTGTAATTTTTCTTGACCATTTTTTGTGTCAAACAAACTCAAAAGATTGTGGTCAAAATTCTGTGCATTGCCTGCCGCATGTTCTACTTGCGACCGTATACCTTTTTGAAACGCATCTTTTTCCATCAACCCAAAATCCGAAAGTTGACTGTTGATTGTGTCGAGATTAACGCTCTTCTTCAGCGCTTGCTCTCCCTGCTCGAGGGCATCACCAATAGTACGCTCGTCATAATAAATTTTCCGTGCTTTAGCATAATCTGGAGAGGACATATCCAAAACGTCCAGAATGCGTTGTTTGAACAGAGTCAAATCTCGCGCATATCCTTGTTTTCCTTTGATGCGCGCAGAATTAATTTGATCATCCAAAACCTCTTTCATCTTATGTAAAATTCGCATATTCAGCTTTGGATATCCATTGCTCCCTATAACTGTTGCATCCGCTTCATTTGGCATTTGCGCAATTGCTTTTTTATAGGCTTTTTGGAAGGCAGGAGTTTCTTGCAACCGCGATAAATCTTCACGAACAGCATTAGAAATGGGAGAAGCTTTCGCCCTCTCATAAAATGGTTCAGCCTTTTTCTGTGCTTGTTTGATAATCTCTTGCTTTAAATTAAGCGTATCTACTTTTGGACCCATCACATCTGTCAACGCATTCTTTACCCGCAATGCACTCGCATCTTGCCTTTCATTCAAACGATTACTTATAAGCGAATATGTATCAGAATCTTTTTTTGCTGCCTTAAAAGCTCTTGTAGCAAGCTCATCATGAAGATCAATAATCATTGAATCAGGACCTCGCTGTTTTAATGCCCTTTCAAGTTTATCAACACCTTCATCCCCTAAAGTTTGGCTTACATCCCTAAGCGCTCTATCGCTTATCTGAAATGCTTCTTTTTCTACACCTTGTGTTATTGGTTCAGTTTTACCAAACAATTTCTCAGCTGTTTTTTTGACAACAGCAGATGTGTTCTTAACACCAGAAGCCGTTACTTTGAATGGTTTTGTAACAAAAGGTGTAACCTTTAAAGCAGAATGTGCCACAAATGGTGTTGCAACGCCTAGCCCTGCACCAAACCCAGCAGACACTAGAGTATCTGCAAGCCCTTCCCCTTCACCACTGCCTGCTATTCCACCATAAATGGCTCCAGTTTTTGCTGCACGCCCTAAGCTAAATTTTGCCGCCTCTTTACTTGCTACTGCTTTCATTGCTGCTTCACCTGCAGCTTTTGCTGCTGCCCGTTCCGCACCCTCTGCTAAAGCAGATTGCACCGCCCTTTCTCCTGCTGCTAAAGCTTTACTGGTTATTTGTGCTCCTGCAACACCAGCTCTACCTCCCAGCACAACATCAGCCCCAATTGCCGCACGAGCAGCAGCAGTAGCCCCTGCCGCGGGTGGAAAGAGGGCAGAAGCAATTACGGGTGCCGCAGCACCCGTTAAATTCCCCGCAAGAGATGCATAAAAATGATCTCGGTTCGCCGCTCTTTGATAATCACGCCATCGCTTTGTCACTTCATTATACTTTTTGACTGCCTCTTTATCTCCCATCCAATAAGCAATAGGACCCGCTTCTGATATTCCGGCTATTTCATCATCATAGCCCATAGTTAACCCGTGAAGAGCTCCCCATCCAAAAGCACCCGCAACACTTGGATGTGGACCATCTTCTTCTGTTTCCTCTGTTGCACCATTATTTCCTGTAACAGAACCACTTAGCCTTTCCTTATTCTTCGCGAAAAGCTCTTGAAGCTGTTCTGGTGTATAGTCACTTATATGCCCAATGACTCTTGTGTTTTTACGATTAATAAGAGGGGGGATTACTTCAGCCATTGGTTTGTTTCTCCTTAATGCGTCCATCTCTATCAACGAACAACATGCCTTCCGGCAATGCTTCTATCTGTTTTTCTAGTGGATCATTTGACTGTGCATGATTTCCCTTATAAGCATCTTGCCCATAGGCGGCTCGAACGAGCTCGTTTGTTGCTTCTGCACCACCAAAAAGAATTGCGCGCGTTGCTGCATTGGATTTATTGAAAGTGTCAATAACTGTTTTTAAAGATTTCTTCATTTGCTCTGCAGAAAGATCTTGATACAGTGCTGCTACAGAGTTTTGCAATGCTTGCAATTCCATATTAGACAAATTCCCAAAACCAGATGCGCCATTTGGTGAAAATGCTTTTGCTTTTCTCAAGGCATCAAGCCCGATACTTGCCTTCAATGAATCGAGCATATGCCCAAAATCTTTTGCCTTAGAATTAGGAAGGAACGACCCTATAGAACCCGTGAAACCAACAACATGCGGGTGTTCCTCAATAGTTTTTAGCAATTCTTTAGATGCTGAGAGTATACGATTTGACCTGTCTGCTGTTTCCAGAATTCGCATTTGCATTTGTTGGTTTTTACGCTCCTCCTCCTTCTGTTCTTGAATTAATTTATGTTCTGAACCACTGCCTGCAATTGGCACCGCACGTATGCCACCAAGTGCATTTTCATCCTTAACATACATATAACCTGATTCAGGCTTTGACAGCATGCCATCAGTATTTCCCCCTAATCCAGAAGCAGTGGAACGTTGTCCCCCTTGGACTGGGATAATTTTCCCTGTGCTTGTTGAGACTTGGAAAGTCATATCCTCAGGCAATCCTTGCTCTGCCTTTTCTTCTGATGTCAATGTTCTATAGCCTTCTTGAGGGCTTAACGTGTTGCCTATAACTTTCATGGCAAGATCTGGATATTGCATGATTGCTTGTGCGTCTTTATCATCGTATCCTTTAGAGCGTAAAAACTCAAAAATTGGTCTATTTTGAGCACGTACATTATTGCCCTGCCGCATAACAAGCGCCGCATTTGAAAAGCTTTCTTGCGGTGTTTTTCCTGATGCTAACCCCGCAAAAAAATCCATGAGATGCTCGGAAAATTCTGATTTTCTAAAACGCTCCCATAAGCTGCTTGGATTTGCATCTTTATGAATAAAGTTCCCAACGGCGTTTACATAATCGGTTGCCTGTTCTGGCATATCATTTGCTTTTAAATGCTCCTCTTCTGGTAAGTGTGCATTCAAATGTTTTTCTTCTCCTATAGGTGCATCAAAAAGCTTTTCCTCATCATTTCCAGAATCGTTTTTCAAAGAGTTTGCCGCTATAGATTTCTCATTAAGTTGAGCAATATAATCCATCACATCTTTTTGCTGTCGCCCAGCTTCATCCCCACTATACTGATCAATGTTCCCAACAAGTGGAGATTGAGGAATCATTGATGCAACACCTCCCTGCTCTGAGAAGTCATGCTTTTGTTGCTCTGGCGCCTCTTGTATCTTAACAGTATCCTTTGAAGCATCCGGTAATGGAGGCATTTGGCGCTTTAAATCATCTGTAGACATAATCAATTCTGCGGGCGTTTTTTTCCCAGCTTGTTCTGTCCCTGTTTGAGAACCACGAATAAGCTCTGTAGGACTCAATTTTTGTGGAGTATCAGCCCCATTGCTCGCATCAAAAGGGTCTGTGCTAAAAGCAGCAAGTTCCAACGCTTTACGCTTTCTATAAGCTTTTTCACGCTCTAATGCATTTAATTCTTCTCGCCAAAACATCACTGCACCCTTTCCATCTCAAAGCCAAGCTTGCTATAATCCACATGCAAAAAACCTGTCGCCTTATGCAAGAAAACAGCTTCTGGCTTTGACTTCAAAACATCCTGTGCCATCACCCCGCGATAGCGCTCTGGGTGCCCCTTGTAGTTGTATTCATAGAGTTTATAGCCATTTCTCTGCCCAGCTTCTCTGATGTTTTCTTTTGCTCTGATATCACTAAGCCCAGCAAAAGTACCAAGGATAGTTCCAACATTTCCAACAATCTCCCACGGATTAGGTTTTGGCTGTGGAGTCAATGTCGTCATTTGTCCTGTTCGCGTTCCATAATTTCCAGCAACAGCCCCACCAGCTGTAAGCAACTTACTTAACTGGTCCCAATCAAGATTGTTCTGCTGCTCCCATTTTTGCCGCTCTTCATCTAATTGCCGTTGATGATTGGCATCAAGTACACTCCCTCCCGTCAACGCATTAAGATTTGCCTGACCTTGACCTTGAAAGAAGTTATTGGCGCCCGCCAACTGATTTTGGTTTGCTTGGTCAATCATTCCATTAGCTTGCATCATATTGTTGACGTCTTGGTTATATTGCTGTGAGAGAGCTTGAGTTGCTATGCCGCCTAATTCATTAGCCAAAACCCCAGTATGCGCCCCAGAACCATAACGCCCAGCACCTGCCAATGAACTATTAATAGAGCTTGTTGCCTTATTTAATGTGTTTTGAAGCGCTTCATCAAAGTAAGGGTTATTGCCTATTTGTTGCCCTGAAGCCATGTTCTTTAAGTTTTGGCTTGTTGAATTTTGCCCTGTGGCTAATCCATTTAAATAATTGTTATCATAGTTATGCGTATTATTGCTAAGCCCATTAATCGCATTCTTTGTTTGATCACTTAAACCCGCAACACGCTGCCCGTCATAAACGGCTTTTCCGCTGCCTTGGTTATAAAAAGTCATGGCATCTTGAGCTGCGTGTTCAAAAATACCTTTTGCCCATGCAGGGGGTTCATTTGTTTGCGTCGTGTTTTGGGTATTCTGGATTGGTTTAGAACTTTTTCCCATATTAAAGCTGCTTTCTATATTCTAAAAGATTAACGAGATATCCATGCGATTTAAGAGATTTTTCCCACCCTCGCCTGCCTATGATGACAAGCTCTTTTGCCCCTTTTTTCTTGTAATAGGCTTCAATCTGAGTGATAAGCTTTGTTAAGGGCGCTCCTCCCTTTCCACCAAGCGTGACAACAACCGCCCTTAATGCTCCAGTGACGAGTTCTTGTAACTGTGTTGTGACATGCGCCATAAAGTTTTCATGCGCATCAACGATAATCCAAAGAACTTTTTCTCCCTTCAAAATATCGTTTAAAATGGTCTCTGTATTATAATCATCAGGGAATTTTTGATTAAAATAAGCTATCGATTTTATGACATTGTCAAAATAGGGCGCCATTTGTTCAGCGCTCCATTTTTCTGTATTATAGATCTTAAAACTCATCTTATGCCCGCGGGTTTCAGCGTTACATCAAAGCCTGTTATATGCGTCCATGGCGTACCTTCTGGTATTCTCAGACGCAAAGCGTGATAACGCGCCCGTGAGCGGATATTATACATCCCAATATTATAGCCGGCATAACGCTCTTTAGCCCAATTTAATTGGTTCTTGTTATCAATGATAAAAGCCGCTCCAACACTTAAAAAACCATTTGTGGTATCCGCTTGAACAAAAGCCTCACTCATCAGGTTGATTTGCCTGCCCGTATCCCCCACAATTTGTGAAGCAATAACTGCTTCCATCGGAGGACCTGCAAAAAAACCAAATGTGTTGTCTGGCGTAAAGGCTCCCAAAACAGGCGCACCATTTTGCCACATTTTACTATCAAGAGAAGCTGGTAAATCTTTCAAGCTCTCTTGTACTTCGTCTAAGCCTTCTAATGTATAACCAGCAGCAAAGAGGGGAAATAAGAGAAGGTTCTGCCCCTTAATGACACTCCATATTTGCAAGAGCCAATCATAAACATAAATATGCATACCTTCAGTGTTATCATTGATAGAAAAATAAACACGAGAATAGACCGGATCAATACATGCCCTCATCTCATCAATGGCAAAGTTATTGTAAAGTGTGAAGATGGTTTTATCGACTTTGCCAAAACCAATAGGGAGCATTTCACCAGCACTGTTGATTTGATAAAAACCATCATCAGAGACAAAAAAAGTACAGTCTCCACGGCTTGCAATTGCTGTGCTGCTTTTAGCTCCTATTTTGTCTTTTATTTTTGCAAAACTGAATATAATTTTAGAGCCTGGTACAAAGGTTGCGTGATAAATGGCGGAGCGCATGAAAATAAGCGGATTTGTTGATTCCGTAGATCCTTGAACATATTCTCCATCGGGAAAATCTTGATAATCGCAATTTTTCTCCCCAACCGTCCAATGTGTCGCATCATTCAAACCTGACCACTGAACACGGTTTGGCTTATCTGTTAATTGCATCAAGCAAACAAAATCACCCCACACACGTACAAGTCCAGCACGCGGAGGATTACCGCTCAGATCACAAAACCTTTCATCCGTTTTTAACGAAAGCATTTGTGGTGGATCATTGCTATTAACAGCAATGATATGATCACCAAAGGAGGCAAAAGACCAAAGTGCAGTTTCATTGGCGTGATATTGTGTGTAAGGTTTGCTAATGTCTTTCCAGCCGCGCGTGCTGTTGTCATATTCATAAAGTTTTGTTGGTGCCCCCACAATGATGCGAACACCACCCAATGAGCGCACCGCATAGACCCCCAAAACCACATCCGGAAAAGGATCTGAGACCGGCGCCACAATAGGAAACGGAATATACGAATTTGGTGCAGGTAAAACGTTCACAATCTCACTAGAATAACCACTATTAATAAATGCAACATCTGGTCTATACTCAGCAATAGGAATAAAGGTCATCAGAAATCCGTGTGTTGAATTTTTAACAAATTCTTGCGCCGTGATGTTTCAATTTGTAGCGCATCGAGTTGCTCTTGAAACATGGCAAAAGCTGCCGCTGCCATCTGTGGTTCTTTAATAATATTGGTATAAATTTCATACTTTGCACGCGTTTTGATCAGTTCATAGGCTTCTAAAAACCATATGGACGCTTCTTGTGCACTCTCAATATCTTTTATTCTTATAGGGTCAAGAATAAGCCTGATAGAATAAACTCGCTCTGGTGTTGGATACAATACAAGCTTTTGTTCAAAATAAGCATAGCGTGTCGGCATGCCATGGCTACAATCATCCTCAAGATTCTCAATAAAAAGCGGATCTGTATGCAAAAGCTTTGATTTGCTGTGATTATCTTCATAAATGTAAGCATCAACAATGCGAACAGCCCCTGTCATTGAAGGATGTGTCTCTGCACCATAACGGCTTTTTCCCTTTATAGTGGTAAAAACAACTTCGCGGCTTTCATTGAAATAAAAAGGCAATCGTTCACAAAAGCGAATAGCCGAAAATATCGCCCTTTGCACTTGATCAACATACTCATCTGTTTGATCATCTATTTCATCCTGAATATCGTTTAACATCTGGATAAAATTTTTATCCCAAGGAGCAATGGTCTGTTTGTCTCCAATCGGACCACCTGTCTGTACTATTATTGTCATATTACCCTCTTCCAAATGTCTTGCGGCATCTTGTATGGGAGGGGGACGCAAGCAACAAACGCCCCCTTGCCTTTAACGATTTGTATAAAACTCAACAATCACCTCAACATCACCTTTGGTGCTTTTCTTGTCTCGTGTCATGTAAATCGCACTTTCAGCTTCTAATGGAACATCTCGTTCCTTCATAGGGAGGTACAGATTGCTATTGGAATATTGCGTAAGCCCTATATTTCCATAATCATTACCATGAGGCTCTTTTCCAAATGTAGCTTTTACATCTTCAAAATCCTCCATGGGATAAGCTGTAATACTTTTTATAAAAGCCCCTCGGGGTAGAACGCCAATTTTCGTTATCAACCCTTGGTCCGTACATTTAACACGCGCCCGTAAATAACTAACCTGCTGCGTAGAGTTGTTGCGTCCCTGCAAAACAGGTGGCAATCCCTCATCTGTCATCTCAACAATTTCAATAGGTTCAACAATTTCAATAGGTTCAACGGTTTCAATAGGTTCAACAGTTTCATCAGGTTCCTGTGTAATTAGCGATTTTTCTGCCATAATTGTCATCCTTTAATAATTAGCTTGCTTCAGCAAAAGAAGGGATGACAATGGTACCAAAATCCTGTCCCCCTTGATCAGAATGAGGCAAGGTGTAGCGTGATTTTTTCATGCCGATAATGGTCTTTGCCGCCAAACCAAATTCACGTTGATAATCAAACAATTCTTCAACAAGTTTATAACGTGTACCACCCTTTTTATCATCACCTCCTGTTGCACCATTGCCAATGCGTCCATAAGCCATGATGATACTTTGCGCACCAAGCAAAATAGCACGACGAACAGAGGGAACAGGCTCTTGTGTCTTTGAATTAACACCATTGGGGACATGTTCAGCTTCACGCAAAATAACACCATTATACATCCCTAAAGAACCATTAAAAATTGGGTTCTTAGCTCCAGAGCCATCATAAGCTGCCTTGGTAATGTCTAACCATTGACCACTCTTTGTATTGGTACGCAATTGAGTTACCTGTATTGGGTGGAGATACATCACATATGCCGATTTCCCATCAACACGAACCGGACGCAAACGTGGATTAGCAAGTTTAGCGCGTTCAACAGCCCGATCTATAAGATCTAATGTAAAAACATCATCTTTTGTAAGCTCTTCATCAGTCTTTTTCTTATTCGGACGAATAACACGCAATTTGCTTGGCTCTGATGGCGCGTTAAAACCATAATGCACCGGTTTAAGCGTTATGCTGCGCCCTTCAAAATGCATCCATGGTGCTGTATAGCCTGCAGCCTGAATGAAAAACATCATACTTAAACGGTCTGCATACCAATCAACCAACCCATCTTTTGCTTCCTTACGCAAATTAAAGGGAACACGTTGTTGATCAATAGAGCCTTCATATTTGATGCGCACAGCATGAGTAAGCTCGTTGATGCGCACCTTTTCATTCATAAATTGGAGGGCTTCTTCATTGCCTTCCAGCGTTTGTCCCTCGCTAACGCCATCCCCCATAAGTTGGACTCTTAATCCGCTCGTCACAGAGTCACCAGCGGATTTTCCTAGCACATCCAACACTTGGATAATGCTGTTTTTGCTCTCCCCCATCAGCGGTGTAATAGGCAACGCTTTTGAGGTCTCTGTGTTTAGCATCTTAGCCCAAACGCCAACGGCTAATGGGTCATTGAGCTTTACTTCTGTTACTGCCATTTCAATCAATGCCTTTCTTGGTTTTTAAAACTCGCCTTGCGGCTATCCCAAACGATAAAAATCACTTGGTTCTCTCTGTTGCGTCACCACGCACATCTCACGCTCTGCTCATAATTTGTTCAAATTTTTTGGGATTTTTCTCAACCCATACAGCAAATTCTGCTTCCGGCATGGAAAAAAGCGTTCTCACATCCATACCGCCTGTTGGAACTTGTCCGCCGCGCGCTGTAAGTGTCCGCGCTGCTTGAGAGCGCTCTTGAAGGGCTCCCACTTCGTCCTTAACGGGCGCTCCACTATAGCCAAAAGCTTTCGCTTTTTGCACCAGCACCTCTATTGGGTTTATACCGGCTTTTTGGCATTGTTGGCATATCTGACGCAATTCAACACCAATTTGCTGTTGCCGAGCCATGGGGTCTTTCCATTGTGGATAAAGATCTGCCTGCGCTTGTAGGACACTGTCTGCTCTTTCATAGAGATAATCGGTGATACTGTCTAAATCCGGATATTTATCTTGTACCTGCGCTTTGGCTTCCTCGAAATAATCCCCTAATTTTTGGCGTTCATATTCCTCTTGACTCATGCGCTCTTGGCTCTCTCTCATATGAGAAAACTCATCAAGCAATTTCTGTTGTTCTTGTACCTTATGACTAAGCCATGCAACATGTGCTTTTGGATTGTCTTCTAGGGAGGGAACATTTTCCTCACGGCGGCGCGTGACTTCTTCCTGCATTGCGGCATATTTTTGCGCAAGTTCAATAGCCAATTCACGCGCTTCAATGGCGCTTTGTTCTGCCTTTTGGCGTGCTTGCCGCTCTTGCTTTAGTTTATCAGATTCTATTACATCAGAATTTGGCTGCTCCTGAAGCGGTTCTACAGCTGGCTGTTCAGAACTTTCCTCTGCATCAAAAACTTCCTCAACTTGTTCAAGCTCGACCAACTCAACAGCATTATCACTGGCAAAATGTTCATCATAGATTGCTTGTTCTTCAGGCGTAAACTCTTCTTCCATATTCTGTCCCTTCAATGTGTTATTATATTTTTTGTCAAAACTCGATAGTGTTCCAACTGTGCCTGTAAAGCTTTGCGTTCTAAATCACGCTGCGCTATCTCATTTTTTGCCTGTTGAAGTTCGAGCTGCATACGCGCTTGTTCTTGTTTCAAGAAAAGTTCGATATTTTTCTGCTGCAATGCCGTTTGTTTCTGCTGCGCATCAAGTTGATAGAGTGTGCTCTTTGCTTGCGCTTCTTGCTGTAAAACAGCAATCTTTGCTTGTTGCTCTGGAGTTAATTGTGCTCCTTGGCTTTGTTGCATCATCTGCTGTTGCTGCTGTTCTTGTTGTGCCTGCTGTGCTTTTGCCGTTAAATTTGCTACCAATGTTGCTGGCAGTGGGGAAAGCTTTAAAAGATCTGGAATCATCTCCGGTGTTAAGAAGCCACCAAGCAACGGCAACATCTGCGTAATTGCCGCAAAAGTTTTTTCTTTTTCATTGGGGCTTGTCGGTGAATCATCGACAATAATGTCATACTCAAGCGTTGTGACAGCTTCACGGGTTAACGGCACATATTGCGCATTCTCTTGTCCAGAAATACGCACCAAACGCCCATCAGAGAGATAATTCTGAATAAGATAGAGAATAATCTTTCCCTGCCTACACCGATAAAGCTTGAGATTATCAAACAGCCCCGCAAGCAAATTAAGCGTTGATTGCCGGCGTGTATTTTCCAGCACATTGGCTTGGTTGACCTCCCGTGTTCCGATAAACTCAGCCGATAACCCTGTTACATGCGTTATCGCTTCACGCGATTCATTAAACAGCTGGAAAAATCCATTGGGAAATTGTGCACTTGGCTTTGGTTGAATTTTCCCTCCTGTAAGCGCGCCATTTTTAACCCAAGTAATCGTATCCGTTCGCGCCCAGCTTTCCATGGCTTGGCGATCATCATCGAAAGCGCCTCGTTCTGCCATCAAGCCGCCCTTAGACTGGCTATTAAGGATATACATCACTTGGCTAAAATATTTATTCGACCATTTTTGTGGATCTTTTGCGGGGCGAACAATCCCGTAAAACTGGTTTTTAAGCTTATCCAGCGTGCCCGTGATACACTCCCACCCAAATTGCCCATCAGGTGCTAATGGCTTATCGGGCTTTGCTAAAAGACGTCGTCCTAGAAAAGCGCGCCTCACCACTTTTTTATTAAAACACACCCCTTGTAGTTGTGGCATCACCCTTTGAAGCTGTTCAAACTCCTGTTTGCTATAGTTGCGCATCTGGCCGGTTTGAAGATCAGGCGCCTTGTAAGTGATCTCATATTCAAACCAACGGCATTCAACCAGCGTAACATAGCGTTTCCTAGAACACGGCTCTGATAGAGAAGTCGCATTGGAGTCATCTTGATACGCATCAAGTGACACATGAGAATCCTCAGAAGCGGTTGTACTATCGATAGCCCAATCGGCGTTAAGATCTTCAACAGCAACATCAGGAAAAAGACTTTTAGCATCCTCAACAGATTTACGATCAACATACCACATACGCTGTGCGTCAATGAGATTTGGTCTTACAGCATTGGCATCCCAAACCATTTTTAAGGGATCTAAACGTTGAACAGCAGGTATCCCTTCGGGATCTGTATCATAATCAAGCCGCGTATCTGTCCAGCCCATACCGCAAATGACCATATCCTGAAAAGCATCGGAATCGGCATATTCCGCCTCCGCCTCATCACGAAACCATTCTGCTGCTCCAGTAAGCAATTCATTGGGTATTGCTGCTCCCATTTGCCGTGGTTGAAACTGTACTTCGCGCTTATTATTACGCTCCGCTCCAACAATAGCATTCACAAGGGGCGCAATGCGGTTAAAAGTCATGACAGGACGGCGTTGCTCTTTTAAAACCGCAAGATCTTCCTCTGCCCATTGACGACCATTATAAAAATCAAAATCTTCACGCGCCTGTTCACGCCATTTATTGACATGTTCAATATCTTCTGCGTACCAAGACTTTAAACGCTTATAGATTTCATATTCATCGAGGATTGTCGTTTTTTGAAAGTCTTGATCTAGAATGCCATCCATGATGCCGCTTCTCTTTCCATCGTGCAATAACGCTCTTGCTTGGGTTTGACACTGGGTGCTTCATAGACAACGCACATTAAACCAAAGGCATCCGCCCCATGGCTCGACCAATCATGCTCTGCACCCAAACCAATGCCGCGCTTCTCATCCCATTTCTCGTGATACCAATTCAGTGCTTTGCGCCCTGCTACCGTCATCTCTTCATTAAACCAAACAGACGGCAAAATACGCCGCACCGCCTCTATTCGCATCTTAACCGCCCCCGCCCCTTGATTAGGGATTACTTGCGTTTCAAAACCCGCATCATTTAAAGCACTCTCAAAACTCACATTGTGCACACGATCTCTCGTCGCACCATCATGGGGTAACACCATCAATGCCTTCTCATAACCATTTTGACGTAACCAACCGATATGTTCCGATAATGGCTGTCCCTGTGCTTCGTAATAATTAAGCACTCTGATTTCTCGCCCCACAAACTGTGCTATCCATATCGCTGTTGCATCTGCCTTGGCGCCCGTACCCCCAATGTCCCAAAAAGCCCGTATCTGCATTAAAGGGTCACGCGCAACACGCCCTATCCGCCCCTCTTGCTCGGCTGCCAACATTTCCCTCTGATAATAAGCACCTTGAACCGCTTTCAGATAATCCCCTTCCCAGATATGCTTATAGGTCTCTGGACGGTTTCTCAGATCATCCAATCGTGCTTCATTCAAGATCTTGGGAAACTTCGGATTGTCTGACCAATTGATCTCTACACGCTTGATTGCCTCATTGTCTGAAAAGCGAAACCGCTTCTCAACGGGTGCATTCTCTCGCAACGGGTTCCATGTGACCCATAACTCTGCTCGCCACCCCTCTCCCTCTTCTCGCAAAGTCGGTATAAGCGTCTGCCAAGCCGTCTCTGTAACCGGCTCTGCTTCATCAACCCAACAAAGCAAAATACGCCCCATGGATTTGATACTGGCAATATTACGGTCTAGTCCAGAAAACTGAAAGGCTATACGACCATCTATCGATTTAATCGACGACTCCCCAACCTTGTAATAGTCCTTTAAAAAGTCGTGCGCTTCAATGGCGCGCTTAATCTCCTCCAATGAACTCTCTGCTAGCGAATTCTGAAACTGACGTGCACAAAGTATAGTGCCTGATATCCCTCCCATACCAAATTGATAGCCTTTTAAAGCAGCCATCAAGGCAAATGATCTTGTCTTTCCAGACCCTCTTCCTCCCCAAGCAGCACGCACCAAAGCCTTACCTGTAAAAATCGGTATAAGCTTTGGAACAATATTAATCTGTCGTGTCGTCATTGACCAAAGGCGCGATTTCTACACGCGTTATCATCTTAATGGCGCCCCCATCTTCCCCTGTCACTTGAAGAGGCAAAATCTTTCCCAACAATGACAGATAAGCAGCGGGGCATTTGATTGCCTGTTTTTCTAGATAAGAGATCAAACCATCATCACCATATTTCTTACCAGCGCGCTCAGCTGCCTTAAGCACTGCTTCTTTCAAAATACGTGTCGTTTTATTTGGCACACCTTTTACTCGCCCTTGACCTGCCTTTGGGGGCGTTTTTTTTGCAAGTTTTTCAGTGGTTTTCATGTGTGTTTCTTTTTGTAAACAAGACAATAAAAAAACCCCGCAAAAGCAGGGCTCTGAACAATCATATAAACTTATAAGAAAGGTTATACCTTTACCGTAATTCTAGACACAACTCGACTAGTACAGCAACGCCATAAAACACTATTTTTCATATCCTGTCAACAAAAAAATCACGATATTGTATATTTTTTATTTTTTTACCTAAATCTAGTGTCTTTAACAACCAACCACTCACAATTGTATCATCTAAACGAATCAATTATATGACTAGAAACTAATAAAAAGCGGGGGAGAACAATGCGTGATATTGTCATAGTAATAGTGGGTATACTCATCCTATGGGCTATAGTCTCTGACATGCGGGAAGAAGCAGAGAATGGTCGGAATACAGAATTTCAAGGTACTCTTTTATTAGTCATAGTACTTGGGGTGCTTTGGTATCTTGAATTTTCAAGAAACTCTTTATTAGTAGTAGCAATTTTGTTGTTTGCTTGGAGAAATTACCTAGGAATAATAGCAAATTTTGAACATGATCGCTTAGTCGAATACTCTCAAATGGCGTTTGATTATGAGAATGAAAAAATTAATAAAGCGATTATACAACGAAACGAAGCAGTTAAGGAAAACAGTAGGATGGTCGATAGACACTACAAAGCGATTAAGGAACAAGAGAAAATAATTGAGGAATTATACGAAAAGCTTTGGCAACAACAGAAACAGATAATGATAATGGAAAAACAGAATGAATCTGGTTGAGAAAAAAATCAATTAAAAATTCAATACTATGATTAATGATTAATAAAAAGGGGGAGAAAATGTGGTTTATTATAGGAATTGTAATCCTTATCTTAATAATCCCAATATTAATTGATATTATTATATTAGTAATTTACGGCATTGGATTATTTCTAGGGGGCATACTTGAAACTCTAAAAGAGTTCCTAAATTTAGTAGGAAAAATACTATTAACAATAATACTGCCAACGTTAGAAACTATCGATTATGCTTTTACAAAGGATAAAAGCAAATGGAACGAAATAATTGAAAAACGAGAAAGATTTAGAGAACATAAAGCGATTAAGAAAAAAAACGGAGAAAAAACAATAAATTATTACTTTCGTTTTGCTAAACGTGGCTTATTTCTACTCTTGCGCCTAGTGGGGCTCTCCTATTTCACAGCAGTGGTTACCTTTATAATTATGTTTTCTACAGGGTACATCATTGCTACGTTTTTCCCCCGCTCTTTTGCCCCTTATTTGTTAGGGACAATTATTTTAATGCTTACTCTTCCCCTTACAGTCTGTATGGCACCAATCCAATATAGAATACAATCGCTACCAGTTTCATTTTTACTACAAATGTTAATTCTTTTTATTGAGTTTCACGAAAACCTCTCTATGGGTATTGTATTCTATATCGCATTCTTTGAGCTATTCGTATATATATTATTTAGCTTTTCTCACGCAGTATTTATAGCCGAACTATCAGAAGAGCAATCAACTGCCTTTGAAACATTATAATAAACATTTACCATTTAGTTTTTCTGTCAAAATATTTATGAAGCGCGTTAAGAGCGACCCGCAATGAATTCACAAGATGTGGTAATGTTTGGTCTTCGACAACAATATATTGTATTGCTGCATAAAGATTATACTGTTTATAGAGATGTTGTGTTTCTTTTATCGCCTCTTGCATATTAGAAAACTGTCCTGTTGCAAATTCGACCCATTTTTCTCTTGCTTTGTCATCAGAAGATGATGGTATTTCGTCATAAACAGCGCTTGGTAAACCTTTTGCACACAAATAGTCATTTTTCACTTCAAGATATTTTTGCGCAGCATCATACTGATCTTGAGTAAGCACACCTTGCAAACATAGCCGCCCAACATAAGACCCAGCAAGCGGATTTTTAGCCTCTTCAATCGTCAAACCAAAGCGTTTAGCACGCATTTCAATTGCCAATTGATTAACAGGATCTTGACGTACTTTCATTTGTGAAATATAAGTATCTTTCTTTTTCATACATCCCCTAATCTGTGGGAGCCCACATGTTTCTCTTTGCTCTATTTTTTAATCAAAATGGCATGCTATCATTAAGAGATGCGCTATAATCTTTAGCACCTGAAGCGATAGCATAATTTTGAGAAGTAACGGAAGAAGAGGTAGACTGCTCTTTCTTTGCATCAAGCAAATACAACTCGCCTTTGAATTGCGGTAAAACAATCTCTGTTGTGTAACGGTCAATACCATTTTTATCTTGCCATTTGCGTGTTTGTAATTTTCCTTCTACGTAAACTTTTGAACCTTTGTTGAGATATTGAAGTGCAATTTTTGCCAAATATGGATTAAAAACCACAATGGAGTGCCATTCCGTTTTCTCTACTTTTTGATGAGTATTTTTATCCGTATAGCTTTCAGAAGTTGCCATACGAAAATTGACTACTTCTGTTCCAGAATTCATTGTTTTGCTTTCGGGATCAGCACCTAAATGCCCGATTAACGTCACTTTGTTTAGCATGTTTTTTCTTACCTTAAACTTGTACTTTAATACATGGAAAATCTTAGCATGATTTGCTTATTTTTTCAATTATTTCAAAATGATATTATTGTTTTTTAACATATAAAATTATGTTTAATATGCAAAAAAACATAAATAGTTCAGTGTTCATTTAAAACTCTTGATATACATACATAAATGTATTAACATAAGACATGAAAATAAGATTTGAATGGGATGAAGCTAAAGCGAAAAGTAATCTTAGAAAGCACCGTGTAAGTTTTGAAATAGCTGCACGTGTTTTTACCGACCCGTTCGCCATGGTTAAACAAGACCGTATTGAAAACGGAGAATATCGTTGGCAAACTTTGGGTCTTGTGGATGGTTTTTTACTGCTGCTCGTGGCGCATACTGTCCATGATGATAAAGATGGTATAGAAGTAATCCGTATTATTTCAGCGCGGCGAGCTAACTCGAAAGAAAGGAAACGTTATGAAGAAGAAAGTTCTTTATGAAATTGATGTAGGTAACTTATCACCTTTGACAGATAAACAGAGAGTTGAAGTTGATAAGCTGGCTGCAATGCCGGACAGTGCAATTGATCATAGTGATATTCCGTCACTCAATGATGCATTCTGGAAAAACGCCGTTCGCAATCCATTCTATAAACCAACCAAAACTGTCACAACAGTACGTGTGGATTCAGACGTTCTAGCGTGGCTTAAAAGTCAAGGGAAAGGATATCAAACACGGATTAACGCAATTTTACGTGACGCCATGCTTCGTTCAATGCGTTGATCTCTTTCCTGCTACAAAGAGTATCAAACTGCTTTCGATAATTTTTTGATCTCTTTATTGATCTCATCTATAAGAGGTTCGTAATTGAGAACGCTTTTCGGAATAGCACCACCGTAAACCCACGCTTTTACTTGCGCTTTGGTACTAAAATCTGCCTTTTCTGGTACGGTGTAGTACTGACCACCGTCAAACTTTTCACACTCTCTTGTGCCGTCTTCATATTCATAGAGGTTGTAAAAATACTCCTCTGCTCCATCTCCCCAAGGAACATACCCAACAGCCGTTGCAACCCACTTTTTTTGCATGGGCTGTTTATGATTTGTTAAGAACAGTTGTTTTAATATTTCCATGTTTTAATTCCTATTTTTACCAATAGGTTAATTTACCTTAAATTTGACCGTACAGAGCGTTTTGTGTTACTGGTGTGGTTTTCATCATAAAATCTTTAAATCGCTTTGTACGGTACATTTTTGATGATTTAAACGCATATCTAATCACAAAACCATCAGCACTTTTCACTAGTTTGCTGTTTTAAGCCGCTTTTGAATTGCTACTGTTATGTTGCTCTTCACTAGGCTTGC
>NZ_JBHIQU010000013.1:0-35703 GCF_042196725.1 Bartonella sp. AC158YNML
GAGGCCCATTATGTTAAAGGACGTAAAACAAAACAGTCCCTTCAGGGTATTTTAGGTGTACGCTATAGTTTTTAATTATATGGTTATTTTTTAGTTACCTTTAAATGTATGATTGTTTAAAGGTCTTTAATAAAGGTTCAGAGAACAATTTTTCAGAGCATGCAGTTTCGCTTGTCATGATAAGCTGTATACCCTTATATACTTTATTATGCATTACTTTTTTCTTTGATAAGAAAACTCCGAGAAAATGCTAAAGAAGCACTATAAAAACGCTCTTATATTCGTGATCAAAAAAGTATTTAAAAAACTGTAAAGAACAATTTTTTATGAGATAAAGAGAATTTTTAAAAAGGATTGTTTACAATCTAAGGTTGAAAATATGTTTTGTAGAGCTAATTACGTTTGGTGTCTATGCAGACGTGAAGGGGGAGGATATGGCGATACAATATAAATGGAAACGAAATTTTTGGATACTCATGTTGAGCAGCTGTTTTGTGCATGCTGCTTCTGCAAATGAGGGGGGGGCACCGCTTTTTTGTCAATCTTCAAGTTATGAAAATGACAAAGTATTTCACAATCAATACAATGAGGATATGAAATCAGCAAGATGCATCCTTGGAGCCTCTCATGATGTCATGGTAAGAACGCGCAATGAATTAGACTTTTTAAAAAAGCCTAGTGATTTTATTATGGATAAGGGTTCTAGAGTATTCATGAGTCAACAGGCGCTTGACAGCAATTATCGTGACAATATTGGATATAATACACAAGAACAAAATACTGCGTTTCTTAAAAAACCTGAACTTATCTCCATTAAAGATGGGGCACTGCTAGAAAATTATATCCTTGATAATGAAGGTAAAGCATACATCTCAAATGATGGTGAGATTGATAGTCCTGGGCGATCCATTAATAATACAGTAAAGAATGGTGCAGAGCTTTATGTGTATGCAGGAGGTCTCAGTGAGAATAGTAAAATTGAACATGGTGGAATTGAAAATGTTGAGGCTTTAAAGAGAAAACAAGGACTTTCGAAAAATGCTGTTGTTAAAGAAGGCGGACAACAAAGTGTTGGAAATGGAGGAAAAGTAGAGGGGACTAAAATTTATGGTGGTGAGCAACTGGTTTTTGGGGAAGGGGATGTTGGAGAAGAGGTTAAAGGGAGTAGTGCTTCTCATACCGTAATTTATGGTCAAGATGAAACACTAGGCCAACAAAAAGTATATGATGGGGGAAAAGTTTGGAATACGAAAGTTATGCGAGGGGGCGTACAAGAGATTGGAAAAAAATCTCAAAGTGCAAAAAATAATGGTTTTGCGTTTGATACAGAGGTTTTTGGTGGTGGTAAACAGCGTATCTTAAAAGGTGGTCAGGCCATTGGAGTTACTTTAAATGAGAACGCTATTCAGGAAATAGATACTGATGGATCTGTAAAAAATCTAACAATGAATGATGAAACAAAATCATGGGTGCATGCTGGAGCGACATTAGAAGGCAAAATACAGGTAAATCATTCTGGGCAACTTCATCTTTATGCTGGGAATGATCAACATCGCACTACAGTAGAAGATATTATTTTGAATGGAAAAGATACAAAACTGTACTCTATTACTAATGAGTTTGATGGAAAAAGTTCTTTGATACAAAAATTAAGTGGTGAGGGGAGTGTTATTTTTGCATTTACTGGTTCCGATCCATATTATTCTCAGCTGCATGTGAATAATCTTTCAGGCAGTTTACATTTTGCATTCAATACTACGATTGCTCATAATCGTGGTGATTATCTCTTGGTTGAGAAAGGGGCTGGAAATCATACGATAAGTGTTGCTGATTCTGGCGTTGAAATCACGGATCCTTTTTCAAATAAACGTGATTTAATTACGGATCAAAGTGGTGGAGCGAATTTTACGCTGACAGATCTTAAGGGTGAAAAAATTAACGCCATTGATGGTGGAACTTATATGTATGGATTGAAAGAAAGAAAGGATGAAAATGGAAAAGTGTGGTTTTTATCGGCAGACCGTCTCAGTGGGCCAGAAAACTCTATTCCAGATCCAACAAATCCTTTTTTCCCTGGTGAAACATCAACGACTCCCTCTACAGATGCAGTGTTAACGTTGTCCGTAGTTCCTGGACTTATTTTTAACAATGAGTTGCAAATTATACGGAATGGTAGAAAAATTTGGGACAGAAATAAGAAAGATATCGAATTATGGACTTATGCAATTAAGAGTAGAGAACGCATTGCGACAGGCCATACACACTTTAAACTTGGGCAGACAGGTTTAGTCTTTGGTGCTGATCAGTTGAGTGAATTAAGGCATGGAGAGTTGTATGTTGGTGGTTTTGGGAGTTATGATCAAGCACGTGTTTCTCATGCACGAGGTGGTGACAGTAGTTTGAGCTCTTACAGCATTGGAACTTACGCAACTTATTTTGATCATCGTGGATGGTATATGGATAGTGTTTTGAAATATAATTATTACCAGGATGATTTGAAAGCCATCTCAACGAATAGCTTAGTGATTCAAAGTCATTACAATCAGTGGGCGATAGGTGGATCATTTGAGATTGGTTGTTATTTTGAACCGGCACAGAATACTTGGATGCAGCCTTATATCAAGCTAACAGGTTTGCAGGTTGAAGGTAAAAAAATAAAACTTTCCAATGGAATGATTGGGGATCTAAGCCCATCAACTTCATTCCGCAGTGAAGTTGGATTGACTGCAGGACATGAATTTTTTGTGAATTCAGAAACTTCATTAACAGCTTACATTATGGCAGCTTGGTTGCGTGAGAATATAGATAATAATTATACGACAATTAATAACCAGCATAAATTTATCACGGACTTATCAGGCAGTGCGGGTAAATTGGGAATTGGTTTAAACGGTTCGGTCAATGATAAACTAACACTTTATGCGGAAACATACTATCTAAAAGGACACAAGATTAAGAATGCTCTTCAAGGTATTTTGGGGTTACGCTATAGTTTCTAGATATGTGTGTACACGGCTGATTAACTTTATAAATGTCATTGTTTTGTAAGCTTAAACAGATAACGCTAGCTCTGTCTTCTCGAGAGTATAGAGATCTTACTCAAAGAGTAAGGGTGCTTTTATACTCTCTTTTAAGATAAGGTATTAATTTATAAAGAGTGTTCATTGTTTTGCATGTTGAATGAGAGTTCCAAATATCGTAAGATTCTCTTATTTCAAATCTGCTCCATGTTAAATTAATCAAAACCATTTTCTTACACGTCACAAGCGGGGAAGCTTGCGTGGATAAAAATTGTACAAGAGAGAATTAAATGTACCTCTTATAAATTGCTTCAAGTATAAAAGAGTGTTGCGTTGCAGCATTTTAGAGCTAGAAAAGTGCGTGATGGTGCTGGTTTGCTTCGCCATAAGCGTAAAGATGATGATGCTCATGGATTTACCATTATACTATTCATGGTCAACGTTAGGAAATGGGCTTGGGGCTTTGAGAGATGTCTCTTTAAAACAAGCCCGTGGAACTGCAACGCAATGGCGCTCTGTTTTACGTGAAGGGTGTACCCCATTAAATCTGTTTTCCCTATCTTGTCAGCATGGCCGTCACAACAATCAAAAGTGTTGTTAGCGATCGTTTGCTTGTGTTTTGGTCATTGGGGATTCATCGTTTTATGGTTGGTAAAGTTGGAACTGGCATTGCAATGCTTCTTATAAATATACTAAGTAATCAGTCTACCATTTACTTTTTGGTTAGGGATTATTTTTATAATTACACCTTGGGTATTGATTGATTTTATAGTTATTTTAACAGGAAATTTTAAAGACAAAGATGGGTGTAAAATCACAAGTTAGTGGGACATCCAATATTTGTAATACAAAAAGTGGGACATTCAGCTTACTTTGATTGTCTTGAGGAGGGATAAATTGAAATAACAAATTATTTTGGTGTATATTTGGTAATGAGGTATTAATCAAAATCATGCATAGTTGGGCAAAATATTAAGAAATTTGTGCTATAAAGACTGTGCTATTTTATGTGGACAAAGCAGAAACGTCGATCAATCAAAGTACGCTTTGTACTACCTCTTATGACGGTGGGAGTCTTAAGCTATTTCAGTTATCACATTTATCATGGTGAGTATGGATTGTATTCACGCAGTGAAGTTAATCAGCATATTAGTGAATTAGAAAAGGAGCTTCATAAAATAGAAGCTGAGCGGATATTCATGGAAAAGCGTATTTCTCTTTTACGCAACGGGCATATAGAAAAAGATATGTTGGATGAGTATGTCCGAAAGAATTTGAACTTCTCTAAGCCAAATGAACTGACAATCTTAATACCTTGAAATTGATACTAAAGGTAAATGAAAAATCGCTTAATTTAAACAACAATCAGCAATGATATTGTTTAAGCCGCTTGATAAGGCTTGTAACTTTTGTTCGTAAAGGTTATTCCTAAATAATCATAAAAGGGAGTTTAATATGGCAGAACGACTTAAAAAAAATTCTGCGTTGGCGGCGCGCACTGCATTATCAAGCACCACAAAGAAAGCACCAATAGCAGATTTTACAAAAGAGGAAGAAATTGTTGCCTATCGTGAAATGCTTTTAATTCGCCGTTTTGAAGAAAAAGCAGGACAACTTTATGGTATGGGGCTTATTGGGGGATTTTGTCACCTTTATATTGGGCAAGAAGCCGTTGTTGTTGGAACATTGAAAGCGGCAAAAGAAGGTGATCAGGTTATTACGTCTTACCGTGATCATGGACATATGTTAGCGGTTGGGATGAGTCCGCGTGGTGTTATGGCAGAATTAACGGGGCGCCAAGGGGGCTTTTCCAAAGGAAAAGGTGGCTCGATGCATATGTTCTCTAAAGAAAAAAACTTTTATGGGGGACATGGTATTGTTGGGGCGCAGGTTCCCATTGGTTCAGGCTTGGCATTTTCGAATCAATATCTTGGTAAAGATAATGTGACATTGGTTTATTTTGGTGATGGTGCTGCAAATCAGGGGCAGGTTTACGAGAGTTTTAATATGGCTTCACTTTGGAAGCTGCCTGTTGTTTATATTATTGAAAACAATCAGTATGCTATGGGAACGTCCGTTTCACGTGCATCTGCAGAAACTGATTTTTCCCGTCGTGGTCTTTCTTTTGAAATTCCAGGTATTGTTGTTGACGGTATGGATGTTCGATCAGTAAAAGGAGCTGCTGATGAAGCAATTTCTTGGGCACGTTCGGGTAAAGGGCCAATCATTCTTGATATGCAAACCTATCGCTATCGTGGTCATTCCATGTCTGACCCAGCGAAATATCGTTCAAAGGAAGAAGTTCAAAAAGTAAAAGAGGAACATGATCCGATTGATCAAGTAAAAAGTCGGATTCTTAAAAAAAATTGGGCGAGCGAGGACGATTTAAAATCTATTGAGAAAGAGGTCCGTGCAATTGTTGCTGATGCGGCAGATTTTGCACAAAGTGATCAAGAGCCAGATGCTTCTGAGCTCTATACTGATATTTTAGTTTGATGCGAGGGAAGCAAGTATGTCTATTGATATTTTGATGCCGGCGCTTTCACCCACCATGGAAGAAGGTAAACTGTCTAAATGGCTTAAGAAAGAAGGCGATAAGGTTAGCGCTGGCGATGTTATTGCTGAAATTGAGACAGATAAGGCTACAATGGAAGTAGAGGCCGTTGATGAAGGTTCTCTTGGTAAAATTTTTGTTTCTGAAGGGTCTGAAGGTGTAAAGGTTAACACTGTTATTGCGGTTTTGTTAGAAGAAGGTGAGCGTGCTGAGGATATTTCGCAACCTACTGATACAGCACAAAAAACTAAGGAATCTTCTCTTTCTCTGCCTTTGTCAGTTCCGCAGGCTGCTCCTACTTTTGATACATCTCTTAATTTTGATATTCCAGCGGGAACACAAATGGTTACAATGACAGTTCGTGAAGCGCTTAATCAGGCTTTGGCTGAAGAAATGCGGCGTGATGAAACAGTTTTTCTTATGGGGGAAGAAGTTGCGCAATATCAAGGTGCCTATAAGGTTAGTCAAGGTTTGTTGGAAGAATTCGGAGAACGCCGAGTTATTGATACCCCAATTACAGAGCACGGCTTTGCTGGGCTGGCTGTCGGGGCTGCTTTTGGTGGGTTACGTCCTATTGTCGAGTTTATGACCTTTAATTTTGCGATGCAGGCGATGGACCAAATTATTAACTCAGCAGCCAAGACACGTTATATGTCTGGTGGACAAATGACCGCTCCTATGGTTTTCCGAGGTCCCAATGGTGCGGCTGCCCGTGTTGGTGCTCAACATTCTCAATGTTATGCAGCATGGTATAGTCATATACCAGGTCTGAAAGTTGTTATGCCTTATAGCGCTGCAGATGCAAAAGGTTTGCTGAAAGCAGCTATTCGTGATGATAATCCTGTTATTTTCCTTGAAAATGAGATTTTGTACGGGCATCAATTTGATGTTCCTCAACTGGATGATTTTCTTTTGCCTATTGGTAAGGCACGTATTCATAAGTCTGGACAAGATGTGACGATTGTTGCATGTGGAATTGGGATGCATTATGCAGTTCAAGCATTACCAGAAATTGAAAAACTTGGTATTGATGTTGAATTGATTGATTTACGAACCATTCGCCCGATGGATCTTCCAACAATTCTTTCTTCAGTTAAAAAAACAGGTCGTTTGATCACAATTGAAGAGGGATTTCCTCAGTCATCTGTGGGAACTGAAATTGCAACGCGTGTTATGCAGCAGGCTTTTGATTATCTTGATGCGCCAATTGCTACGATTTCTGGCAAAGATGTTCCGATGCCTTATGCCGCTAATCTTGAGAAATTGGCTTTGCCTAATACGGCTGAAATTATTGAGGCTGTTAAGGCTGTAACGTACAGAGCAAACGGAGGAAAGCACGATGCCCATTAAAATTACAATGCCAGCGCTTTCCCCTACAATGGAAGAGGGAAATTTAACAAAATGGAATATTAAGGAGGGAGATAAGGTTTCCTCTGGTGATGTTATTGCTGAAATTGAGACGGATAAAGCGACGATGGAAGTCGAAGCTGTTGATGAAGGTAGGGTTGCTAAAATTATCGTTCCTGCTGGAACACAAGGCGTTAAAGTGAATGCTTTAATTGTTGTTTTAGCAGAAGAAGGTGAAGATTTAGCTGAAGCTGCAAAAGTTGCAGAAGAAATCTCTTCTTCTACAAGACAAGAACCAAAGGGCATCAAACAGATAGATTCTCCGAAGCGGACGGACTCCAAGGATACAAAAATATCTCATGAATCATCAACTGGACAATTAATACAGCAAGATAAAAAGAGCCCTCGTCTTTTTTCCTCTCCCTTAGCGCGGCGATTAGCATCTCAGGCAGGTCTTGACTTATCCCTTATTTCTGGGAGTGGTCCGCATGGGCGTATTATTAAGCGTGATGTAGAAAAAGTTATGAGCGGTGATATTTCTAAGACTTCTTATTTGTTACAGACAGGAGAGCCAGTAGCCGCAGGTGCTTCTGAGAAACAGATATTGAAACTCTTCAAAGAGGATGAATATGTTTTCACACCCCATAATAATATGCGTAAAACAATCGCTACACGTTTGGTGGAATCAAAACAGAAGGTCCCACATTTCTATGTAACGGTAGATTGTGAACTTGATGCGCTATTAACGCTGCGTACACAATTGAATGCAGCTGCACCAATGGTTAAGATGCAAGAAGAAGCTAAGCCTACTTATAAGATTTCTGTTAATGATATGGTGATCAAAGCTGTCGCACTTTCTTTGAAAGCGGTTCCTGATGCGAATGTCTCTTGGCTTGAAGGTGGAATGCTTCATCATAAACATTGTGATGTTGGGGTTGCTGTTTCTATTCCCAATGGATTAATTACGCCGATTATTCGCCATGCAGAGGAAAAGCCGTTATCGCTTATTTCCAAAGAGATGAAGGATTTTGCAAAGCGTGCGCGTGAGGGCAAGTTAAAAATGGAAGAATATCAGGGTGGAACAACAGCTGTATCCAATATGGGGATGTATGGTGTGAAAAGTTTTTCTGCTATTCTTAATCCACCGCATGCGACAATTTTTGCGATTGGTGCAGGGGAGCAACGTGCTGTTGTTAAAAATGGTGCATTAGCTATTGCGACAGTTATGTCAGTTACAATTTCTGCGGACCATCGTGCTGTCGATGGTGTTTTAGCAGCAGAGCTTGCGCGGACTTTTAAGAAGATGATTGAAAATCCATTAGCAATGTTGGTTTGAACTGTTTAACAGTTCTTCACGTAAATTGTGAGAGAGTGTAGTTAAGAGAATAAAAACAAATTTAAAGAGTTTGAAGAGCAGAGGTATTGCTGTTTCTAGTTTGGGTAAAGCATTTATAGAAAGCTTAGAATATAAAGACACAAGATAATTCTGTTATGTTCATTTTCAGTCTTAAGTTCAAAAAATGCATATCCATTTTATATATATCCATGGAGGAATTACTGTGGCAAATCTTTATGATGTAATTGTGATTGGATCAGGTCCAGGCGGATATGTAACCGCAATTCGTGCAGCGCAATGTGGCTTTAAGACTGCGATTGTTGAACGTGAACATTTGGGAGGGATTTGTTTAAATTGGGGATGTATTCCAACAAAGGCTCTTTTACGTTCAGCAGAAATGAAACATTTTGCTGAACATGCAAAAGATTATGGACTAAAAATTAATGGTTCAATTGAGGCAAACATCAAAAATGTTGTGGCACGTTCACGCGGTGTTTCAGCACGTTTAAATGCTGGTGTTGCTTTTTTAATGAAAAAAAATAAAATTGATATTATCTGGGGTGAAGCAAAGCTTACTAAAGAAGCAAAGGGAAGCCAGCCTGCGGAAATTATGGTTTCTTCATCTTCCAAACCGGTTATGCAACCACAAAATCCAGTCCCTAAAGGGACTTTGGGAGAGGGAATTTACCAAGCAAAGCATATCATTATTGCAACGGGTGCACGTCCTCGTGTCCTTCCTGGTATTGAGCCAGATGGAAATCTCATTTGGACTTATTTTGAAGCTATGATACCGCCAGAAATGCCAAAATCGCTTTTGGTCATAGGGTCTGGGGCTATAGGCATTGAATTTGCCTCTTTTTATCATGATATGGGGGCGACAGTCACTGTTGTTGAAATAATGCCCCACATTATGCCTGCTGAAGATATTGAAATTTCAACATTTGTTTGTAAACAATTAGAGAAAAAAGGTTTACGTGTTCTTCGTCAAGCAAAAGTAACAAGGGTTGAAAAGTCTTCCGATTCTGTAACTGTACATATTGATATTCAAGGTAAAAAAGAGACAATGACTGTTGATCGATTGATTTCTGCTGTTGGGGTGCAGGGTAATATTGAGAATCTTGGATTAGAAGCTTTGGGAATAAAAACCGATCGTGGGTGTATTGTAACTGATGAATGGAGTTGGACAGGAGTTGCGGGTATTTATGCTATCGGTGATGTGGCAGGCCCTCCTATGTTAGCCCATAAAGCAGAAGAAGAAGGCGTAATATGTATTGAACATCTTGCTGGTTTAAAGAATGTTCATCCGCTTGATAAGAAAAAAATTCCAGGATGCACCTATTGCACACCGCAAGTTGCTTCTGTAGGGCTTTCAGAAGCAACAGCAAAAGAAGCAGGGTATGATATACGTATTGGTCGTTATTCTTTTTCCGCGAATGGCAAAGCGATTGCTCTGGGTGAAGATCAAGGGTTAGTAAAAACAATTTTTGATAAAAAAACAGGACAGCTTCTTGGAGCCCATATGGTAGGAGCTGAGGTAACAGAACTAATACAGGGGTTTGTCATTGCCATGAATCTTGAAACAACAGAGGAAGAATTAATGCATACTGTTTTTCCACATCCGACTTTATCGGAAATGATGAAAGAAAGTGTATTGGATGCTTATGATCAAGTTTTAAACGCTTGATGATTAGATTGTATGAAAGATCTTAAATTTTTTATTGCTCCTTCGTATTTATAAGGCAAAGGCTTAAATGGTTACGGTTGTTGATAGAGTTACGAATAGGCGTTTGCGCCATCCTGAAAAGGCGCATCGTCCGGATACAAGCGTTCAAAAAAAGCCGGATTGGATTCGTGTAAAAGCGCCAACATCACCAATTTATAAGGAAACACATGGTATTGTACGTACGCATAAGTTAGTGACTGTATGTGAAGAAGCAGGTTGCCCTAATATTGGCGAATGTTGGAGCCAGCGGCATGCCAGCTTTATGATTTTAGGTGAGATATGTACGCGTGCTTGTGCTTTTTGTAACGTTGCAACAGGGATTCCGCTTGCCGTTGATCATAATGAGCCAGAACGTGTAGCTGATGCTGTTGCACAGATGGCACTAAAACATGTTGTCATTACATCTGTTGATCGTGATGATCTTGCTGATGGTGGCGCTGAGCATTTTGCAAAAGTTATTTATGCGATTCGTCAAAAAGCTCGTAAAACGACAATTGAAGTTCTTACACCTGATTTTCGTCATAAGGATGGTGCTTTAGAAATCGTTGTTGCTGCTAAGCCTGATGTTTTTAACCATAACTTAGAAACAGTTCCTTCTAAATATTTAAAGGTTCGTCCAGGAGCACGTTATTTTCATTCAGTTCGACTCTTACAACGCGTTAAAGAACTTGATCCAACAATCTTTACGAAATCAGGTATTATGGTTGGCCTTGGGGAGGAACGAAATGAAGTTCTACAATTGATGGATGATTTGCGCTCTGCTGATGTTGACTTTATGACAATTGGACAATATTTGCAGCCTACGCGAAAACATCATCCAGTTATTCGTTTTGTCCCTCCTGAAGAATTTGAGTCTTTTGCTAAAATTGGCAAAGTAAAAGGTTTTTTGCATATGGCTTCCAATCCTCTGACGCGTTCATCTCATCATGCAGGAGATGATTTTGCTATTTTGCAAAAAGCGCGTGATGAAAAATTTGCCTTACAGAGATAATTATGCCAACTTTTTCAACACATCGGCAAGTTGCCCATAGTGCTCATGAGATGTTTGATCTTGTGTCAGATATTGAACGTTATCCTGAGTTTTTACCAATGTGTGAGGCTTTAATAATACGTTCTCGCAAGGAATGTGACGAAAAGACATTGCTTCTTGCGGATATGACAGTTGGTTATAAAGTTATTCGAGAAACTTTTACGACCCAGGTTTTTCTTCAGCCGAAGAAAAGTTTGATAGAGGTTAACTATATTGATGGTCCATTTAAATATCTTGAAAATCGTTGGGTCTTTCATAATATTGAAAATACCAATGCATGTAATGTAGAGTTTTTTATTGATTATGAATTTAAAAGTAAAATGCTGGGACGCGTGATGGGTTCAATGTTTGATATTGCGTTTCGTAAATTTACCGATGCCTTTGAAAAACGTGCACATCAGATTTATGGCTCGACAATAGCATAATTTACTCTGTTATTTTTTAACAATACACATTGTTTATAAAAGTGTAAAGATGAAAACTGATTTTCATCTTTACGATTTATTTTTAATGCAGCTTTCAAAACATACTAAAGGAATATCACTTTAAATGATGAAGATGATGCACAGCTTCACGCTTTTGTTTCTCTCTTTTTTAATGGATGCACATTTGTTAAACAAAACGCCCAAATAGAGCATGCTTGCATCATATCCATTTCATAATAGTGCTCATAATAAATAGGATAGATTCTCGTAAAAGTATATAAAATCTACATTTGTACACTTATGAAGAAGTCAGTCTGCACCATTTATTTGCCATCTCTCAAGATGTTATGCCAGCTCTTAGCATCTGAGAGAGAGGTACAAGTGTCCCTTTCTTTGATCATTTTATTTATACAGTTTTTTCTCTTGTGGCGTGCAAGTGAATAAATTTGATTAATTCAATCTACACAGGACTAAAGTGAGATAACTTTACGCTATTCAGATCTTCTATTTTCAACTTATGATACAATAAATTATTTTTTCAAGAGGTTGATGATTATAGACTCAACGTGGAATAGAGAGTTTTAAAATTAGTGGGGAGAATTCAGTGAAGCAATTCCAGAATCATTTTAAAAGCATTTTCAACTGTTGCATGGCGGATAGCATTGCGATTAAGATGACCAAAGTGCATTTCTTTGTGTAGGAAGGAGTGATTTTTGTAAGCAACTGCGCAATGCACAAGTCCTATAGGTTTATTGAGACTTGCGCCTCCTGGTCCTGCAACGCCTGTTACAGAAACTGCAATATCAGCTTGTGAATGTTTTAATCCGCCTTCAGCCATTGCAAGAGCAACTTCTTTTGAAACGGCACCATAGGTTTTTATAAGTTTAGCACATACGCCAACAAGGCGTGTTTTGGATTCATTTGAATAAACAACAAATCCACAATCCAGAACATCTGACGATCCCGCAATATTTGTGAGGTTTGCAGCAATGAGCCCTCCTGTACAAGACTCTACAGTTGTTAACAGCAAACCTTTTTGGCAACAGGTATTAAGGACTTTACGCGCTTGTTTTTCACAAAAATATGTCATTGGGGAATTTCTCCTGGATAAAGAACGCACGCTGTTGCAAGAGCAGCAATCCCTTCACCACGACCAATAAATCCGAGCTTTTCATTTGTTGTTGCTTTGATAGAGATTCGATCAGGCGTAATTGCAAGTATTGTCATAAGATTTTCTGTCATGGCATGACGATAAGGACCAATTTTAGGATTTTCAGCGATAATTGTGATATCAACATTGGCAATGCGACCACCTGCTTGTTTTAGAATCTCAAGAGCATGACGGAGAAAAATTTCTGATGATACATTTTTCCATTGAAGATCAGAGGGAGGAAAATAAGTACCGATATCTCCTGCACCTTGAGTTGCAAGAAGGGCATCTGTTAATGCATGAAGAGCGACATCCGCATCGGAGTGTCCATTTAATTTTTTATAAAAAGGGATTTTGATACCACATAATATAAGAAAATCTCCTTCTTCAAAAGAATGAACATCATAACCATTACCAGTACGGATATCAGGAAACATTTGCATTTTTTTCTGGAGATATAAATGGGCGGTATCAAAATCTTCATGCCATGTAATTTTTATGTTGTTAGGATCACCTGGAACAGTAAGCATAGGAAGTCCAAACCATTCGGCAATTGCGCAATCATCAGTGAAGTCTTCTTTACAAGCTTTTTTTGCTTGTTGATGGGCAGCTAAGATATTTTTGAAGGGAAAACATTGTGGGGTTTGTGCACTATAAAGATGGGTGCGTGGAATTGTTTCTAAAACATGCTGATTATTTACACGTTTAAGGGTATCCGAGATGGGCAGAACAGGAAGAACACCTTCTTGAGGAGTAACGGTGGTATGAATGTGATCAAGGAGCTCATTTTTGATAAAGGGGCGAGCACCATCATGAATATGAACATATTGTGGATTAAATTTTCTAAGAGCTTGAAGACCATGTAAGGTAGAGATTTGACGTGTATTTCCTCCTTCAACGATAATAAGGCTTTCTTTAAAGTCGGCGACAGCTTGTTCACAGATTTGACGATCTTCTGGATGGATAACGAGAATAATCGTTGTGATGGCTGGATGCTGCAAAAAACAATGCACGGTATGACAAATAATCGGCTTTTGTCCTAGAAGCCGATATTGTTTTGGAATTTTATGGGGAGATCCTGCTCTTTCACCGCGTCCAGCGGCTAATATTATTGCTGCAATAGAAATACTTAATCTCCTTATATTATTATAACCTCAGTTTACTCTTTTATCATTAATTTTAAAATGATTTTGAAAGGGTGATCGTTGTAGATCAGCCAAGGATATCACTGATAATACCTCAAAAAAAGCATTTAATGCTTTTTGAAGTGCGGTATTTAAACCACAAAAATCTATCAATGGGCAAGTTGGTTCTGCAGTATCGAAACATTCTGCTAGGGAAAAGTTATCCTCTGTTACTTTCACAACATCAGCGACTGAAATCTCTGCTGCAGGTTTAGCCAATTTAACACCACCATTGCGTCCACGCACTGTTTGGATAAAACCTGCTTGAACAAGCGGTTGAAGGATTTTAAATAAAAAAAGTTCTGAAACGGCATATGCCTTAGCAATTTCTGGAACACGACTGAGAGTTTCCTGATTATCTGCACAATACATGAGCATCCGAAGAGCATAATTTGTTTGTTTTGTTAATCGCATCTCATTTCCTTTGTAAAGTATCGTCGAACGTATTTTATTTTAAAGATATTTTGCAAAATGCAGAAGTTCTTTCTCATTGACTATATTTGCTCTATTTTAAATGTAGTATTATTATTGTCAATTTTTGTTACAAAAGATTATATGAGGATAATGGGAATAAGGGTATGTAAGCTTATGATGAATGTAACATCTGTGACGAATCTTCAAGACATAGATAAAAATACTTTTAATGATGAGTTGTATCGTTTAAGTAAGATATATATCTTTTTAGGTATTACAATTATTGTGTTGGCTTTACTTACAGCCTCTATTTCGTTCATTATTCTTATTGGCTTAACTCCTGTTGTTCCCAGTAGAACAGTAACCCTTATTCTTATAGGGATTAATAGTTTTTTGGTTTTAGGGCTTGTTATCATCGTTTTTTATGAGATGGTTCCGATCATTCGTGCTTGGCGTTCAAGGCGTGCAGGCTCACGTCTTCATGTGCGCCTTATTTCATTGTTTGCACTTGTTGCAACAATGCCAGCTGTTGCTGTAGCTCTTGTGTCAGGGCCAGCACTGAATTTAGGACTTGATCGATGGTTTGATACAACAACACGGCAAATTGTGGGTTCTTCTATTGATTTAGCAAATGCTTATGCAGATGAAATGCTTCAAAATTTAAAAAATTTATCCTACGCTATGGCATTTGCACTTGATAATAAAAAACTTTTAGAACGTAATCCAGCTGAATATCGGATGCAATTGACGCGTCATGCTATGGGACGCAATTTACGTGGTGCATTTTTGTTAAGTTCTAGTGGAACTATTTTCGTATCGAGTGCTCTTGGTGATGAGGATAAACTGCCAATTCCTCCTTCCAATCTTATTGAGCGTGCAACCAGTGCAAGGCCTTTTTCTTTTCAACCAGGCGTTCATGATTATTTCGGTATTATTTTAAAATTTACCAATATTCCAAACACATTTTTATATTTGGTGCGTGACGTTGATAAAGGTGTTTTATCTGCTTTGCGTTTGACAGAAGTCAATACGGATCGTTATCGTGATTTAAATGAAAATCGCCTTCTGACACAAATTGCATTTGGTATGCTTTATTTATGTCTTTTTTTTAGTTTATTCTTATCAGCTATTTGGGCTGCTATTGCTGTGGCTGATCGCTTAGTACGTCCTATTCGTCTTCTCATTAGTGCTGCTGATGATGTTGCGTCTGGAAATATGGAAATTTTCGTGCCAGTACGAGCAAAAGATGGCGATATTGGGCAATTATCTAAAACTTTTAATTATATGGTTAGTGAATTGAAAAGTCGGCGCAATGAGTTGATTGCAGTGCGTGATCAAATTGATGAGAGAAGGCGTTTTTCTGAAGCTGTGTTATCGGGTGTAACGGCGGGAGTAGCAGGAATAGATGATAATGGTGATATCACCATTATCAATCGGTCTATTGAAGCGATGTTTGATATTCGCTCTGAACATGTTGTTGGACAAAGTCTTTTATCTTTAAGTGCTGAAATTTGGCAGGTTTTTCAGTTTGCGCGTTCATTGGATCGTAAAAATCACCGTGAACAGGTCACTTTAAACGTTGCAGGAAAAGAGCGTGTCTGTAATGTCCAAGTTACGATGGAGGAAGATGATGGACAGGGGCGATCTTGGGTTCTAACAATTGATGATATTACAGACCTTGTTGCAGCGCAACGTACAGCGGCATGGGCGGATATTGCACGGCGTATTGCACACGAAATTAAAAATCCCCTCACACCTATTCAATTATCCGCTGAACGTATTCGTAAACGTTATAACAAAGTTATTACACAAGATAGAGAGGTCTTTGAGCGGTGTATTGATACAATTATTCGACAGGTTGGAGATATTGGGCGTATGGTTGATGAGTTTTCTTCTTTTGCACGTATGCCCAAACCACAAATGAATGTTTTAGATATACGTGAATTGTTGCGTGAAGCGTGCTTCTTGATAGAAGTGACACGACATGATATTCATTTTGAGCAAGACTTAGGAACTCTACCACTTATGGGTGCATTTGATAACCGTCTCATTGTACAGGCTTTTTGCAACGTGATCAAAAACGCGAGCGAATCCATAGATTCGGTTATGCGAGAGGAAAATATTCACGGTCATATTCTTGTCCGTTCTTATCATCAAGAAGAATGGGTGGTTGTGGATGTTGTTGATAACGGGAAAGGACTTCCTAAAGAGCAAAGACAAAAGTTATTAGAACCTTATATAACAACACGGGAGAAAGGGACAGGACTCGGGCTGGCCATTGTGCGCAAAGTTATTGAAGATCACGGTGGTTCCATGGAGCTTCATGATGCACCGGAGAGTTTTTATGAAGGTCGTGGTGCGATGATCCGTTTGATGTTTCCGACGGTTGGGGGTAAGCAGGGTAGTATTATACAAGCTATAAATCATAAGATAGGGGAATAGTATGGTATCAGATATCTTGATTGTTGATGATGAAGCGGATATTCGTGAACTTGTTGCTGGTATTTTGGATGATGAAGGCTATGAAACGCGTGTTGCTTGTAACTCTGATGAAGCATTAGCTCAAATTAGTGAGCGTATTCCAAAGCTCATTTTTTTAGATATTTGGTTACAGGGGAGTCGCCTCGATGGTTTAGCGTTGCTTGATGAAATTAAAACGCACTATCCAGCTCTTCCGGTCGTTATGATCTCTGGTCATGGTAATATTGAGACTGCCGTTTCTGCTATAAAGCGAGGGGCCTATGATTTCATTGAAAAACCTTTTAAAGCTGATAGACTTGTATTGGTTGCAGAGAGAACACTTGAAAACTCAAATTTAAAACGTGAGCTTTTAGAATTGCGAAAACGTTCAAACGAGACATTGGAGCTGCTTGGAAAATCAGCAGTTATAAGAAACTTGCGTCAAATCATAGAAAAAGTAGCGCCAACCAATAGTCGCATCATGATAACAGGTCCTTCAGGAGCGGGAAAAGAGACTGTTGCACGAGCTATTCATGCATTCTCAACACGTTCAAATGGGCCATTTGTTACAATAAATGCAGCAATGATTACTCCGGAAAGAATGGAAATAGAGTTGTTTGGCAGCGAAATGGAGGGAAGAGAGCGCAAGATCGGTGCCTTGGAGGAAGCCCATGGCGGAATACTTTATCTTGATGAAATTGCTGATATGCCACGTGAGACTCAAGGTAAGATTCTTAGGGTGTTAACGGGGCAAACATTTGAGAGAGTTGGCGGTACAAAACGTGTTAAAGTAGATGTTCGTATCATTTCTTCGACAGCGCAAAATCTTGAAAACCTCATTTCTGACGGGCGCTTTAGAGAAGATCTTTTCCACCGTCTTTCCGTTGTTCCCATTACTGTTCCGCCCCTTTCTGCTCGTCGTGAAGATATTCCAGAACTTGTTCATCATTTTGTAAAAACAATATCACAGCAGGTTGGGATTAAGCCACGTGAAATCAGTGATGATGTGATTGCTATTTTGCAAACGCATGCTTGGCCGGGTAATGTAAGACAATTACGTAATAATATTGAGCGTCTTCTTATTCTTGTGCGGGATGGGGATGGTCCTATAACAGCGGATTTTCTTCCCAGTGAAGTGAATGATTCTTTGCCACGTCTTCAAATGGATTCGGATGAGAGTATAATGGATTTACCGTTGCGTGAAGCACGAGAATTGTTTGAAAAGAGATATTTAGTGGCGCAGATTGGACGTTTGGGTGGAAATATATCGCGTACTGCTGAATTTATAGGCATGGAGCGTTCAGCTTTGCACCGTAAACTTAAAGCGCTTGGAGTTTCTTAAAGCCTATGCGTGTTATTATTTGTGGAGCAGGACAGGTTGGTTATGGGATAGCAGAGCGTCTTGCTGCTGAAAATCACGATGTTACTGTTATTGATATTGAAACAAGATTAATTGAAAAGATTCGCGATACATTGGATGTGAGAGGTTTTGTTGGTCATGGTTCACGGCCTGAAGTTCTTTTGGCTGCAGATGCAGACAAAGCTGATATGTTGATTGCTGTCACTTTGTTTGATGAAGTGAATATGGTTGCTTGCCAAGTGGCACATTCATTATTTAATGTTCCCACAAAAATTGCTCGTATTCGCTCACAATCTTATTTAGAACCGCGTTATAAGACGCTTTTTTCTAGAGAAAATATTCCCATTGATGTAGTTATTTCACCAGAAGTTGAAGTTGGAGAAATGGTTTTACGCCGTATTGCTTTACCTGGTGCAATAGATGTTCTTTATTTTTGTAATGATGATATTGTTGCGTTAGCCTTGGAATGCATGGAAGATTGTCCAGTTATTAATACACCTTTGCGTCAATTAACAGAGCTTTTTCCAGATCTTCAAACAACGGTTACCGCTATTAAACGTGGCTCGGAATTATTGATTGCACATTCAGAAACGCAATTACGTGTCGGTGATATAACCTATCTTGTTGTTGCTCGTGAACAGATGCGTCGTGCTGTTGGGCTTTTTGGTCATAAAGAACAAGATGCTCACCGCATGATTATTGCAGGGGGGGGGCACATTGGTCTTTATGTTGCTCAGGCTATTGAAAAGCGTCTCCATAAATTAAAATTGAAGATTATAGAATCGCATAGAGAAAGAGCTCTCACAATTGCTGATCAGCTTGAAAAAACAACTGTTTTATATGGTAATGTGTTAGATCCAGTCATTCTTCAAGATGCAGGAATTGATCAAGCCGATTTAATGATTACATTGACCAATCAAGATCAGGTTAATCTCTTAAGCGCTATTATTGCTAAAAGGTTGGGCTGCAAAGCTAATATGGTATTGATTAATAATGTTGCCTACCAAGAATTTAGTCGTGCTGTTGGTGTGGATGCCTATCTTAATCCCCATAGCGTTACAATATCGAGAATTTTGCAGCAAATGCGCCGTGGGCGTATTCGCTCTGTTCATTCGGTTTTTAATGGTCGCGCAGAAATTATTGAAGCTGAGGTGATGCAAACATCTTCATTGGTTGGGAAGTCATTATCAGAGCTCAATTTATCAGATGGTTTGAGAATTGGTGCAATTTATCGCAATAAAACAATCATACAGCTTTCGGCGGATATGCGTATTTTGTCCGGTGATAGAATAGTGATTTTCGCTCTTGCGGAGTGTGTTCGCGATGTTGAACAACTATTTCGTGTAAGCTTAGAATATTTTTGATATATGATCTATGGATATTTGTACTTTTTGGTATAGTGGGCAATTAAGATTGGTGGATAGGCTTTGTTTGTCCTCAATGGTTAAAACTGGACAGCGCGTTAAGCTTTTTAGTTATGATAAAGACATAGATAATCTGCCTGCTGGTGTTGAGTTGCATGAAGCCGAATCAATTGTACCACGCTCAGCAATTTATCGCCTTGATCCCAATTTTTTTGATGATAAACTAGGATGTACAATTGTTCAGTTCTCGGATTTTTTTCGTGTTATGCTGATGAAATATCAACAAGGTGTTTGGTTAGATACAGATGTTTACCTTGTTAAACAATTTCATCCAGATACGAATAAGGTTTGGTTGGCAAGAGAAAATAATATAAGAGTGGGTGTTTCTGCACTTTATTTTCCGCCCGATAACCCTATTATAAAAGTATTTGAAGATTATTGGGCAGGTACAGAAATTATTCCTTATTGGCTTGGGTTTAAGCGTCGTGTTTGGAGGCCGTTCTGGCTAAAGAGGAAAAAAATGCCAATTTTACCAGGAAATCTTGGCGTTACGATATTTGGTAATGATGGTATTTCACGATTAGCAAAAAGATATGGTTTTTTTTATGAAGCAAAGGAAAAGGAAACTTTTTATTATTGGACTGGGCGAAAGTCTGAATATATCTTTGAACCAGCTTTTGGCGTAAAACCGCTCACCGATTCACGCTTGATAGGATTTCATATTCACAGAAAGACAAAGACGACGCAAAAACCTCAGGAAGGAAGTTTTTACCATTGGGCGGTATCTCGCATTCCTGATATTCATGATTTTTTTAGGTAGAGTTATTATTGCTATTTTAATAATTGGGATTTTAATCTATCCTGAACAGCTTTTGATTGTAGCTTGCACAAGAGAGTAATGTTAGCCTATGGATAAAAACATTGAATGTGTAAAGAGCGATTGTTATATGAACGGAAAGTAAAAATATGAGTGATCTAATGAAAACGACATTAAGCCTTGTTCCTATGGTTATTGAACAAACCAATCGTGGTGAACGGGCCTATGATATTTTTTCCCGTCTTTTAAAGGAGCGGATTATTTTTATTAATGGTCCTGTTGAAGATGGTATGGCAATGCTTGTTTGTGCACAATTGCTTTTCTTGGAAGCGGAAAATCCTAAAAAAGAAATTAGTCTTTATATTAATTCTCCAGGTGGTGTTGTGACATCTGGTATGGCTATTTATGATACTATGCAGTTTATTCGTCCTCCTGTTTCTACGCTGTGCATGGGGCAGGCGGCATCTATGGGGTCTTTATTGTTAACAGCTGGAGCAAAGGGGCATCGTTTTACATTGCCAAATGCGCGTATTATGGTGCATCAGCCATCTGGTGGTTTTCAAGGTCAGGCTTCAGATATTGAGCGACATGCACAAGATATTATAAAGATGAAACGGCGCTTAAATGAAATTTATGTTCAACATACAGGTCAAGATTATGAGGTCATTGAAAAAACTCTCGATCGCGATCATTTTATGACAGCAGAAGAAGCCAAAGCGTTTGGCTTAGTTGATGATGTTATACAATATCGTGCAGAAACTGAAAAAGAAGAAAAAGATTAAGAATTTTTATAGAAAAAATAGCTACTTTAAAATAAAGAGTTTTATAAAAATATCGCAAAGTTTAGAGAAACACCTAAAAATATTGAGACATGCATGGTTTTCTATATGTCTTTTAGTTTTCATGATGAAAAGCTTCCTTTGAAAAGGCGAAGTGTTCATATATCGTGGTGAAAGGAAATAAAAATGAGCAAAATTAGCAATAGCGGGAACGAATCAAAAAATACTCTCTATTGCTCGTTCTGCGGCAAGAGTCAGCATGAGGTGCGTAAGCTCATTGCGGGTCCTACTGTATTTATCTGTGATGAATGTGTAGAGCTTTGCATGGATATTATTCGGGAAGAAAATAAGTCTTCTGGGGTTAAGGTGCGTGATGGTGTTCCTACTCCACAAGAAATTATAACAGTTCTTGATGATTATGTTATTGGTCAACAGCATGCAAAGCGTGTTCTTTCTGTCGCTGTTCATAATCATTATAAACGGTTGGCGCATCAGTCTAAAAGCAATGATATTGAGTTGGCTAAATCAAATATTCTTCTTGTTGGTCCAACAGGCTGTGGTAAAACTTATCTCGCACAAACATTAGCACGTATTATTGATGTGCCTTTTACGATGGCGGATGCAACCACTTTGACTGAAGCAGGCTATGTGGGTGAAGATGTTGAAAATATTATTTTAAAGCTTCTTCAAGCTGCGGATTATAATGTTGAACGTGCGCAGCGTGGTATTGTTTATATTGATGAGGTTGATAAGATTTCTCGTAAAGCAGATAATCCTTCTATTACAAGAGATGTTTCGGGAGAAGGAGTTCAGCAGGCGTTATTAAAGATTATGGAAGGAACGATTGCTTCTGTGCCTCCACAAGGTGGACGTAAACATCCGCAACAAGAGTTTCTTCAGGTTGATACCACAAACATCTTATTCATTTGTGGGGGAGCTTTTGCAGGTTTAGAACGGATTATTTCAGGGCGTGGTGAAAAAACTTCTATTGGTTTTTCTGCGACTGTTAAGGCGCCTGATGAGCGTTGTGTTGGTGAAATTTTTCGTGATTTAGAGCCTGAAGATCTTATAAAATTTGGTTTAATACCAGAGTTTATTGGGCGTCTTCCTATCGTTGCTACCTTAGAGGATTTAGACGTTAACGCCCTTGTACAAATTTTATCACAACCTAAAAATGCGTTAGTAAAGCAATATCAGCGTCTTTTTGAAATGGAAAATGTTGAGCTAGCATTTCATGAAGATGCTTTAGGTGTTATTGCTAAGAAAGCTATTGAACGTAAAACTGGTGCACGTGGTTTACGTTCTATTATGGAGAAGATTCTTCTTGAAACGATGTTTGAACTACCAGCTCTTGAAGGCGTTCAAAAAGTGGTTATTTCGAGCGATGTGGTTGATGGGAAAGCGCGTCCTCTTTATATTTATTCAGAACGTGCAGAAGATAAAGAAAATGTATCAGCATGATATTGTGCGATGTACAATATAAACGGTGTTTCTAATGATATCGTTATAATGCTTGATTTATGTGTTAGCAATTACCACTTCATGTATTATGAAGGGTTTAAAGGTTTTTAACGGTAGGTTTATTATTGTAGATAGCTCATAGGCTCCAGAAAGGAGAATTATGCAATATATTGATGAAAAGACAGATGAAATAAGAGATGGGGTTTATGCTGTTTTACCTCTTCGTGATATTGTTGTTTTCCCCCATATGATTGTTCCGCTTTTTGTGGGCCGTGAAAAATCAATTCGTGCTCTTGAAGAAACGATGGGTGTTGACAAGCAAATACTCTTGGTGACACAAAAAAATGCTTCTGATGACGATCCAAAATCAGAGGATATTTATCATATTGGTACATTTGCTAATATTCTTCAACTTTTAAAGCTTCCTGATGGTACTGTAAAGGTTTTGGTTGAAGGAACTGCACGTGCAAAAATTAGTCAATTTGCTTTAAGTGAAGATTATCATCAGGCTTTTGCAACTGTTATAGAAGAACCTAGAGAGAGTGACGTTGAGATTGAGGCTCTTTCAAGGTCAGTGATTGCTTATTTTGAAAATTATGTAAAGCTTAATAAAAAAATCTCTCCTGAAATTGTTAATGCAATTGGCCAGATTGATAATCCTTCTAAGCTTGCAGATACGATTACCTCTCATTTGATGATTAAACTTGGAGAAAAACAGGAGATATTAGAGCTTTTACCTGTACGGGCCCGTCTTGAACGTATTTTGTCCTTCATGGAAGGGGAAATTTCCGTTTTACAGGTTGAAAAACGTATTCGTTCACACGTTAAACGACAAATGGAAAAAAACCAACGAGAATATTATCTCAATGAGCAGATGAAGGCTATTCAAAAAGAGTTAGGAGCCGGTGATGATAGCCGAGATGAGCTCTCTGAATTAGAAGAACGTATAAAGAATACGAAACTTTCCAAGGAAGCACAAGAAAAAGCTGGAACAGAATTGAGAAAATTACGGAATATGTCTCCTATGTCTGCAGAAGCGACAGTTGTACGTAATTATCTTGATTGGTTATTAGCAATGCCTTGGGGTAAAAAATCTAAGATTAAAAACAATTTAGATTTTGCTGAAAAGATCATGAATAATGAACATTTCGGTCTTGAAAAAATTAAGGAGCGAATTATTGAGTATTTGGCTGTACAAAGTCGCGCATCAAAGATAAAAGGTCCCATTATTTGTTTGTTAGGTCCTCCTGGTGTGGGGAAAACATCATTGGCTCGCTCTATTGCAAAGGCAACAGGGCGTGAATATGTTCGTATTTCGTTGGGAGGTGTACGGGATGAAGCAGAAATTCGCGGACATCGCCGAACATATATTGGTTCGATGCCTGGAAAAATTATCCAGTCTATGAAAAAAGCAAAAAAATCTAATCCGCTTTTCTTGCTTGATGAAATTGATAAAATGGGACAAGATTTTCGGGGAGATCCTTCATCCGCTTTATTAGAAGTTCTTGACCCTGAACAAAATGGTACATTCATTGATCACTATTTGGAAGTTGAATATGATCTTTCTGATGTCATGTTTATCACGACGGCAAATACGCTTAATATTCCAGGTCCATTAATGGATCGAATGGAAATTATTCGTATTGCGGGTTATACTGAATGTGAGAAAATGGAAATTGTTAAACAGCATCTTTTACCAAAGGCACTAAAAGATCACTGTTTGTCTAAAAAAGAACTCAGCATTTCTGATGGAGCGCTCAGGTCGATTATTCAGTTTTACACACGTGAAGCAGGAGTTCGTAACCTTGAGCGTGAACTCATGAAAGTTGCCCGTAAATCTGTTACAAAAATTCTCAAAACAAATCAAAAATCTGTAAAAGTTACAGAAAATAATATCAATGATTTTTTGGGTGTTAAACGTTACCAATATAATCAGATTGAAGGAGAAAATCAAATTGGTGTTGTGACAGGCCTTGCGTGGACAGAAGTTGGTGGAGAGTTATTGACCATTGAAGGGGTCATGATGCCTGGAAAAGGCAAGATGACTGTAACTGGAAATTTACGTGACATTATGAAAGAGTCCATTTCAGCAGCAGCATCTTATGTACGTTCTCGTGCTATTGATTTTGGTATTGAACCTCCACTTTTTGAAAAACGCGATATCCATGTTCATGTTCCAGAGGGGGCGACACCCAAAGATGGCCCATCTGCTGGGGTTGCAATGGTGACAGCAATTGTTTCTGTACTTACAGGTATAGCGGTGCATAAAGATATTGCAATGACTGGTGAAATTACTTTACGTGGACGTGTTTTACCAATTGGTGGATTAAAAGAAAAACTCCTAGCAGCTCTTCGAGGAGGGATAAAAAAAGTCCTTATTCCTGAAGAAAACGCAAAAGATTTGGTTGACATTCCTGATGATGTCAAAAATAACATGGAAATTATTCCGGTAAGTCATGTGAGTGAAGTTTTGAAACACGCTTTGGTTCATTTTCCTGATACTATTGAATGGAAGGAGCCTTCTGCAGTGGCTGTCCCCATCAGATCAGAGGGCAGCGATAGTGAAGGAATACAGATTGCGCACTGATTCATTCGTCTCATTTATTGAGTGCATTTTTTTAAGTAGCAGAAGGTGTTGTCGTGGTTGTGATTCCGTTTTTTGTTGAAAAAAGTGAAAAAATCCGTGAATAACTGTGATTATTGCTAAAAAAACAATGTTTTGTATAAAAATAAGGCTTCTGTTTGCTGTACTTTTCAATAAACTGACTAATAACATGATTAAGTCATGTTGTCAGGTAATATAGGGAAAGGAAATGTTCTATGAATAAAAGTGAATTGGTTAGCTCCGTTGCTGAAAAGGCAGGCGTTTCGAAAGCGCAAGCTGGTGCTGTTGTTGATGCTTTTATGGCATCTGTAACAGAAGCTTTGGCTTCAGGGGGAGATGTTCGTCTTCCAGGTTTTGGCTCTTTTGAAGTTTCTCATCGTGCTGCTACGAAGGGGCGTAATCCTTCAACTGGTGCTGAAATTAATATTCCAGCGCGTTCTGTCCCAAAATTTTCTGCAGGAAAAAGCCTTAAAGAAGCAGTTAATAAAAAATAATTTAAATGACATTTAAAAAACCCGATTTATTTATAAGCGGGTTTTTTTAACGCGTATATTATGCGCGTTTTTCATATAAAAATTCTGAATCTTTGCGGTATTTTTCTTATTTATATATTTTGGTATTTTAAAATGATTTTAAATATTGCGTAAAATACCGTAGATTTGGAGTGGATTGTTTTTAGCCATTTTTAATGGAATAGAGTACTGTATCGTTTATAAAATGTGATGGGAGCTTTTATTATACTTAAAGTGCTTGGTCTTTATTTAAAAATAAAGACCTGTAAATAGAGTAAGACACAAAACTCTATGAAGTGTATAAAAGCTATTATGTAGAACCATTTTTACGCTTAATAAAAGAGTAAGGTTGGTGTTATCATGCTATTTTTCAGTTCCTATACTGTTATGACGAGCTTTCAGCATTTAAGATGAATTCACAAGGAGTAGTTTTATTCATTTTTTCATAGTTCTTTATTTACACACTAACTTCGCTTGCGAAGCACCAAGCGGATGATTTTCATTGTTTTACTATAAGATGAGTTTGAAATAAAAGAATTTTACGATATTCAGGTTTTTCATGCAATATAGAAAGATACAAATTATTATTATAAATCAATTCATTGTAAATTGATAAAGTAGCATCATCATTCTTTTTCTTTTTTAATATTGTGATTTTTCTTGGTGCTTGAAATGAAAGAGAGATTGGGCTCTGTCTTAAAATATTTTTTCTTCCTGTCTTTATTTTACTTGTGATATGCAGGCGAGCGTTTTTTTCATCATACAAGAGTTAAAATGAGAGAATATCACAAATTTTGAGGGAGGAAGTTACAAAACAGAAAAATGACTCTTATAAAATAATATACATTACATAATATAAAAACTATTAGTAAAGATAATACAGTATTAATTGTGTATTTTCCATCTATTTATTTTTTTGATTATTCATAATATATTTATATGATTATTTTGTTTTTAGTCATTAAATCATATTAAATTGTTGATAGCAGTAAAGTTTTTTTATAGCAAAAAGTTATTTTACAGCACCTGCAAAATTGAATAAATGATGAAACGTAGGGTAGTATTTATTGATTGGGGGAGGCAGTCTTTAAAAGGCTTTAGAATGATTTTTTCACGAGAGTCATAAAGATCTATTCAGTAGGTGAGAGGCGAATCGTATGTTTTTTATAAACAGGAGCTCTTTGATTCTTTATCTGCTAACCATTGAGTACAATCATTGAGAGCTCTCGCTGTTATGGCTTGTTTTTTTACTAATTTTTTTTCTTTACTTGATAAGCGTTTTCCTGAATGTTTAATAGAAGCAATAGGGGGAAAGAGTCCGAAATTGATATTCATTGGCTGAAAAGATTGTGTTTCTACTTTTTCATCTATGATGTGTCCCCCTGTAATATGATTCAATAGGGCTCCGAATGCTGTAGTTTGTGGGGGTAGGCAAGGACAGTTATGATGATATTCGGCAGCAGCAAAACGTCCAGCAAGAAGCCCTATTGCCGCTGATTCTACATAACCTTCACATCCGGTAATTTGCCCTGCAAAGCGTAGTCGTTTTTTTTGTTTTAAACGAAGGGTTTGATCAAGAATGATTGGCGAGTTGAGGTAGGTATTGCGGTGAAGACCACCAAGACGCGCAAACTCTGCTTTTTCAAGACCGGGAATCGTTCTAAAAATGCGAATTTGTTCACCATATTTCAGTTTTGTTTGAAAGCCGACCATATTATAAAGCGTTCCAAGTTTATTATCTTGGCGTAATTGAACAACAGCATAAGGTTTAACTGTAGGGTTATGGGCATTGGTTAAGCCCATAGGTTTCATAGGTCCATGTCTTAAAGTTTCAAGTCCGCGTTCAGCCATAATTTCAATGGGTAGGCACCCATCAAAATAGGGTGTTTTTTCAAAGTCACGAAACTCTGTTTTGTCGGCATTTTTTAACGCTTGAACGAATGTTTCATACTGTTCTTTATTTAAGGGACAATTAAGGTAATCTTTTCCTGTTCCTTCAGGACCAATTTTATCATAGCGAGATTGATACCAACAAATATTCATATCAATACTATCGGTATGGATAATAGGTGCAATAGCATCAAAAAAAGAGAGCGATTCTGTTCCGGTTATTGCTTGTAATTCTTGAGCAAGTGCAGATGAGGTAAGGGGACCTGTTGCGATGATAACATGTTTCCAAGCTTTAGGAATTTTTTGAACTTCTTCACGTTTGATTGTTATAAGAGAGTGGTTTTCTAGTGCTGTTGTGACGGTTTTTGAAAATCCATCACGGTCAACGGCAAGAGCACTCCCTGCAGGGACTTTATTGGTATCAGCAGCTTTCATAATTAATGATTTCGCTAATCGCATTTCAGCATGGAGAAGTCCTACGGCATTTGTTGATGAATCATCGCAACGAAATGAATTTGAACAAACTAGTTCTGCTAAATAATCGGTTTTATGGGCATCTGATTTTTTTAGGGGTCGCATTTCATGCAAAATAACAGAAATTCCTGACTGAGCGATTTGCCAGCTTGCTTCACACCCTGCAAGGCCGCCACCTATGATATGGATTGGAGTATCAAATGTTTTTAACATAATCGACTTTTAGCGTAAGCAACCGTGTATGAAAAGCGTAGATTTTGTTTTTTTTAATATATTTGTTTGCTTTTTTTCTGTAATTAATGGTATAGAGACGCCGCTTGTATAAGGTTATTAGCTTGTCAGTTTGGCGGATGTGGCGAAATTGGTAGACGCACCAGATTTAGGTTCTGGCGGGAGACCGTGGGGGTTCGAGTCCCTCCATCCGCACCAAAGCAATCCCTTAAGTGCTACGGATTTCTACGTGTCTGGAATTCCGCTTCATGGTAATGTAACACTCGAAGTGTTAGAATGTAATGATTATTAGAGTGGGCATATCCCTCTCCTTAGAAAAATGAAGGTGTTTAATGCAGGTTACCGAGACGCTTAATGAAGGACTGAAGCGCGAAATTAAGATCGTGGTTCCAGCGAAAGATTTAGAAGAAAAGTTGAATGAACGGTTGGATGATACCAAGGGAAAAATCAAGCTTAATGGTTTTCGTCCGGGTAAAGTGCCTAGTGGGCATTTGCGAAAAATGTATGGTAAATCCTTTATGGCGGAGATTCTCAATGAGATACTCAGTGAGGCGCCTAGTTCTATTTTAGCGGACCGTAATGAACGTGCAGCGATGCAGCCAAAAATTGACATAGATGAAGATGAAAAAATTCTAGATGGCAAGGCTGATTTTACTTTTAGTTTAAAGTATGAAGTTTTACCAAAAATTGACATTAAAGATTTTAAACATATTGAAGTTATCCGTGAAATTGCAACTATCCCTGAACAGGAGATTGATGATCAAGTCAAACGCGTCCTTTCTTCTACACGTAATTATTCCCTAAAAGAGGGGGCTTCTGAAGAAGGTGATCGTATTACCATAGATTATCAAGGTAAACTTGAAGGCGTTCCATTTGAAGGTGGGGCCGATAGTGATTCACAACTGATTCTTGGGTCAAAACAATTTATTCCTGGCTTTGAAGAGCAATTGGTCGGTGTGAAGGCTGGGGATGCAAAAACGATTTCTGTTAAATTTCCTGATAATTACAGTGCGGCACATTTGGCGGGAAGAGAAGCAGAGTTTGATATTACTGTTAAAGCTGTTTTTAAACCAGATGAATTAAAAGTTGATGATGAAGCAGCGCAAAAAGTTGGTTTAGAATCTCTAGATCGTTTACGTGAGGTCATTCGTGAACAGATTGAAAGCCAATATGGTTCAATGACACGTCAAAAAATTAAGCGTCAAATTCTTGATGCTTTAGATGCTGATTATAATTTTGAGATTCCTGAAGAGCTTTTAGAAATTGAGTTTAGCAATATATGGGCTCAGGTTAATGATGATTTGAAAAAGGCTGGGCGCAGTTTTGAAGATGAAGGTATTACAGAAGAAAAGGCAAGGGAGGAATATCGTGTCCTTGCACAGCGTCGTGTTCGACTTGGTTTAGTGCTTTCTGAAATTGGAGTAAAGGTTGGTGTTAAAGTTAGTGAGGATGAGCTAAAGGCAGCTGTTTTTGATCAGGTTCGCCAGTATCCTGGACAAGAGAAAGAAATTATGGACTTTTTCCGTAAGACGCCAGAAGCTGTTGAAAATCTGCGTGCTCCGATTTTTGAAGAAAAGGTCATTGATCATTTATTGGCACAGATAAAAGTCATAGATAAAGAAGTGACGGTTGAAGAGTTGATGAAAGAATATGACGAATCAGATGTTATTGAAAAAAAGCCAGCAAAGAAAAAATCTGCAGTGAAGGAAAAGTCCGCAGAGAAAACATCAGTTAAGAAAAAGGCTCCTAAAAAAGCTTAATATTTATGCAAACAACACAAGCCCGATAAAAATCGGGCTTGTGTTGTAAGATTTATATCCTAGGATTGCACTGAGAATGGTTTTAGATAAGCCATGAGTGAATTTTAAATATTGGTAATGGATTGGCAATGAGCATCATTGATACGCGTATTCCTGATTCTAAGCGTTTTATTTCTGGAGTTACAGGTGATTGGGAAGTCATAATTGGCATGGAGGTTCATGCGCAAATCATATCAAATTCGAAACTTTTTTCAGGAGCATCCACCAAATTTGGAGCAGAGCCAAACAATCATGTATCCCTTATTGATGCAGCTATGCCAGGTATGTTGCCTGTTCTTAATCAAGAGTGTGTTCGTCAAGCGATTCGAACGGGGTTAGGATTAAAGGCGCGTATTAATTTAAAATCTGTTTTTGATCGCAAAAATTATTTTTATCCAGATTTACCGCAGGGATATCAGATTTCTCAGTTTCACTATCCCATTGTAGGAGAGGGGAAGATTATCATATCTGTTGGTCCAGATTCGAATGGCCAATTTGAGGATATAGAAGTGGGAATTGAGAGGTTGCATCTTGAACAGGATGCTGGAAAATCGATGCACGACCAACATCCAACGATGTCTTTTGTGGATCTTAATCGTTCTGGTGTTGCTCTTATGGAAATTGTTTCCAAGCCTGATATGCGCTCATCAGATGAAGCCAAAGCCTATATGACAAAATTGCGTACAATTGTTCGTTATTTGGGCACCTGCGATGGTAATATGGATGAAGGTTCTATGCGTGCGGATGTCAATGTATCCGTTCGTCGTCCTGGTGAAAAGTTTGGAACGCGTTGTGAAATCAAAAATGTTAATTCTATTCGCTTTATTGGCCAAGCAATTGAGTATGAAGCGCGTCGTCAGATCGCAATTTTAGAAGATGGAGGCGTCATAGATCAAGAGACTCGGCTTTTTGATGCCGCTAAAGGTGAAACGCGCTCTATGCGCTCAAAGGAAGAAGCGCATGACTATCGTTATTTTCCTGATCCTGATCTTTTACCATTAGAATTTGATCAAGCATTTGTGGATGCTTTGGCAGCAGACTTACCAGAGTTGCCTGACGCTATAAAAGCACGTTTTGTTAAGGAAATGGGATTGACAGTGTATGATGCTTCCATTCTTGTGACAGAAAAGGCTATTGCTGATTATTTTGAAGAAGTAGCGCGTGGGCGTGATGGAAAAATAGTTGCCAATTGGGTGATTAACGACCTTTTAGGGGCTTTAAATAAAGATAATCGTGAGATTGAAGAGTCACCAGTATCGCCAAATCAATTAGGAAGCATTATTGATCTTATAAAAGAAGGAGTTATTTCTGGAAAAATTGCCAAAGATCTTTTTGAGATTATTTGGAATGAGGGGGGAGATGCACGCCAAATTGTAGAAGAGCGAAATATGAAGCAGGTAACGGATACAATGGCTATTGAAAGAGCTGTTGATGAGATCGTTGCCAATAATTCTGATAAAGTTGCGCAAGCAAAGCACAAACCTGCTTTAGCTAGTTGGTTTGTTGGACAGGTAATGAAAGCAACAGGTGGTAAGGCAAATCCCCAAGCTGTTAATGAATTGGTTAAGATGAAACTTGGCATAGATTAAATTTTATGGGGTGGAGAAGAAGCCATACATATGATATCTTCTTGAAATTAAAGGATAGCACGTTAACCTATCAATTGGAATTGTAGTTGAATTTACTAGTAACTTTTTCGATAATTTCAATCGTTAATAATTTTATTCAAACGATTAATTTCATGAGCGCACTAAATGAATGGAATAGCAGATGGCTCGTTTTTTAAAGCAAATCTTCACATGGTGGAATGGCAATACCATTGGTACGCGTTTTTTCACATGGCGCAAAGGTAAGCGGATAGGGGAAGATCAGTTTGGAAATATATATTATGAAGGAGGACTTCATAAGGATGGTTATCCGCATCGTTGGGTTATCTATAAAGACTATTCTGAGGCCTCTACTATTCCACCAGGTTGGCACGGCTGGATTCATCATCGCTGTGAGTGTCCACCAACACAAGAGGATTATCATCCTTATGAATGGGAAAAGCCTCATGTTGCAAATATGACAGGAACAAGTGAGGGCTATCGACCAAAGGGGGCTATCACTTTCAATGGAGAGCATTCTTGTGTGCATGAAGATTATGATGCTTGGTCACCTAAAAAATAACATGTTTTTTAATGTACGTGTGTATTTTTGTCTTATTTGACTCTATGTTATGAAAAGAATTATTTTTTAAGGTGCGATTGATTTTGATATGATGAGATTTTTTTTATTGTTAGGGGTGAAGCATTTTATATATATTTTTTTTATGGGAATTTTAGTGTTTTTATCCTTAAATAATGGAGTGCGGGCTGAGCGTATTAGCAATGGAATTGCTGTTTTTGCAGGTCTTGACAAAATCACGGGACGGACCACACGTTTTGAAGTTACTCTTGGTAAAATTTATCAGTACGGCGCATTACAGGTAACACCACGTGCATGTTATACGAGTTCTAAAGATGAACCCACGCGTACAACTGGTTTTGTTGAAGTCAATGAAGTAACATTAGATAAAAAAATACGGCGTATTTTTACAGGATGGATGTTTGCAGATAGTCCTGGTTTGAACGCTGTTGAGCATCCTATTTATGATGTGTGGTTAAAGGATTGCAAGCAGAGTTCTCAAGATCGTTCTCTTCAATAATTAGTGTGTTATCTATTTATAATACATTGATTTATAATAGTCCTTTATCATTTTACAACTTAATAGCAAATTCCTATGATTACCTCATTTAATTTTTTATATTAAATAATCCAAACTATTCTCTTGCGCGTTACAAGTGGCGGATGTGTCAATAAGACTGTCTGAGAAAGGAATAAAAAATTCCGTCATGAACTGTTTAAATTCAAAGATGCATCATTAGAATCAACATGTTTTTTCAGTGTTTCATAAGAGATAGTTCTTGAATTATATCTGTTAAAGGTTGAAATGAAAGGCTTGTTTATATTTGTTAAAGAGATGAACTGACGCTTTTGCATGTATGAGGGAAACAGACTATCAAGTAAGTAATTCATCATGAAACACCAATTATTATATCTAGAGAACGCTGTATTGGTATTTTTTCTCATAGAGATGTCGTTTTTCGTTCAAAGCGTAGAAGCAATGCAGGCCATATTAATGGAAAAATTGAGATTTAAGATTCTTTAAAGTTTATCAATCGAGGTATAGCTTGTTTAAGAAATGCAATAATCAATATATTTCTAGTAAGAAAAGAATGTTTATATATTTTTATTATACACCACCTCATAAGTGAGTTTGTCTATTCGTAAGTTCTTGTATATTGCATGGTAATTTCACATTTAAGTAAGCAGGATACCACTAAGTTTGTAAATCATATTCTTGATATCCATACTTTTTAAAATCTTTTGTATAAAATACACGTGTTTTCATGTAGAGCTATTGAAAATTTAAAAAGGGGCTTCGGAGGCGTTGAGAAGATTCTGCATCACTGGGAATGGTATATTTATTTTGTATAAAGAATAACCCATTTTCTAAAAAATACGAGATTTTATACAATGAAAGTTTCTAGTCACCAACATAATGATGTTTCCCGATTGCCGAAACAACCTAAAGAACCCTTATTGAATGTTCCATTTATTATAGTTGTTTTGATAGCATTTTGTTTTTGTCTTTATTGCATTTCTCAGTATTTTTTTTCTCATCATGTTTATGTTGAAAGCCTTGAGTTTTTTTCATTTATACCAGCATTGTTTAAGAGGCATCCTGTAGCATTTTGTTATACCATGGTAAGTTATTCATTTATGCATAGTAGTTTTAAACATGTTGCTCTTAATATGGTTTGGCTTTTGGTTTTCGGCTCTCCTTTAGCAAGGCATTTTGGTGTTTTACGTTTTTTAATTTTTTGGGTGTTAACGGCAGTTATTTCTGTTTTGACTTATTTTACATTTCATCAAGAAAGTACCATATCACTTATTGGGGCGTCAGGTGCCGTATCTGGAATGATGGGTGCTATTGCACGTTACGGTTTTCCTAGTGGTAATCTAGCTGTCAATGCGCAGAACGAAAAACTTTTGGGACCTTTATTGTCTGTCAAAAAAGCTCTGTGTTCTAAGGGAGTTCTTGTTTATATGAGTGTATGGCTGACGACTGATTTTATCATAGGTATTTCTTCTATTTTGTTTGAAGAAAATGGCATCTCAATAGCATGGGAAGCTCATATTGGCGGATTTCTTGCGGGTTTTTTGTTGGTTGGTTTTTTTGATGTTTCACAAAAAATTAAAAACTAGAATCTAAGATATTGATGTGCCACATAAAGAGCTATTGTTGCTGCATTTGAAACATTTAATGATTTAATATGTCCAGGCATATCAAGGCGTGTTAAAGCGCAAACGGTTTCGCGTGTTTTTTTACGCAAGCCTTTACCTTCTGCTCCTAAAACAAGAGCAATTTTATTTCCTTTTAATGCTGTTTCTAGAGGTTGTTCACCTTCTGAATCGAGACCAAAGCTTGTGAAACCTGTTTGATGAAGTTCTTGAAGAGCTTCAGCAAGGTTTCGTACGGTAATATAATGAATCATTTCCAGAGCTCCAGATGCTGCTTTCGCAAGAACACCGCTTTCGTGGGGAGAGTGACGGCAAGTTGTAATAAGCGCTTTAGCTTTCAATGCGACTGCAGAGCGCATAATAGCGCCAACATTATGTGGATCGGTAATTTGATCCATGACAATGACCAGATCAGTATTGGTTAGTTCCGACAGTTTGCATGGTTTGAGGGGGAGAGTTTCCAACACAACACCTTGATGAACTGCTTCACTTCCAACAAGCGAATCAAGATATTTGGGCGTGCATAATGTAACAGAGCAAGGATAATCTGATTCGGATATATTTAATCGTTTTAAGGCATTTTGTGTAACGTAAAGACATTTTAAAATTCTTTTTGGGTTTTCTAAAGCAGCCTGAACAGAATGAATGCCATAAAGATGGATGATCTCTTGCTGTAAAGAAGCAGCTTTCTTCTTTGGGTATGTAAAAGATTGAGAAGGAGAGCCTTTTGTATCGCGATATCGGCGACGCAAACGAGCATAATGAGAATTTTGTGATGTTTTTTCTTTCATAGCTTCTTTATAACGTGTTAATAAGAAAAATAGAGAGAAAAAATCTATGATTTAAAATTATGAGCAGGAAATTTGTACAGAATTGTATTTATTCTGTTGACAGATACAATAGTAATCGTCATAACCACTTCGCAATCAGATTGAATTGAATGGGTATTCAAGATGGTTGTCGTGATGTCTCATTGCGCGACTTTATCGGTGTAATGGAGGGGTGCCCGAGTGGTTAAAGGGGGCGGACTGTAAATCCGTTGCGTATGCTACGTTGGTTCGAATCCAACCCCCTCCACCATTCATCGAAGGAGAGTTAGTACGTGGGTCATGCGGGTATAGCTCAATGGTAGAGCAGCAGCCTTCCAAGCTGAATATGCGGGTTCGATTCCCGCTACCCGCTCCAAATGGTTGTTGATGATTGGGCAAATAGGTATGATGGAGGATATTCCATTTATAGATTTTGTGGGGTTTTCCGTCTAAGAGTTGTGGTGATTGGGCTGTTTACAGTCTGGTCAGACTTAAGTTTTGCAGAACTGTCCCTAGGTGCTAATAAAAATAGGGAATAAAACAAGAGATTAATAGCAATGGCGAAGAGCAAGTTTGAACGAACAAAACCGCATGTTAATATTGGTACGATTGGTCACGTTGATCATGGGAAGA
>NZ_JBHIQU010000014.1:0-34445 GCF_042196725.1 Bartonella sp. AC158YNML
CGTTTTGTTGCAATGCGATTTCATAAGGAATGGCTTCTAAACAAGTCTTATCATTTAAAGAGCTATTATCGTTATCAGTTAAAGGAGTATTATTCTCTAACTTAAAAGAACACATCATTTTAATCCTATAACATTGCGTCATAGGACGGATTGTGCTATCTCTAGATTGATGAGTTTGAGAAAGCCTTGTCCGTCCTTACGTGACAAGGTTTTTTTATGCCACGTCGTTATAACGTTGCTGTTTTGCTTGCTCGATGACATTCAAAAGATCCGATTGTAACCAACGAGATAAAAAACCAAATTTTAAGGGTTTTGGTAAAGAGCCATTGGTAACATGACGGCGGAAAGTTGAGACACTCATATGAAGCAATTTTGCACTTTCACGGTCTGTTAAAAGAAGATCATTTTCTGTCATTCTAAAATCCTTTCATAATAAAAAATAGAACCAAATCATACCTATTTATTAAGCACATTTTGGTTCATTTTTGAAGGTATTTTATTTATATAAAACAATATTTTATCATATAAATTCTCATGTGATAAATTATGAGTCTAATTGAGAGCGAATGAGAGAGAAAGTTATCCACAGATCATGGGGTTATGCACCCCATATCTTAAGATTGACCAATGACATAAGCGGCCCATTTATCCATATAGACCCGGCGCTGTTCTAAATAGTCAGTACGACGATAGGCACGCTCTACTTTACCACCGACCGTATGACTTAAAATAGTTTCAGCGACCTCATAGGGGGCATCGGTTGTTTCAGCAAGCCAATTGCGTAAACTAGAACGAAAACCATGCGGGCAGGATTCAAGTCCAATTTTTCTCATATACGTAGCCATACACTTCTCACCAAGGGGACCGCGACCGGTTGCAGAAAAGAAGAAATCATTGCGAGAAAGCAGGCGCGCTTGTTTCAAAATATCTAATGCTTCTTTTGATAAGGGTACACGAAATTCTGTTGTAGCATCGCGCTTTCCTTTCATATTTTCAGCAGGGATAGTCCATATATCGCCATCAACCTGATCCTCACGCATATGACGCAAAGGATTTGCGCGAACCCCTGTCAGAATAAGCAAGCGCAAAGCCAGATGTGTTAAGGTTGATGCTTCGCAAAGTGTTTTATAAAAAGCAGGAACCTCTCTCCAATCCATTGCTGGTCTATTAGTAACCTTATGACGTTGTTTGCCTAATAAAGCTTGTGCTTTTTCTGCTGCTTGTAAATCAACATCCAATCCTAGTGCAGCCGCATGTTTGAGACACATATTGAGACGCTTGAGAGCTCTATAAGCAACTCCAGCTTTTGTATGCCAGATAGGAGCAAGAACATTGCGTATCTCTGTTTGGGTAATCTCTGAAACGGGTAGACAGCCTAATTTAGGGAGAATATGAAGTTTTAAGGGTGAAAACCAGTTTCCATTTTTACCATCCCCTTTTAATTCAGCTTTACGACTTTCAAAAGTCTCTAAAGCAATATCTTTTAAGTAATGAAGATTGCTTATTGCTTCACGCTTTTGTTTATTGCGCTCTTTAATGGGGTCACGACCCTCATGCAAAACAGAACGCCATTGGTTTGCCAATTCACGCGCTTTTTTTAAAGAAACATGTCTTAATGCACCCAAGCCCATTTCGCGGCGCCGACCATGAATGGTATAACGATAAAGCCATTGAGCACCGCCATCTTTACGCTTATGAAGTAACAAGCCAGCACCATCGTTATATTTGCCAGCCCCCAATGTTGCGACAGATCTTGCATTAAGACGGTTCATAAGAGCCATTTTTAATCCTTTCTTATACGATTTTTACCCACACGCCAGCCCCGCTTTTGACGTGCAAGGAAATGGTTTTGATTGATTCAACATGGAGAGGTTTGAAATGAGAGAATCTTACGTTATTCGGATCTTTAATTCAATATGAATAACGCTAGATTATCATTATAAATCAATACGTTGTTCCCCATACACATTACCCCCAATCCCTGTATCATACATTTGATACGCATCTGCACCCCCACGCTTAAAGACATTCTGCATCCAAGTGGGAGGGGCGCTTGTTTGTACCTGCTTCTGTTCTGTCGTTGTTGGTGTCTTGCTCCCCATGTCACAATTCCTTCCTATAATAAAGCATAGCTATGCCATAGCCTTGCTTGTCCAATGCGCGCTTCCAACCTAAACGACCCAAGATCTCCATTTCAGAAGCCCCATTCTCACGCGCCCAATCCTCTACAAATGTCAAATTATCAACTTGATCAAGAACGCCCTTGCCACTACATTCACAAATCAGAGCGCGCTTCTTTCCTAAAACTGTCTGTTGTATCTGGGTCGTGAATGCCGCTAAAAAGCGCTCCTCATCATCCAAAACAAGCCATAACTGTTTCTTGCCACTGCAAATCGCTTCAATGAGCTCTTGCAACGTGATTTCATGTTTAAAACGCTCCACATACTCACGAAATGACGCAATGATTTCTTCAAGATAAGGCGCTATACGCTCCATATCCCAAGACGTGGTCAAAAAGACTTTTGCCATTATCCTCTGCCTAAAGGACGTAAATCCACATTAAACCCTGTGATATGGTTCCAATGAACGCCTTCAGGAATACGCAATTTAAAGCGGTGATAACGATTGCGCGAACGACCATGATAAGCACCTGTAAGATAAGAACACACCCTCTCCTTGTGCCATATGATCGGCGTCTGATCATTACGAAGCCGACGTTCTCCTATACTTAAAAGACCTTGCGTCGTATCAACTTCGGCAAATACTTTCGTGATAAAGTTAAAACTTCCATCTGGTGCTCCCATTTCTTGTGAAACAACCGTTGCCTCCATCGGTGCTCCCGTAAACATAACAAGCCGATTGTTATCATCAAAAGCACCAAGCATTGGCGCGCCACTTTGCCAACGAGGGCTGTCTAAAGAAGCCGGCAAGGACTCAAGATTGATCGAAATCTCATCTAACTGTTCTAAAGTATAACCTGTCGTAAATACTGGAAACAACGTGAAAGGTTTTCCCTGTAGCGTCGACCATTTCTGCAATCCCCAATCATAGACAAAAGTCGTTTGCTCGTTATTGCCTCCCTTTAAGGACCAGTAAATTCGGTTATCAATGGGATCTATCACTCCTTGCATCTCATCAAGAGCAAATTTATCAAAAGTTTTAAAAACCGTTCTATCAACCTTCTCAAAGCCTATCGGCAAAAGTTGACCATCAGCACTGATCTGATAAAAGCCACCATCACTCGCAAAAAAAGCATCACTCCCTCGACACGCTATAGAGGCTGCACTGCGCGCTCCACGCTTGTCTTGAATCTTTTGAAAAGCAAAGACAATTTTAGAACCCGGAACAAAAGTTCCTGCATAAATCGCAGAGCGCATAAAAATAAGGGGATTGGTGGATTCCGTAGACCCTTGAACATATTCTCCATCCGGAAAATCTTGAAAATCGCAATTTTTCTCTTTAACAGTCCAATGGGTTGCATCATCTAAACCAGACCAATGGATGCGATTGGGATAATCTGTCAATTGCATCAAACAAACAAAAGGTCCCCAAACCTTCACCAAGCCTGCTTTCGGCGGATTGCCTCCTAAATCTTCAAATCGTTTAGAACTATGGGTATTAAAAACTTGTGGTTTATCATTTTTATTCACCGCAATAATTCTTTGACCAAACAAAGCGAACGACCATTGATTATCTTCATGCGCATGATAAGTCACACCACTTTGACTTATGTCCTTCCAACCCTTCGTTTGACTATCATAACTGTAAAGCTTTTGCTTGCTTCCTACGATTGTCTTAACACCATTGCCACTTCTAAAGGCTATTGAACCCAAGGGCTTTTCTTCCAAAGCATGAGACACAACCATTGCACTAGGCATGGGTATGTAACCGCCATCTGCCGGTAAAACATTCACAAGTGTATCCGTAAAGCTACCGTTGACGATCGCAACATCTGGTCTGTAATCAGCGATTGGAAAATAAACCATATTAGAAATCCGTCGGAATTATTCGCGTGACGTTATGACGTTGAGACGTCTCTGCACGCAATTCATGCAACTGTTCGTTAAAGTCATTGTAAGCAGCGGCTGCACAATCGGGTTCTTTAAGAATATTCTTGTAAAGTTCGTATTTTGCACGCGCCTTAATCAAATCAAACGCGTGCACAAACCATGGATGTTCCTCATCAACACTCTCTATATCTGATAAACGCAATGGAGAGAGAATGAGTTGAATCTGATAGGCTCTATCCGGTGTGGGATAAAGATGCAATTTCCTATCAAAATAACTGTAACAAACCGGCGTTCCTTGCTGCTCTGATGACAACGAAGGCTCTAGAGAAAAAGGACTTTGCCGTTCCAATTCAAGCTTATGATGTTGACCAGAACTCAGATAAACGTTTTTGATTTTAACAGCACTTTCGATATGACGGGCGTCACTTGCATCATAAACACCTTGTCCCACCCGTGTCTCAAACACCACATCACGGCTTTCGTTAAAGTAAAAGGTCTCCCGTTCACAAAAACGAATAGCGGCAAAAATACTTTCTTGTATTTGTGCTACATACTCATCCGTAATATCGTCAATCTCATCTTGAATGACCGACACAAGATATTGATTTATAATGATAATCTAGCTCTATTCATATTGAATTAGATCCCCGAATAACGTAGGATTCTCTCATTTCAAATCTGTTTATCTTGAATCAATCAAAACCACTTGCTTGCACGTCACAAGCGGGGTTGATGTGTGGGTAAAAATTGTACAAGAAAGGAGTAAAAATGGTTCTTATGAATCGTCTTAATGCAAGGGCTGTCGCAACATTGGGGGCTGGCAAATATAATGATGGTGCTGGCTTGTTACTTCATAAGCGTAAAGATGGAGGTGCTCAATGGATTTATCGTTATACCATTCATGGTCGGCGCCGCGAAATGGGCTTGGGTGCCTTGCGAGATGTTTCTTTAAAACAAGCCCGTGAATTGGCAACTAGGTGGCGGGCTGTTTTACGTGAGGGGCGTGACCCTATTAAAGAACGCAACAAACAAAAGCGTGAGGCAATGCGCAATCTCCATTATTTAAAAGATATTGCTCTAGATGCTTTTGAAAGCCGTAAAGCTGAATTAAAAAATGATGGTGAGGCTTGTAATTGGTTTTTACATCTACGCCTCCATATTCTCCCTAAATTAGGCTGTCTCCCCGTTTCAGAGATTACACAAACAGAGATACGTGATACCCTTGCCCCTATTTGGCATACAAAAGCTGGAACTGCTCGAACAGCACTAATGCGTCTTAATCTTTGTCTCAAACATGCAGCTGCATTAGGGTTAGATGTTGATTTACAAGCAGTAGAAAAAGCACGCGCTCTCTTAGGCAAACAACGTCATAAAAAACAAAGCTTACCAGCCATGGATTGGAGAGATGTGCCGGCTTTTTACCAATTTCTCTGCAAAACAACAACTATAAAACATTTAGCTTTGCGTCTGCTTATCCTTACAGGGGTTCGTAGCAATCCTTTGCGTCATATTCGTGAAGATCAGATTGAAGATGATATCTGGACAATCCCTGCTGAGAATATGAAAGGCAAGCGTGATGCCACAACAGAGTTTCGCGTGCCCCTATCATCTGAAGCAATAAAAGTAATTGAACAAGCCCGCTGTATCTCTAAAAGTGATTTCATCTTTTCACTTACCGGTCGTGGTCCTCTTTCACATACGATGATGGCGGCGTATATGAGAAAAAATAAAATTGAAGCTTGTCCCCATGGTTTTCGTTCTAGTTTACGCGATTGGCTAGCAGAAACAACCGATGCCCCTTATGAGGTCGCTGAAACCATTCTCAGTCATACGGTCGGAGGGCAAGTAGAGCGCTCCTATCGTCGTACTGACTATCTAGAACAGCGCCGTATCTATATGAATAAATGGGCGGCTTATGTCACAGGTCAATCTTAAGATATGGGGTGAACAACCCCATTATCTGTGGATAACTTTAGCTCTCTTGTCTCTCATTCGCTCTCAATAAGAATCATAAATTATCACATGAGAATTTATATGATAAAATATTGTTTTCTATAAATAAAATACCTTAAAAATTAAACCAAAATATGGTTAATAAATACTTATGATTTGTTTCCATTTTTAATTATGAAAGGATTTTATTATGACAGAAAATGATATTCTTTTAACTGACCGTGAAAGTGCAAAATTGCTTCATATGAGTGTTTCAACTTTCCGCCGTCATGTGACCAATGGCTCTCTCCCAAAACCTTTAAAATTTGGCTTTTTATCCCGTTGGTTACAATCAGATCTTATTAATGTCATCGAACAAGCAAAACAGCAACGTCAAAGTGACGCGGCATAAAAAAAACCTTTTCACATAAGGACGGACAAGGCTTTCTCAAACTCATCACCCTAGAGATAGCACAACCCGTCCTGTGACGCAACGTTATAGGATTTAAAATGATGTGTTCTTTTAAGAATGCGCAAGGTATCACACGTGCCTTGCGTGGTACTTGGCATGGGCGTTATGGAACAGCCCGTTGCCCTGCTCATGATGATAGGCTGCCTAGCTTATCCCTTGCCAATGGACATGATGGGCGTCTCTTACTCTACTATTATGCCGGTTGTTCTTTTAGAGAGATAATACAAGCGCTCATTAGAATTGGCTTGCTTGGAACACAAGCTTATGATTATACGCTTTCTTTCTCCAAACAGTTTTGTGCTGATCTCAAACGAGCAAAACAGAAAGCAGAGAGAGCAAAAGCAATTTGGCAACAAAGCCAACCAATCAAAAATACTTTAGCAGAAACCTATTTACGCATGCGTGGGATCACATGTGATTTGCCTGCTGATTTACGTTTTCATAGCAAATGTCCACACCCTTTAGGAATGTCACTGCCCGCGTTAATTGCTCTTTTTAAGGGGGCTGGTTCCTTTGCTATTCATAGAACCTTTTTACAAAAAAATGGCTGCAAAACAGATCAAAAACCAGCTAAAGCCATGTTGGGTTCTGTCACGGGTGGTGCTGTGTATTTAAGCCAAGACAATCCAAAACATTTGGTCATTTGTGAAGGCATTGAAACCGGTCTGGCTCTGCTGTCTGGGTTGTTACCAGAGCCCATTGATTTATGGGCGTTCCTTTCAACCCATGGCATGATGCATGTGAATTTACCCAAAACAAAAGCCCGTCTCACCATTGCAATGGATGGCGATGATGCAGGTCGTAAAGCAGGTTTCATCCTCGCTGCGCGTGCTTATAGCTAAGGCTTTGAGGTTTTTATCATGCAAGCTCCAAAAGGAACCGATTTTAATAACGTATTACTTTCTCAAAAGAGGGAACTATGAAAGAGAGTCATTTACAAAACAACAATGAAAATACCCCTATCAATGATAACGATAATGCTTGTTTACGGTTGGAAAAGATTTATTGTTGTTAGCAGGGAACGATCCGCTGGGACGCAGTTTGCAGGATTCTGGCCTGCTGCACACGAAACGCTGCGTGCCCAAGAGAGATTAATGCAAGCGTCAAAACAAAAAGCGATAGAAGTCTGGGCGCATTAGGCTGGCATGGAAGTCCCATGTCGCATGGGGCAGCTTTATGCTGCATCTGGCAGAGGCAAAGAGACTTTTTCTTTTAGTTATGACCAAACTTGGTTGAAGAGCGGGCATAGCCAGCTGTTTGATCCAGATTTGCAGCTTTATTCGGGGCTGCAATATACTCGGGAGGATCATGACAATTTTGGCCTTTAGGTACTGGTAATTTTTTAATTAAAAGCAGTTGCTTTTAATTAATTTAGGTGGTACTGCGAAAGTAAGCAGATATCCTCGTCTATATAGTTTCATTGGGATTATGTTTTATCAAGGGTGATTCTGTGCTGGAAAATTTATAGCATGTTTAAATATAAGGGGGAGGCATGAGTCATAGTTTTGTCGATATCGTAAATAATCCTGCATATAATGAAAAATCGTTGGCGCTGGTAGTCGCAGGGACTGCTGAGATAGCGCGGAATGTCATAGATTCACTAATTAATGGTGGTTATTTCGTAGTTTTTACATGGTTCAGTAATGAAACCGCCGTTAGTGATATGAAGCATCGGTACCAAAGTGCTGTCTTGCCAGTTCGCTTGGATTTGACATCTGAGCAAGACGTCGTGCAGTTTTGTGCTGCCTTAGAAAATGTTAGAATTGAGATAGCTATCTACTGTGCTGGTTATAACCCAGCATGTTTGTGCGATGAGTTGGAACCCGAAAATATTAACGCCATCACTCGTCTTAACTATCTGTCAGCTGTGCTGATTTTCAATATGGTAGTCAAAACGATGAAGCAGTATAAAGAAAATGAGACCAAGTTGGTGTTTATCAGTTCGGTGTCCGCAAAAAAAAACAGAGTGGGTAACTCTTTATATGGCTCGACGAAGGCAGCTATGGAAAGATATCTCTCCGGCATTGCACTGGAAATGGGCCGATTCAATATCAGAACGCTGTGCGTAAGCCCTGGTTATATAAAGACAAAGATGCTTCAGGACTATTGTGCGAAAGAAGGAAGAAGTATTGCTAGCATAGAAAAAAACATCCCAATGAGGAAAATGTTGGCTGCCGAAGATGTTGCGAATGTTGTCAATGCCTTTGTTAACGGTAAAATTATTACTACAGGCGTTTCATTAACGATCGGGAATGGTGAGGGGATCATCTAATGTATATTACAAAAATTAGCCAAATTTTTAAAGATGTCATGTATCTTGATGAGTCAGAAGAGCTTGATCCGCACAAGTCTCTATTCTCTGATTATGGAATGACTTCGATTGATTATATTGATTTTGCCTTCGAGTTAAAAAGGCACTTCAAGGTTGATGTTAGTCCTGAAAGCCTTTGGCCGGTAAATAAATGGGCCACTACAGAAGCATTTTACTCATTTGACACCAAAGAGTGGACTAGCGAAGGTGTTGCTAAAATCAATGACCTGCTGGGGTTAAAAGAATATGAATCAATTGATAAGAAAATCCAGTTTAAAGAACTCTACTCCTATTTCACGCTGAACTATATCAACCAGCGTATATCAGTTTTAAAGCACAACTAGCATGACGGAAAGGGTCTATATAAAAAACTATGGTGTGTATCAGCAATTCGCGCCTAATAGTGCAGCGCTGAGCCAGCTGCTCAGCGCTGGGGGTGAGATTAATCCTTGTGATATGGACTATTACCATGTTTTGATACCGTCTATGATAGACAAGAAGCTGGTCAGCAGAGAAGACCGCTCAGTGCTGAATGATATGTCAAAAATAGTAATTAATGCGCTGATAGATTTTCAAAGTAAAGATTGCCTAGCGGAGCATGCAAAAGCTTTTCTATATACTGCATGCGATAGCGAAGATCGCAGCTTTGACTTGCTTTTTGAAATTTGCCGTAAATATAAGGACGATGGTTCAGTCTGGAAGCATATCCAGCAGTATAAGGAGATAAATAATCCTCTGAATACATTGCGATTGTTGCCAACAAATGTGTTGTATCACATCTCAAAATTGTTACTTGATCATGAGGAAGGGATGCCGTTACGTGCCGCATCATTAAGTGGCCTAGTTGCATTGAAATTGGCTTATGCTGATATCGCTAATATAATTGCAAAAGAGCGAGCGATGGTTGTTAGTGCAGCAAATATGCTGAGCTTCGATAGTCTAACTGTCTTTAAAAAATTTGGTGAAATTCGACAAAGTGATAAAGATATTTCTGGTATTATCCCCAGTTGGGGGGCGGCAGTGATGTCTTTAGACAATAACAGTTGCGATGCGCTAGCTGAATTAATCTCTGTGACTATTCATTATTGCCCTAAAGTCAGTTTTGAAGAACGGGACTGGGAAAGCCTGTTGAGTAAACAACGAACGCAACAGGGGGAACCTGATGTTATTGTTAGTTATAACAACGGTATTCGTACGCAACAAATAGCTGAATATTCAGCGCTAGAGAAATTTTTCCCAAGGATACCGGTTGTTAACTATAAATCTAAAACTGGGTACACTGGAAAACTCAATAACATACTGGATATTTTATGCTGTCTTAATGATCCTGCTATTCCTTCGGGGGCTCGGGTTATGCTGACTGGTGCGGGTATCAATTATGGTATCGGAAATATTTGGATAATTAAACACTGAGGGGAGCTTTATAATGAATACCCATTTTGATGCAGATACATTATGTATTAGTGCATATGGGGCTGTTACGCCATTAGGCAGTGACTTGGATGAAATTCACGCCTGCTTTATGCGTGAGAAAAGTGGTATACGGAAGATTAAAAAATTTGATCACCAGTATTTTCAAACTCATGAAGCTGGGATTCCTATAGAAGGTAATGAGTTGCTACACTGGCCTAAGAAAAAAGCTTTCAGAAACGGCGAGCTTTTTTATGCGGGTTTAGCAGCAAAGAGACTGTATGAGCGACTGCATTTGCAGGAATATTATACAGCAGAAGATATTGGCTGTATTGTAGGGGTTGATGAATCGGCAATCGATATTGAAAAGTGTATCGGTTTTGCGGACAAGGTTCCCGCCGACGCGGATAAGCAATGCTTGGTCGATGTCGCGCTAGAGCATTTTAAAATTGATGAGTTTTTTGATCTCGATACAACCGCGGTTCTAAAAACGATACATGAAATTATCCCGTTTGCGGGCCTCAGTTTTGCCCTTCTAGGCCTTTGTTCTGCATCAACGCAAAGTATCGGCCTCGCGATGCGAGCTATCCGCAATGGTGAAGTTAAAGCGGCGATTTGCGGCGGTGTTTCTGCGAAAGTCACCCCGCTGAATCTTGCGCGATTAGAAGAAATGGGAGTGATATCGACTGATCAAAACTACTGTGGACCACGGCGTTCGCGGCCTTTTGACCGGCATCGCAGCGGATTTGTTTTAGCGGAGGGCGCAGGTCTGTTCGTTATTGAAAAATTATCTAACGTACTGGCGCGGCAGCGTGAGCCGTTGGCCTATTTATTGGGTTACGGCGGTGCACTTTGCGCACAGCATATTGTAGCGCCACATAAAGATGATCTCGAAATGCAACTGTCGATGGAGCGAGCCATCGAACATGCGGGTGTTGACCGTACCGCTATTGATTTTGTGAATACACATGGGACATCGACAGTACAAAATGATCAGCATGAAGCCAGTGCAATCAGAACGGTTTTTGGCGCGCACAACCCAGCGATTGTGGCGACAAAATCTTGGCACGGGCATCTGATTGCTGCTGCCGGTGCGATGGAAATTTTGGGTGTACTGGTTTCTTTTCGGAACAATGTTTTGCCCAAAATTTTGAATTGTGATGAAATCGATCCTCAATTGCCTGCTGGTATTGCGCTTGTGAGGGAGCATCAGTACCGACCGCTTAAATACGCATTGAAAAACTCATTTGGTATGGGTGGTGGCGCAAGCAGCTTGGTTTTAGGGAATCCACAATATCTGTAAGGGACACCTCATGCTAACAATATATTCCTTATTAGAAAGAAACTGGCAAGTGATTTGTCATCACAGTCATTATTCGGCAGAGGATGTCACCATGATGACAAAAGGGTGTGCAGATACCGTAGTTAGATATTTTCGTGATCGCCCGCAAAAGGAGCAAAATAAGTTGTTTGTTTTTGTGATTAGAAATAATTTCGAAGGTCTAATCAGCTATTTTGTTGCGTCTGTGCTAAAATTGAAAGCTTGGATCGTCAATATTCATGATTTAGACATTGTTGATATGCTGGTTGATGCCAATTGCATTGCGGCTGTTGTAATGAGCCATGAAGTTAGGAATATTAGTATCATCAGTCACCGGATTAATATCGCGTTTGATCACTGTTTTTCAACTGTGAACGAAAATCTGGCTGATTTTACAGCATATCCGTGCGCGCATTTCTATTTTTGTACCTCCGGAACAACCAGTAAGCCCAAGTTGATTCAATATCATGAAAATATTCTGATTGAGAATGCCATCGCGGTGAGCCAATCTCTTGGACTAAGTAATGAAGATTGCTCATTGTGTTATTTCCCAGTGCAGTATATGTATGGTCTCTCTACTATGCTATGTGCCTTCTTATCGGATAGCAAATTGGTATTTGAAAAATTTCAAATAAGTAATATTGGTGAACTCGTTTCGCACTATAGCATTACCAACTTGCCTTTAATCGGTGACTGGATGCTGGCAGTAAGCGACATTTTTACCAAAAGCCGAATCCATGTGCAAAATATCTTGAATGCATCCGACCGTTTGCTCACCGTACAAGCATCGGGTATCCTCTCATCATGTACGACGTTATGGAATAACTTCGGTCAGACCGAATCCGGACCGCGCTTGTTTCATAATAAGATCTGTTCGCTACACGATATTGAAAGAACCAGTAAATATGGCGTTGTAGCGCCGGGTAAGGCTTTGGTGAGTGATATAAAAATTGATTTGCGCCCCATTGATCGGGCGGATGCTTCTGATTCAGTGTGTCGTATGTTTTATAAAACGCCTTTCGCGTGTGATGGTTATGTTGATAGTTTCTTGCAATTAAAGCCGCGTGATGAATGGTTTGATTCCGGCGACCTGTTTGTTAAAGATGGATCCGAATGCTATTACTGGATAGCCAGAGCCGTTAATGAATTTAAACACAATGGTAAGTTTATCCCAGTTCAACTGATTTCAAATGACATTATTAAGTATACTGGATGTTTAAGACATTACTTTTCAAAAGCACAGAACGGCGATCTTTATATCAACCTTGATATGTCGGCAAATAGTGAGCAGGTTAAAGTCATTACTAAACTATTGGCTGATAAATGGTATCAGTATGCATTTAAAGTAAATATCAGAAAAGTTGCCACGACAAATACAGGGAAAATAAAATGTACCATGTAGATAAAGCTCATGATATGAGCAGAGTGTATGTTAATCGTCGTGCAAACAATTATCTGTGCATTGTGAGCCATTCTTTTTATACCTATTTTTTAGCTATTGATAGGCTTCATCGTTATTTGCCTGTATCGACGAGACGTACATCGAGAATGATATTGCAACGTGAAATGGCGAAGGTGCTTTTTATCGATATATTTAAACGGATTTTGCCAGATGTAAAGATGTCACACAGTTCTGTGAGCCATGGACGGAGTAAAAGTATTATGTTGCTTAATAATGATCCGCGGATTCAGTCTGTCGGGGTTGATATCGAATTTATTGAGGAAAAAAAACTACCGAGACCATTTATGCTAGATTACTGTGAAAAATGCGCGGACTTTCCAGCAGGGCAGGTGCTGGATAATCGGCTATGCACCACAATATTTAGCTGCATGGAGAGCTTGTATAAGGCATTATGCGCCATCTCGGCGTGCACTTTTGATATAAATGATTATTTTTTAGTTGAATATGACAGGACGCGATGTGTTTTTAGGTACGTTGGGAATATATTTGCGTTTAAAGGGATGACGTTTATTTGTAACTGCTATTATCTTTGTCAATCTGTGATAACCGTTGTTTTGTTGGATGCATGTTTGCAATCAATTATTTTAGATGACCTCTTATATGAGGACGTAACCGTTTCTATACCCAGTTAGTTTTTAACGAGTTTATGGCAATGCCATAACTAGCTTCATTTAGAGGAATATGTGATGAATGATTTACTGGTAAATATCACCCCTGAGCACTATGAAAGGTATGCTACTGAAGGTACATCATCGTGGAATGCGTATTTGATAGAAAGAATTCTGGAAGAAGCATCTGGTGTTACTTCTGCGAAGAAAAAAATTCTCGATATTGGCATGGGAACTGGCCACATGCTTTTCAAGCTTTACCGCTCCCAAAAACTCACAGACTATTCCTTTTACGGGGTTGATATCGATCCTCGTATGGTTCAGTTTTGTGTTAAAAAATGTACCGAGTTAAAATACCAGCATGCATTCAACATCATTGAAGCCAGCGTCAGCAATTTACCGTTTCCCGATAACTCCTTTTCAATGATTTATGCCCGTTCCGTAATTCATCACTGGGCTGAACCTAAAAAAGGATTACAGGAGTTGTGCCGTGTTTTAGATCGCGGCGGTCGTATTATCATCCATGAACCCCTAGCTGATGCAGAAGAAACAGCACTGGGTGTTTTTAACCAATCACGTCGTGAATGCGGTGTGGCAGCTATGTCCACAGAAGAAAAATTTACATTAGCCGGTATCACCGATTTTTTATATGGCTGCGATCTTAGTGAGATGAGCTGGACAGTGGCGTGTGGAGAGGGTCTAGCAGCTCTGGGTTGTGCAATTTTCATTAAAAAGGTCTGAGTTATCATGGATTATTTCTGTGCTGAAATGTATGCAAAAATGCAACCACGTATAACGGCAATAACTGGCTGCCATGCACTCGATTACATTGCTTTCCGCGATTCGGTTAGGATAAGTACACGCGTTTATTCGACCACTGGTGATAGTGGTTCTTTGACTCAAGTGGACACTGCGGGTGAATACTTACCAATGCTGATTAGTGCTACAAGCGGCATCACTGGGGCGATGAAAATGGCCAACGTTCGTTTAAAATTCTGTAAGGAAGGGATCAGCTCATCAGAGCGCAATTTAATTCGTAACCTGCGCGCGCGGCAGGTTTTTTCCCCAGGGGATATTGTTGGCAACCTGTTTACGATTAATCTTTTTTCATCTTTACACTACTTGGCGTGTGAAATTTTAAAAAATTGCCGTGCACATGTTGTGCCGGTTGGCGATATTGCTCTGCTGCTGAAGAGTCATTTCGAGTTTCTGGCTGAAATACGGCTCTCGGTACTGTTTGGTGTGCCCAGCACCATCGTTCAGTTCGTTGAAGCCATGCTCAGCCTTGGGGTTCCATTGGCAATTAAAAAAGTGGTCTTTACCGGTGAATCGATGCTGAGCGTGCATGAAAACTATCTGCGCGAGATGCTGGGCGCCGATCTGCGGATAATTGGTTTATATGGTTTGTCGGAGTGCGGTTTCATTGGTATGTCCGCCGAAGGGCGGCTTAATCGGTACCAGCTCTTCAGCGATGATTTCTTCTTTGAATATGAAGATAAGAGAGGGCTGCTAGTGACATCACTGGATCCCGATGCCTCGCGCAAACTTATCAGATATTCCGTGGGCGATATAGGCACATTATCCGTTGAAAATGGTGACCTCTATTTTGAAGGTATTAAACGCAATGCTATTGATTTTAATTTCATGGGAAATTTGATTAGCCATGAAAAAATATTCAAAATTATTAATCGACGGTTGCCCGATGTAATTGTTCAAATTGTATTGTCTTTATCCGCGGATAGACAAGAGATTATGGATATTAAAATCTGCTGCGAAGTATTTCACGACCTTGATTTGTCCGAACTAACTGAGGAAATCTATCATTTACCGGATATTTATGAAGCCTATATGAAAAAGCGCGGGCGTATTAATCTCACCCTCGTCGAATATAGCGATTTGCTTTTCTCATCCAGAGGGAAATGCCTGCTAGTTTATGACGCAAGGGAGTTCTGTAATGCAACTTGATAATTTGTGTAATGAAATTGTATCAGGGAATTCGCATACGATAAGTGTCAACATCAGGTTTTATAGCGTGTCACCGGAGCAGCAGGAGTAAATCATGTCAGATGATGTTATTGATAATTATGATTTAGATAATAACGCATTGTTTATTCGTGGATGTAATTTGATTGATATTGCCGATGAAAACCGTTATTTGCAGAACGCATGGTTTGTACTGACCGGCAACCTTTTTAATGAAGAACAGATGGATCTGCTGATTCAGAATACTAACGCCGAACTGCAAAAGACGGATCCTACAGCCAAACTGCAAGCGATGCATCAACTGATCAATGTATTGCCATCTTTGAGTTTAACGCAGCGATTTATGATGTTATTATCGCAAGTTGAGGTTTCGGCGGCTCAGGGTAAGGTCATGGCTCTCGTAAGCGACGGTGGTTGTCTTAAAATTATCTTGCTGATGCCATGGATTATTGCATTGGCGTGCTCTTCCCAACAGTTTTCCGATTTGCCGGCGATCGAAAATTGCAATACCTTTGAGCTTGCTTTTTGGTTAAGATTAACTAGCAAGGAAGCTTCTTCCGACTGGGATATTGATATGCTTTGCGGGTGCATGTCTCTACTGCTGGGCGGGTTTGGTATTGTGACACCCACAACCACCATGGTAAGATTTATTGCCAGTATCAAGAGCGACGTCATTTCTGCACTAATCGGTGGGTTTTGTGCCATTGTCCCCGGGCATATGGGAGCCTGCAAATATGCTACCATGCGACTTTCTGGTATCCTCCATGAGATTGAAGCCGGGAATCTTAAGGCGGCAGTAACGCATTGTTGCAAAGACAAACTCTGGCCAAGGTTTGGTCACCCGATTATGCAATGGGATGTCCGGGTTTATTTCTTTTTTTCACGTTTTCAGGTGCCTATGTGCCCCTTCAGTTCGCTTGTGCGCTCTATTTCGGACAATACAGGACTGCAACCCAATGTCGATTTTCTAATTGCAAGCATCATGAGCAAACATCGGGCTTCTCCTGAGTTGGGATTGTTGGCTTTTTTCGTTTGTCGTATGCCGATACTTCTCGCGCACTATCAAGCGCGGTTTAGCGCTCATTCCTTCGGTTTATCATCAAAGGATGTAAGAGAAAAATATAAAAAGGTCTCCCAATTATGACTATAAAGCATCACACCGAGCCAAATTTCTTGGGTATATGTCAGAGTATCACCTTAACCACACCGATGCGTGCTTGCGGGCAAATCGATATTTCTCACTGGGAGTTAGCCCATAACTATTTGAAACAGGGCTTGTTACTCGAAGCCTTGCATCAGTTTTCAGTTCGATTCGCCACCATGGTGGCTAAAAACTCGGATCTCACTTATCGCTATCTCCCTGTTATGGTTGAACAGTTTTTCTCTACCACCCATTTTGATAGCGATCGATTATGCGTTGAAGGACATATTGAACGCATTAATGAGGCCTACCGTATTCACTGTAAGGCTAGCACATATGACAATGGAAAGGCCGTTGTTGCGCAGGCAATCATCATGGTCAGTAAAGTCTACTTCCTTGGCTCGTGTTCTCAGAAAGTCGCTCTTCCATTACTAGGCGATTTATGTAAGATTTCCTCCATAACCGGAGATTCTTGTACTTTTTCCTTTAATGCGCATCACCCGCTTTTTGAGGAACATTTCCCCTCCCGCGCCGTATGTCCTGGTTCACTATTGATTGAGATGGTTCTGGCTTTAGCTACGCAGGATAGGACGAAAAATATCGCATCTGTTGCGCTGAAAAAAGTAAAGTTCATTGAAGCAGTTTATCCGGGAGATACCTATCAGTTGACCATTAAACAGGATACAGAGTGTGAACCGGGTGGCGTTTTTTATATTCATACGGAAACTAAAAAACGAAGCACTTGCGGTAAGTTTTCTATCAAATATAAAAAGGAGGATGCACCATGTTTAACATAATAATCTCTTTTATTCCGTGGAGTATTTACTCCTGGGTTATCAATGGAAACGTTTTAACTCTGGTCGAACGCTCTCTCATCTTAACTGTGATTTTATTGTTCATTATTGCTGTGAATATTAAAATTATCCGACAGGGAGAACCCGTGATGATTACTAACATTCTGACATTTATTGTCCTGTTTGTTAATTATTTCGCTGGATGGTCTACACTTTTACTGAACTACCCCACAGTTTTTTGCTATCTGTCACTTGCTCTGGTTTCATTGATTAGCTTGCTGGTAAAGAAACCCTTTACCATTTTTTATGCCAGTGCTAGTGTTTCTGAAGAAAAACGCAAACATATCCTATTTTATCTCATCAATAAATATATTACATGTATTTGGGTAATCATCTTTTTTGCCAATGGTCTTCTAGTGGCTTTTTTTACATGGACCCCCCAGATTTGGTTAATCACTATGGGTTTAATTTGTGCTGGTATTCTTTTTTCTAAATATCTTCCTAACATCATGCAATATTTTTATCGCATCAAACATCATGGAGCATAATATGTCATTGTTTAACATTCTGACCGGAACCCCTTTATGGGCTTGGATTTTGCTTATTTTTCTCATCGCGAGGGGAATAATCGCATTGAAAGATAGGGAAACGAAGGTTTACCGCCTTTTTCTCTTGCCGTTAGTCTTTCTTTTTTTGGGCGCAAGCGATGTGATTAACCAGCTGGCCTTCCCGCGCTGGGGAGCAGTCTCAATGTTGACAGGGCTGATGATCGGCTTTGGCGTTGGATGGTTGCTCTGGCGTGCTACTGCGCGTTTAAAAATCAAAGAGGGAACGGATTTCATTATTCTGCCTGGTACGCCGTTGACGCTGACATTTATTCTTATCGCTTTTGTCATCAAATTCACATTGATTGTTTTTCTCAAGGTTGTACCTGATTTGAAATATGCATTTGATTTTAACCTTCTTTTTGGTCTTTTAAGTGGGTTTACTGGTGGTGTGTTGTGGGGCGGCACATTAAATTTATATATAGCATTTCGAAAGAATCCAAATTAATCCCTATACCATTAGCTGTGGGTGCTTCCCATTAGAACTATCTCAATAGAAGCTTATTCCTAACAACAACGCTGCATACAAATGCAGCGTTGCCTCGTAGTTTCAGATTTTTTTATCCCAGCGCGTGAATAGGTGAGGGAAGTGATATATCTGACTATGCCCCTTGGGGGAAGAGCGAGCCTAAAGGTTTAGAATGCTATGAGTTTGAGCTATCTGGACTTTGAGCAGATGGTTTATCGCTCATGGGAAATCATTTTGTTTTAGGATTCAAAAAGAGGATAGTGATGGTCTCATTGGCGTAGGTGGGCAAGAAAACTGTTAGCTTGGCAATGCGTCAACAATTTGTAGAACTATGTTGTGGAACCCCTACGCAAAGCGGTTGCTATGATGGCATGATGCTTTTGTCAAGCATTATGATATGGTAGGAACCGGTGTTTAAGGGTGCAACTGCGGTCACTGTACGATCCAGTAGCATTACGTCTGAGTATTTAGGAGCGGTAGACTCTGTACAGGCTACGCGTACGATATGTGAAGCACGCTTGTGGGAATTAGTGTGCCATTATTGCGTTGTGCATGCAACCCTCTAGCTAGTACTTCATTGGTAAGGTTGTTTTTTGAAGCTGATTAATTATCTGTGTGTTTTTTAAGAGAACGTTAGCACTGATGTATCGCGTGCCGTACCAAGAAATCTTCCAAAAAATTTTATTAAAAATACTAAAAATATATGTGCAAGATGAACAAATGCTTGCTGAGGATATAGTATCAACGACTGTAGCTGCTTAAGGGCACATAATCTTGGGGGGCATAATGTTGTACAAAAAATCATGAAGTCCAAAAAACTCGTAAAGGTGCATTGCACTTCTCCTTTGAGAATTTGGCATCTCCTCTTAGCTTAATACGTTCTCATTATGATATAAACCCCTTGGTTCTCCTGAACACCCGCTTGTCATGCGTTTTTCTGCTGATGCTCAAGAGATCTTTCGTGAGTGGATGCAAAAGATTTTAAAAAAAGCTAAAGAGAATAACCTTTCTGAAAGCTTACAATCGCATCTTTTAAAAATACCAAAGACCATAGCAAGCCTTGCGTTGATTTTTGAACTTCTTGATAGTGGTCGTTTTGAAATTGGACTCTACGCCATTACAACAGCCTTGCGTTGGGAAAAATATCTGTTAAGCCATGCAAAACGTCTTTATGCGGCGAATGATACATTAACAGCAGAGCGTGCAAAATTAATTGTAGAGCGCTGTGATCTTTTACCTGATGTTTTACGGCAAGAGATATCTATAGACGGTGTTGGAGGTCTTAAAAAGACAATGGAGCCGTTAAGCAAGCTTTAGAGCTTTTATGTCGTTGTAACTATATTCGTGAATTTCCTATAGAGGGGAATGAATTAGGTCGGCGTCCTGATAGACGGTATGAATGGCATCCTTTGGTTAAAAACAACAGCATAAAACAATAAAGAAATCTCTTTTGAAGTCTTAAGACAACCACGCAAAACTCTTTTTATGGCATTCTCATCAAGGAACTTTTTTCCAAAAGCAAATGATCTGAGTGACCTTATCAGAAGAGTTTTGTCAGTCTTGTCAGTTCATTCTAGCTCCTATATTATTTTTTTTAAATGAGAAAAAATTAAAAACATTATATTTCAATATGTTAGTATTTTAACAATACAACCTATATCGACAATACAACCTTAAATTCAATCAATAATATATATTTGTCAGTTTGTGTCTGTAAATTGAACTAACAAACTAGATTATTTTAGTGACTCATAAAACTTATCAAAATACTCATTCTGATATTTTAATGTACATAGTTCATTTGTCTTGATGAATACGTGAAACGAACAGCAAATTTCACTATTTTGCTGATTTTACCTCATGTCATAGGCTGTGGATAAGTAGCGTTTAATAAAATTTCTTTTTAAGCAGGTTGTGGGTCTTTAGCACCCTTTTTTTATTTTATTATTGCTATTTGTTTTAAATAGATCTAGCAGATTCTATTTAAAGTTTTTTGACACCGATAGATCAACGCTTATAAAGCGGTGGGGTTTTATTATAAATGCTTCAATCTCATAACAAACCACTGACATTACGCTCTCTGTTACAATCCTACCGTGATCATACAGAAAGTGCGCGCGATAGAGGAACTTCTTTTGAAAAGTTTGTAATTGCTTATTTGACGCAAGACCCTCTACAATGCCAAGAATACGAAAAGGTTCAAACCTATTGTGAATGGGCAAAAGAGCATGGAGAAGATGGGCGTGATATTGGCATTGATCTGGTTGCTAAAATTCGTGATGAAGAAGGATATGCCGCTATTCAATGTAAGTTTTATAGTGCAAATCATCAGATCAAGAAAGAAGATATTGATAGCTTTATTGCTGCCTCGGGAAAAAAGATCTTCACACGCCGTATTCTGGTTGATAGCACCGAAGGTAATTGGAGTAACAATGCCGATCTCACCTGTGAAGGACAAGGAGTCCGCATTCAACGGATTAATCTTTTTGATCTGGAAAACAGTCAAATAGATTGGTCAACCTTTGAAAGCAAAGGGGAAGCTACTCTTAAGAAAAAAGAACCGAAAAAGCTTTTAGATCATCAACAAGAAGCGCTTAAAGCTGTTTGTGACGGTTTACAAGAAGCAGACCGCGGCAAGCTGATTATGGCGTGTGGAACGGGAAAGACCTTTACCAGTCTGAAGATAGCAGAAGCTCTTGCTGGTCAAGGTAAACATGTTTTATTCCTTGTCCCCTCTCTTTCTTTAATGTCACAAACAATAAGAGAATGGACAGCAGATACAGCAATACCCTTGCGTTCCTTTGCGGTGTGTTCTGATACACAAGTTGGCAAGCGTCGTAAAGCCCAAGATGATGCTGCCGAACTCGATGTCTCGGATCTCGCTCTACCAGCAACAACAGATTCTCAAAAGCTTGGAGAAAAAGCCAATAAGGTTTCTCCTGATGCCATGACAGTGGTCTTTGCTACCTACCATTCGATACAAGTGATTTCGGATGCGCAAAAAAAGTATGATTTACCCGAATTTGATCTGATCATTTGTGATGAAGCACACCGTACCACTGGAGCTGTGTTAGGAACAGACAAGAGTGAATCTGAGTTTATCAAGGTTCATAATAATAGCCTTATTCGGGGCAAGAAACGTCTGTATATGACAGCAACACCTCGTATCTTTAGTGATAATGCCAAAAAACAAGCTAATGAGATTGATGCTGTTCTGGCTTCTATGGATGATGAAGAGCTTTATGGAAAAATCCTTTATTCTTATAGTTTCTCCCATGCTGTAAAAAATGGACTTTTAACGCCTTACAAGATTATCGTTTTAGGTGTTGATGAAGGAGAAGTGAGTAAATCTATCCAGCATCTGATGACAGATAAGAATTATGAACTTATTCTTGATGATAGAACAAAGATCATGGGTTGTTATCAAGCTCTTACCAAAATGGATCTGAAAATTGATCTTGGGGATGATACAAGACCCATGCATCGGGCTTTGGCTTTTTGTAGAGATATTGATACTTCTGAACGCATATGTAGAACATTCAACAATGAAGAAGTTAAGAAAGATTTACGTAATCTTCATGAAAACCATAAAAATATTCCCCTTCTTAACTGTCAAGCAGACCATATTAATGGAAAATCTGGTGCCAAAAACCGTACGATAAAACTTGATTGGTTAAAAGAAGATGCGGGTGAGAATGTCTGCCGTATATTAACCAATGTAAGATGCCTTTCAGAAGGTGTTGATGTTCCTTCCCTTGATGCGGTTATGTTTTTACACCCGCGTAAAAGCCAAGTGGATGTGATACAGGCGGTAGGACGTGTGATGCGTCGTGCAAAAGGCAAAAAGATGGGCTATATCATTTTGCCGGTTGGTGTTCCTGCTGGTGTTTCACCAGAAGAGGCATTAAAAAACAATAAGAGATACAGTGTTGTCTGGCAAGTTCTCAATGCTTTGCTTGCCCATGATGAGAATTTTAGTAAAACCCTTAACCAGATGGTCTTAGGGCAAGACGTAAGCTCTATCATCGACATTGTTACAGTTTCTAAAAAGACTGAATTAGAGAATGTCACCACGGTTATTGACGAAATCCCGCTCCACGAAAAATCAGAAAAATCCGGACTTCGTATTGGAACACAAGCTCATGAACCGCAACATAGTCATAGCGTAACAGGAAGATTACCCTTTTTTGTTGAGTTTCCCAATGCTCTCAAAACACTAATTGTTAAAAAATCTACTATGAGTGATTATTGGGGCATTTGGGCTGGCAATGTTGCTGAGATTGCACAAAACCATATCACACGCCTTCAAACTATGCTTTCTGATGAAAACAGTGAAGCCTTTCATGCCTTTAATGCGTTTTATAAGGAATTAAAAAACAACTTAAACAGTGAGATAAAGCAAGAAGAAGCGATTGAGATGTTAGCGCAACATCTTGTGACGCGTCCTGTGTTTGAAGCCTTGTTTGAGGGCAATGAATTTGTGCAAAACAATGCCATTTCGCAAGCAATGGAAAAAATCTTAACAGAACTCGATAAAACCAATATTGAGGAAGAATCCAAAGAATTACAAGAGTTTTATGACAGCGTAAAGTTCCGTGCCTCTGGCATTACAGAACCACAGGCAAGACAAAATCTTATTATCAAACTTTACGAAGATTTTTTTACCAAAGCTTTTAAGAAGACAACGGATAGGCTTGGCATTGTTTATACCCCCGTTGAGGTTGTCGATTTTATCATTCATTCTGTTGATGATGTGTTGCGTAATGAGTTTGGAAAAAGCTTGGGGTCACGGGATGTCTCTATTCTTGACCCTTTCACTGGAACGGGTACCTTTATCACAAGGCTTTTACAATCAAATCTCATAAAACCAGAGGATATGGAATATAAGTTCCGTCATGATATCCATGCCAATGAGATTGTTTTACTGGCTTATTACATAGCAGCCATTAACATTGAATCGACTTATCATAGTATCATGAAAGGTAAGTATATTCCTTTCAAACATATTGGTTTAACCGATACATTCAGGATGCTTGAAAAGCAAGATCTGATGAAAGGTTTACTAGAGGAAAACAGTGCATATTTAGAACTTCAAAAGAAACTAAATATTGAAGTTATCTTTGGTAATCCTCCTTATTCCGTTGGGCAAAAAAGCGAGAACGATAATGCAAAGAACACCCCTTATCCAATATTAGATGAACGTATCCGTAAAACTTATGCTGTTCAATCGAAAGTAACGAATATACGAGCACTTTATGACAGCTATATCCGTGCCATTCGTTGGGCAAGTGACCGTATTAGTAATGCTGGGGTAATCGGATTTGTCACAAATGCAAGTTTTATCAATGGAAGCTCCATGGATAGCTTACGAAAATGCCTCGTTGAGGAGTTTTCGAGCCTTTATATTTTCCATTTACGAGGGAATGCTCGGACTTCTGGAGAACAACGGAAGAAAGAAAGTGGTGGAATTTTTGGTGAAGGCTCTCGAGCTCCTATTGCTATCACTATTCTCGTAAAAAATCCAAACTCACAACAGCATGGCAAGATATATTTTCGTGATATTGGCGATTACCTCACAAGAGAAAAAAAACTTACAATAATAGCGTCTCTTGGGAGCATTGATGGTATTACACGGAGTAAACAAGGTTGGCAAATAATTACACCGGATAAACATGGGGATTGGATAAAACAACGTGATGACAGTTTTAAAAAATTTTTAGCTATAGGTGTTAAAAAAGGGCATGATAAAAAGCTCTTTAAAATTTATTCCTGTGGTCTAAAAACCAATCGTGATGCTTGGGCATATAACTCAAGCTATAAGATTTTAGAAAATAATATGTATAATATGATTACTTTCTATAATAGCGAAGTAGAACGTTTTAATGATGCCTATCCACATTCTGATCATAAAATACGTGCAAATACTGTAAACAATTTCATCAATGCAGATGAGAGCAAGATTAGCTGGAGCCATAATGTTAAACAAGAATTGGTAAGAGGAAAAATTCTTAAATTCGAAGATGCATGCCTTACGCAAAGTTTATATCGCCCTTTTACACGACAGTGGCTTTATTATAATCGTACCTTCAATGAGAGAGTTTACCAAACGCCGCGTATATTCCCAATGGAGAAAGCGGTTGAAAATAAAATCATACAAGTTACAGGTATAGGAGCAATGGTTGGCTTTTCTGCACTTATGACTAAGAATTTGCCTGATTTAGGTGTGATGAATGCTAGTCAATGCTTTCCACGATATTTCTATGAAGATGCTCCGATTTCACGAGACAAAAATGAAAAACAATCCCATTTATTTGCGAATTCTACAGAAGACAGCAAAACAGCTGATTTACAGAAGTGTGATGGCATTACGGATGAAGGGTTAGCACATTTTAAAGCTGCGTATCTTAATGAAAAAATTACTAAAGATGATCTATTCTATTATGTTTACGGTTTACTTCATTCGGAAGATTACCGTGCTCGTTATGCTGATAACCTCTCTAAAGAATTGCCTCGCATTCCTTGCGTAAAGACAGCTGATGATTTTTGGAAATTTGTAACAGCAGGGCGTGAACTCGGTCATTTACACGTGAATTATGAAGATGTAGAGCCTTATCCAGTGACCTTTAAAAAGGGTAATCCAAAATTAACTGACATCTCTAATCCCGAAAAATTCTATTATGTAACTGAAATGAAATTCGCAAAAATTAAGAATAGTAAGGAAAAGGATAAATCAACGGTTATTTATAATAGCAATATCACAATAACAGATATCCCTCTTGAAGCTTATGAGTATATCGTCAATGGCAAGCCCGCTCTTGAATGGGTTATGGGGCGTCAATGTGTTAAGACTGATAAAAAGAGTGGCATTGTTAATGATGCTAATCGCTATGCTGTTGAAACCATTGGCAACCCTGCCTACCCTCTAGAGTTGTTTCAAAGGGTTATTACCGTAAGTTTAGAAACAATGAAAATTGTTAAGAACCTACCAAAATTAGAACTAAGAGAAACTGAATAACTTATAAAGCATGCTCACGTAATGGGTATGATAAACGCATAAGGGGTATAGAGCTTATAACCATAATCTATACCTCTTTTGTTAAGTTGATTAGATACAATCCTAATATGCGTTATTCTAAAAATAAGGCTTTGTACTTTTAAACACTCTTATTGGGATTGCTTTAAGACTTTTAAGAAACCCACTCTTAAAGTGAATACGCTTCTTTTGGATTGCCTTTAAGAGGTTATACCGTAATCTAAAATGATAGCTTTATTGTTTTCAAAAGCTTTGTTTAAAGAGGGTATTCATTTTGCTTATAGGTTTTGAAGGTTCCTAAAACTCTCAAAACCCTCTTAAACGTATACTACAGATTGTATTTACATGTTATATGTAATATAGATTGTTTTTTTAAATCATTAACCTATTGAAAGATAATATTTTTAATTTTTACTCATTAAAAAAATAATAGAGGGTCTAAAAGGAACTGACAGCACTGACACGATCTATTAAAAGGGATTTTTCTAATCTCTATAATTATCAATCTCTCTTTAGATGTTTTCATAAGTGTTTTCATAACAGTCTATAAATTACAATTATCCTATATCTTATTTATCGTTTCTCTTATGAAAATGAAAAATGATGCCATGGCTATAAAGCATATAACAGTTATAAAGAATGCGTAAAAACAGTAGCTTTGTTTGAATAAAGCAAAAATGCAAATTAATGCATTGGTTATAAGAGCGCGGTGCCTATTAAGAAAGTTCAAATGATAAATGCGTTATAAACAAATTCACAAAAAATTTTAAATTCATTTAGTGAAAAAATTGATGGGTTATAAAGTTTAAAATACGCATTATGAGAGCGTTTCTAAATATTATAAATGTATAGATTCAGAAAATACGCAATCGTTTCACAAAGCCCGTAATATAGCTTTAAAAGCACATAAATATAAAAGAAGCAATTAATAGGCATAAGATATTATCAATACACAACGTATTTAAAAAATACAAAAAAAATATCAAAAAAAGATAAAATATTATTTGACAATAAATACGTATTTTGTTATATAAATACTGAAGTGATTAACAAACACTAAAACAGATAGCGAATAGGTTACGATAAACCTAATCCTGTTATAAAAACTGATTATCTTTTATGCTTTTGTTAGCATATATGATGATTTTGTCGGGTGTAGCTATGTTATACAATACCCTTCGCGAGGGAAAAGCATAGCAACGGACTATCTGCCGTGTTTGTTAGCGCCCGGCAGCCCTTATGGGCTGTCAATAACAAACTTTTAAACAGATAGGTTTTAATTATGACAAATTCAAACAACACCCCCATTATCTCTAATATTGCAAATGAAACCGCGCTTGCTAATCAACAAGAGCCTGCAAAAAAATATGAATTTACAGGAGAGACAATAGAGGTTGGTGATTATACTCTTTATCGCATTCTGGCTTTAAGGGATTTTGCTAATATAAAAGCTGGTGATTTAGGCGGCTTTATACATAAGGTTGCAAATTTAACTCATAATGGTGATTGTTGGGTTGGTGACAATGCCATGGTTTATAGTGATGCTCGTGTTTACGATAATGCCCATGTTTATGAAAATGCTATAGTTTTTGATAATGTTAGGGTTCGCGATAATGCCCATGTTTGTGGCGCTGCTATGGTCAATAGCGAAGCCAAGGTTTATGGGAATGCTATAGTGACTGGTTATGCCCATGTTTATGATAGGGGCTGCGTTTATGACAATGCCAAGGTTTATGGCAAGGTTTATGGTGGCGCTTGGGTTTCCAATAATGCTTTAATTTCTGATAATGCCGAGGTTTATGATGATGCTCGCATTTATGGTAATGCCAAGGTAATTGGCTATACTGAGATTGGTGGTGATACCAAAATTGGTGGCAATTATAAAGAACCCGTTATCACTGGTGATATTGTTTTTACAACTGTGTAAATGACGCGCGGGCGCGGCGGAGGCGCCCCTCTTTAAACATTTCATTCTAAAATTCAAATCTATTTATAAAGGAATTGTGCTATGCAAAAAAAGTTTGCACTCACAAATGAAACGCGTGTATTTAATAATCAAACTCTTTATCGCATTCGGGCTTTAATAAATTTTGATGATGTCAAGGCTGGCGATTTAGGTGGCTATATCGAAAATGAAGGGAACTTATCTCATTATGGCAATTGCTGGGTCTATGATGAGGCTTGTGTCTATGGCTATGCTCATGTTTCTGATCATGCTAAAGTACGTCATTTGTCTCATGTGCGGGGGGCGGGGCTATGGTAATGCTGAGGTCTATGGAAAGGCTTTAATCACTCAATATGCTAAAGTTTATGATCATGCTTGTGTTTATGGAAGTGCTCATGTGGCTGGCAATATCTATGGCAAGGCGCATGTCTGTGATCACGCCCGCGTTTATAGCAATTCCCATATTTATCAACATGCGCGCGTTTCTCATGATGTTTTTGTGTATGATCATGCAAGGATCTATGGTCGTTCAAAGGTTTCTGGCTCTGCTTGTATTTACAACAGTGCAAAAATTTATGGACAGGCTGCTATCAAAGGCTTTGCAAAGATTTATGGCAAGGTTTACGGCTCTGCTCTTGTGAGTGGGCGCGCTGCGATTTATGGCTCTGTTTATGGGAATGCAAAAATCTCTGGTTCTGTAAAAGTCTATGGTCGTGCCTATGGAAAAGCAAAAATAGATAAACAAAGCAATGTAAAATCAGTTGCTCAAAATTATGAGGTTTATGAAAGCGATAACGTTGTTAAGATTGATAAATAGCATAAATAACAAGCATGGGAGTGCCTTCTTTATGGTTATAAACCCATCATAAAAGAGAGCATTCATAAAAGAAAGCCGTGTCAAGTGATATGACGCGGCTTTCAAATAACGATTATAATGATAGAAAAATAATCATCCACAATGGAGTAATGAATGCATATATACAAAACGTATTATATTGCAAGCGCTCTATTGAGATATGAAAACTTATCAAACGGAATGTAAATAATGCGTATGATTTTTACTCACTCATTTGAATGAAAAAGCCTATAAACGCTTTTTGTTGTTCTCAAACGTATTAATCATAACGTCTTTAACTTAAAGAGATTCATTGAAAACAAAGCCCATGATAAAAATGCATCTTAAATGAATGTCTTATAAAAACGTTCTTTTTACATTTACGAGCGTTGGTTTTCAAAACAATCTCTCATAAGACAATAAACAAGCGCTTTTATCAAACGCAAGGCTATAAAAACTGTTATAAACATCAGTTTCAAACGTTTAAACGTATTTAGAAAGGCTTTCATAAGTATCTTTAAATAGAACTTCTTTGCAAATTAATCGCTCTATATTTGGCTAGTAAAATCAACCAATCCAATTTTGGAGGCGTTAACTTTAGAATAGAGCATTCTTTAACATTATAGCTTTGTTCTAAAAATTTAGAAAAATCTCATGCTTTATGATGTTACAATGGTTTTGAATTTTACTTGCTTATCTTTGTCTAAAATAGATGCTCTCAAATTTGAGGGGATCCTATTTGGTTTCGAATTTTTAAACTATAACTTTTAAAACGTTTTTAGTACCAAATCTAAAGTAGATAGTAATTCTACTGCCATGGCATTATTTGCCTCCATTTTTTTGTGGAAGCGAATAGTTCCGTTCTTAAAAACTAGCCTGCAATCTATTCATTAAAAGGCTTTTGACTTCATAAGATATAAAATACCTCTTTATCGTTTTCTAAACTTTTAGACAGCATTTTAAAAGCGATCTTGTCCTTAATCCTTTTATGCAATCTTTAAAATGTTCGCTGTTATGATGATGCTGTTATGACAGCTCTCTATTTTACGCTTCTAATTTTGAGAACTATAATTTTATGTTTTTATCATGTGATTAACAATCCAATCTTTAAAACAAGATGGGATCTTTAAACGTATGCGATTTCTGCTGTGATAAAAACGTATCATAAAATTTATAACTGTTATGAATGATATCTGCTTTTCATTTCATTTGAACGTTTACATGCGTTATAATACTTACATCATGATTTTCTTTTTATGGTCTATTCATGCATGGCGATCTTATATAAAAAATGGTCAAATGAATCACGTATAAAAGGATGGATTCTTAAGTGGATTCATATAAAATAATTGCATACAAGATATTGACTTTATTGTGTTTTTTTATAATATACGATGTGTATGGGGGACCGCGTGTTGCCCCGTTAAGTGCTCAAACACGCTATGGAATTGGTGGTCTTGGAAGTATTCCTCAGCATTATCACAATCGCTCTTTGATGAATACAATCTATAATCCAACGTCGGCAGCAAGCAATCTTGGAAGAGTGGCTTCTGGTGATATGGTTGGACAGAATCCGTCTTTTAATGCTGCGCTTCAAAATAGCTTAGACCGCGTCAGAGATACGATTAACAGCTCTTTTGCCGGTGCGGGTCGTTATGGTTCTGGTGCACATACGGGTGTATTGGCAAATGAACTTGGTGCTTTGTCTACAAGTGCTACAGCAGACCAGTATAATCGTGATGCGGATCGCATGATGCAAGCTAATGCCATGATAGACCAAGCCAATCAAAATCAGTTAGGAGCTTCAAATAACTTCTTACAGGGTTATGGGAATGCCTATTCCAATGCTATACAGGGGGGAGGTGTACTTGATGCCTACAATCAGAGAGTTATTGATGCCAATCGTGAACGTTGGCTGGAGCAAGACAATAGCGGCTGGAATAGGTTGAATATGCTTATGAACGCAGGTCACGGCTTTGCAAGAAATTACGGCACGACAACGAATAATAATACAGCTTCGATGATACAAGGGAATAGCCCATGGAAAAATGTAGGGACAATAGGTTCTCTGGCACTTCAGGCGGCACCAATGGCTTTTGGTTACATGGCAGGTGGTCCAATGGGAGCAGCGTTGGCAGGAGGAGCATCCAAGTTTTTTTTAGATCACATGAATAAGAAACAATAGCTGTATAATCATTAAACGATAATTTTAAAAGGATAGCGTGATGGCATTTCCATTATTATTTCCATTAGCTGGGGCAGCTTTTATGGCAGCGAGAGTTGCGCCTCATATTTTTAGATATATTGCTCCCAAAGCGGTTACAGGGGCGAATAGATTGGGACAATTAATAACAAAGAGCCCCGTGGGGAAATTCGTAGCAAAGTATCCAAAAACCAGTGCAGTTATGGGTGTGGGGTCAGCCATTGAAAGTATGATGACACCAGAGAAAGCAGATGCTCCAAACAACCCCTATTTACAGAGTATGCTGAAACCATATGGACCATTTATGCCCTATACGGCTCCTAGAACGGAAATGCCTCTTGGATTTGATCAACATCCACCCATGCCAAATGCACTAGAGAGTACTCCACAAGAACTAAAACCTCATGTTAATGAACAAACGCAACCATTAGCACCCGCTTCCCCAACACCGACTCCTGAACTGACAGATGCAGAGAAATTTTTACAGTCCAATACTTATAAGTTTTTTCAATCAGATGCGTATCAGAAACTCAAAGATCTTTTTGCAGGTATGGCGGCGGCCGCCACAGATGGTTCTGGATGGGATGCGCTTGCAAGTGGTGTGAAGCATCTTAATGAAGGAGATAAACAAAGAAGTCAGATTAACCAGACTGTCGAGTATCTAAAGTCCAAAGGCTACAGTGATGAAGAAGCTGCTATCATGGCAAGGAATCCTCAAATGCTTAGTGCATTGCTAACAAATACAGGTAGCAAAGACTTTAATGATGGAAGTTCATTAATTGATGATCCAACATCACCAACAGGAAAGAGAGTAGTTTACCACCCTGGAAGCAAAGCGTATATGGACAATAAACGTGCTGCTGCTTTGCGCGAAAGTAAAAAAGCGTATGGAAAAGTCTTGATAGACGATATCGATCTTTTGCAGGGATATGCCGATAAATTTGGAAATTATGCAACAGGTCATATGGCTAAGGCAGCTAGCTATGTGCTTTCAGGGTCAGAACAATCAGATGCACGACTTATTATACAATCAATAAAATCTCGAATAGCGCTTGATCGTATAGATCAAATGAAAATGCTCTCGCCGAGAGGGACGATAGGGCTTGGAAATGTTAGTGATAAAGACATTGAAATGTTAAAACAGTCTCTGGGTGATTTAAGTTTCGATATGTCTGCACAACAGTTTAAACGTCGTTTGAACATAATAAAAATTGTTATATCAAAACTTAATTCTGAAGTAGTAGGTATTTTACTAGGTGATATTGATCCTACAGAAGAAAATATGATCAATGCTGTTAATGGAAACGATAGTCAATATTCTTCTAATCAGTCGATGTCACAAGGAGGCAGTGCAAATTTGCCAACTATAAGTAGCAGAGAAGACATTAAAAAACTTGCTATTGGGGATAAAGCAACTGCACAGTACGGTAACCATATGTATGAAATTATTAGGGATAGATAAATGGTCCATCATAATAATACTCATCAAGATTTTCCAGATTTTGGTCCTGGAATAAGGGTTATACGTCGTATCCCTGAAGATGAATACGAAACATCACCCCAACATCCTGAAATAAGTGAAAGTGAAGCCTTTTGGAATTCTTTAAAGCATGGTTTGAGTTTTAATTTAGATGATGAGATTGCGGGGATTACAGCGGCAGGACGTGATTCTGATGATGAGTTGGCAATAAGTGCTTTTTTGAATGGGCTTATCAAATATTGGACTGGAGATAAGAAAACCATAGAAAAATATGAAAAAGAAGCCAATAGAATACGTGATTATTATCGTAGGATGAGTGATCAACATTATTGGACTTCGTTTGCTGGAAATGCTTTAGGGTCGGCAATCCCTTCACTTGCGACTTTAGGAGGAGGATTATTAGCCTCAGGAGCACGCTTTGTAGCGCCTACACTCACAAATAGTCTTGGAGGATCAAAGTTAGGTCAATTGTTCTTAAAAGCTGGTCAGTCAGGTCCAAGTCGATTTGCAAGCCCGTTTTTAGGCATCACGAACAAAACAACATTACCTCATTTGCTTAAAGTAGGTGCAGCATCTGGTGCATTACATGGCGCAGGAGAAGGGGAAGGGTTTGGGAATACACTTACAAGTACAGCAGTTGGGGCAGGTTTAGGAGCGGGAGGGACAGTCGTTGGAAGTGCTTTAGGTCATTTGGCTGGTTATCCGGTAAACGGAATACGAAGACTTTTTTCTCCTTCTCATAAGGAAGGTGTTTCAAAAGATACGTTAAGAACAATCAGTAAACATTTAGGTAAGGAGGCGTCTGAAGAGCTAGGAGAATCTTTTAAAAAAGCAGTTTCTACCGATTACGTAGCTGATCATAGTCCTTTTTTACAAGATCTTGTTTTTGATATCGCGAAAAGAAACCAAGGGGCTTATCTTGATTTAACCAAGAGAGCTAAACAGAGAGCGCTGGGAGGAGGGGAGCGTATTCATCAGGCGGCTGATAAATACTTTGTTCCTCGTCAAAATGTTACAGGTTTAAAAGATGATCTTATCGCGAGTAGAGAAGCAGAATCACATACTCTTTACGAAATAGCCAAGAAAACGCCGATAGGAGAAAAATATTATGGTGCTCTTAATGAATTAATGAAGCGTCCATACTTCAAACAGGCTTATGATGAAGGACTAAAGCGGTTTATTACGGATGGCAACAACGTTAGTCCGTTTTCTTCTCAAAAATTTAGTCTCCTTAAGGAGAAACCAAACATGGGGGCTCTTCATAAGACTAAGGAGGTCGTCGATTTAATGATAAGGACCGAAAAGGGACAAGGAGATAATAGCCAAGTTCGCAGTTTAGTTGGCATCCAGAAAAAGTTATTAGAGCTTATGGATGATATATCGTCTGAATATAAGAAGGGACGGGCATTGTATCATCAATATAGTGCACGTGTAGACGCCATGGATGAAGGTTCCAAAATTCTTAGTAAGTCGATTAATAAGGATGAATTCAGTAAAATCTTTGATGAATTACCAAAGGCACAACAAGAATACTTTAAAAAGGGCTCAAGAGCAGAACTTTTACAAGGCATGGGTCAAACAGGAGATCAAGTTTCCAAGGCAAAAGATATTTTTGGTACGAATGATCTGTATGAACGATTTGCAAAGATTTATGGAGCCGATAAAGCTTCTACGGTTAAGAATGTTGTCAATAAAGAAGCTGATTATGCAGATTTTTATAACAGGATACCAAATCGTATAGCGAATAAAGATATATCTTTTACGCATAACGTCAATATGCCAACGGGTAAACATGATGCAGCTATGCAAGCAGGAAAAGTAGCGGTGAAGGCTGCTTGGATTCCTTTCAAAGAGGCGGCGTTTAGAGAGCGTCAACGGATTGAAAAGGATGTTGTCAAATTGTTAACAGGGGGAAGACAGATTAAGAATGCTCAAATTGTCGATCTGATTCAACGCATGGTAAATGCGCATCATAAGGGATATGCGACGAAAGAGTGGTTCAAAAAACTATCTGCTGCTTTGTTTGGAGGCGAAGGAAAAGAATTAGCAAGGCATTTTAATATGTTGAGTACGTGGAAGTAGAGGAGAATGTATAAGCTATGCCTCGTTATAGTTCTTCAGTTGATCAAGCGATACGGCAGACGGCAGCGCGATATGGTTTGCCCGAAAGCTATTTATACCGTGTTGCGCAAGTGGAAAGTGGCGGCGATCCGAATGCAAGGAATCCCCGTTCTTCGGCGGGTGGGTTGTATCAATTTATAGACAGCACAGCCAAACAATATGGTTTGCAGGATCGTTTTGACCCCATGCAAGCGGCAGATGCCATGGGGCGGTTGACCCTTGATAATCGCAACCATTTAAGCCGCCTTTTGGGAAGAGCGCCTAGTGAAGCGGAATTGTATTTAGCCCATCAACAAGGGGCAGGAGGAGC
>NZ_JBHIQU010000015.1:0-33995 GCF_042196725.1 Bartonella sp. AC158YNML
GCGGAACATCAAGCGGTATAGAGAGATTAGACGAAGGTTCCAAAGCATCAGAGGACTCAGAAGGCTTTGGTTCAACAGGGGAAGAAGCAGAAGGAACAGAATCTGGAGATGAAGGTGATACCGGAACAGAGGGCTTAGATGGCATAGCCTCATCTGTAGAAGTCTCAACTGGAACAAATGGTGCAGGCATAGGCACAGCAGAAGGATTTTCTGGAACTGTTGGTACAGAGGGAGACGGAACTGGTGCAGAAGGAGTCAGCGTCGAATCCGTAGGGATAAATGTTTCAGACGGTTCAGATCCCTCAGGCAAAGAAGGTGTAAATGGTATAAGTGGAGGCTCAACAGAAGGGGGTTGTTCAGGTGAAATAGTCTCTGTTGGTCGTTTAGAAGGAACCGTCTCTTCCTCAGATTGAGGAGGTAAAACTGTAGACGTTGGCTTAGAAGCAGTTTCAGAAGAATCTAATTCAGGACCAATGTAAACACTTTCGAGACGAAAATCCCAAAAATCCCCTTCTCCAACAACCAATCTATTCTTTGGATCTGCATTTCCAGAAGAAGAACTTGGACCATAGGCACGAAGTTTATATTGATAAGGAAATCCATTCACTGTAGTATAACTATTGGCTAACTTAAAAGAACTTTCCTCTGCTGTCCCAGCAACTTGAACAAGTGAAATACTTTGACTCCCTTTATTGCCAGCTTCTCCTTCTAAGGTTTTGGAAAATTTCTCTATCATGAGCAGTGTACTTCCCAAAACATTCCCGTAGATCAAAATACGATCAGTTTTTTGCGGATTAAACGAGCCGTCATTATTCACAAACGCACTCATCTTAATCTGCACATTTCCCTTTGCATTATAAGCGTCTTTATCATATTGTATCCCATCTATTGGATTTATGTCATTTAGATTACTTCCTTTCTCAATATATACTTTTCCAATATATAGCGTTTGATAATCTTGAGATATAAATTTATCAAAAAAAATTGTGCTATCAGAAATGCTTATAGACGAAAGTAATGAATCTACAGGAAGAGATTCCTGCAAATCTGTATGTTTCCTTTTGGTGAGATACCATGCAGAGCCATGTGTTAATTCTAAGTGAACAGTTGATACATCCTCAACACGAATACCCCCTGTAAGGATAGAATTCTTTGCTTTCACCAATAGAGAAGAATTATTTTGAGCCTTTAACAATAAATCACCAGAGATCTTTGTCCTTTCTGTTAATTCAATGGTAGCTTCAGCTCCATAAATATCATCTCCCGTACTATAAATGGCAATACCATCAGGAACTGAAAAAGTTGTCTGTGACAAATGCAAAGATGCTTCACCCCAAACAATTTTTTCTACTTTTGAAAGTTTTTCACTCCCTACCTTAAACATATCACCCCATACATCTGGACCTAATCCATAAAAATACAGACCGTATACTCCCTCACCCTGAACAGAAATATTGTTTTTTTCTATCTTAATACTTGTCTTTTTAAACGCATTTGATGAAGCGTATTCTTGAATCAACTTACCTTCAGCATCTGCATAACCTGCAAAATTCGTAATCAAGAAGCCATGCATATCAGTCAGCTGAATAGAATCACCACGCAAATGAACATTACCACCCTGTGATATGTCAAAAGCTATTGGAAATTCATCAATAGTTTCATTATCAACTACAATCGTGTGTTTCTTACCTTTGCCCTGAATATTGGTTGTATCAATAAGATATTTTCCCCCAAATTGTGTTGAAAACGCACCAATCTCATTAAAAGTAATAGTACTGCCTGATATCCTAACGAATGCATCAGAACTACTAACAAATCCAATCTCTTTTGCATTCAAGTTATCTGATACAATATCAATATTTACGCTCACTAAAGCAATATCGGTTTTTTTTCCTTCTGCACATACAGCTTGCAAACTACCTTCAATCTTCCCTCTATTCATCACAACTTGCCCGTTCTGAACACGAAAACCGGACATATCCTTAATATTTGAATTGGTTAGAACAAGCTTGCCATCATCTTTTACAGATGCACTATATAAAAATGACTGCTTTGGCCTATGCAAGATAATATTTGTCTCTAATAAATTTAAAACAGTTCCCTCTTTTTCTATAGAGAAGACAGCAATAAAATCATCTAGAGAAGAGACAGAAGGAATATAATTTTTATTACTTATCGTATGTTTTTTACTATCGCTATACGTAAAAAAACTCCCTGATACATTACAGGAAGTTCCTAAATTATTAGGATTCGCATTAACACTCACGATTGGCAAAAAAGAAACAATAGCTGTTGTAATAAATAAAAATTTATACCCGCTTAATACATTAACCATAACTTTATTCCCAATTTGCCTTTCTCCCCCTGTTAGTTAAAAATAAAAAATATTCCCCATAATATTAAGTTAAACACACAAACAATGAGAAGTATAAACTTAATATTCATTTTATACTTCTCAAAACACTTTATAACTTATGTAAAAATTACTCTATATTTCATAGGCATCTAAAAATGATAGCGTAAACCACCTGAAAAAATCGCTCCGGAAAAACCAACTTTCTTAAATCTATGCTGATAAGTAACATCTCCATGAAGAGAAAGTTTTGTTGAGAGACGGGCATTAAACCCAACCCCTGCTTCCAAAGAAGAACCAAAGGAACCTAACTGAAAATCGTTTTTAAAAGAAACGAATTGCTTATCTTCAAAACTATGCAAATAAGAAAGCTTACTATAAAATGAAACGACACGTCCCTCTTCCACAACACCTAACGTCTTGCTTAAACGCCCACCAACACGCCCCACCCATTGATCAAATTTTCCTAAATCAACATCAAGATTATCAACATCACACGCCTGATTAAATTGAAGATGCTGATAAACAACCTGAACCTGCGGATCAAAAACAACTCCTTTATAACCTATTGCAAACGTTCTACCACTCGTTAAAGAACCACTAAACTGTTTACCCTTTAATGCAACAACCTTGCCTCGTGCAAGGGTCAAAACATCTCCCTTAAAAAGGCCATATGACAATACCCCATCCATATAAAAACCGGTATCATGCTGCAAACTTCCATAAGCCCCAACAGACCATTTATTAAATGCGCTTTTTTTGCTTTGTTCAACATCCTGAGGGTGTAGAGAAAGATTTCCATAGTTTCCCAAAGCACCAAAGAATATACGAGTATATAAACTCTCAATCTCGTTCAATAAAACACCTGCTTCAAGTGCATTATAATCGAGCTCTGCGCCATAGCCATATTCAAAAGCAGATAAATTGGAAGCATAATGATGGCTCCCCCCATAAGCATGCAGAAAAAAGGCTGTCTTTTCATTCTCTTTCCAAGAAGAATGAAAAGCATTCCGCATTGTCTCCAACGTCTTATTTTGCGTGGTCGTATCCATCAAACCAACATAGAACAAAGCATTTGGTAAAAGGAGATAAGTTGGCAATTGAGGAACAACAGCTCTAATACCTAGCTCAGGGGGAACATCAAGCGGTATAGAGAGATTAGACGAAGGATCTAAAGCCTCAGAGGACTCAGAAGGCTTTGGTTCAACAGGGGCAGAAGGAGGAGAAACAGAATCCGTAGATGAAGGTGAGACCGGAACAGAGGGCTTAGATGGCATAACCTCATCTGTAGAAGTCTCAACTGAAACAAATGGTGCAGGCATAGGCACAGCAGAAGGATTGTCTGAAACAGTGGGTGCAGAGGGGTGCTCAGAAGACTTTGATTCAACTGGTTCAGAAGGAAGAACAACAGAATCCGTAGATGAAGAAGATACCGGAACAGATGACTCAGATAACAACACCTCTTCAATAGAAGTTTCACCTGAAACAAACGATGCCGCCGTAGGTTGCTCACTAGAAGAATTCTCTAGAACAGTTGGCGCAGAGGGATGCTCAGAAGACTTTGATTCAACTGGTTCAGAAGGAAGAACAACAGAATCCGTAGATGAAGAAGATACTGGAACAGATGGCTCAGATGGCAACACCTCATCAGCAGAAGGATTCTCTGGAACAGTTGGAATAAATGAAGATAGAGCAGAATCCGTAAGCAGAGGATCTACCGAAGTAGATAACTCAACCCCATAAGACCTTGTTTTCACAGGTGTAGGAACAGTAGAAACAGAATCCTTAGACGGAAGTGTAACCGGATTGGTTGGCACAGAAGGCAGAACAGTTATAGAAGAAGTGGAAGTAGAAGGAGTAGACGATGTATCTACTAAAACAGAGGGCGTAGATGACAACACCTCTTCAATAGAAGTTTCAACTGAAGAAGACAATGCAGGTATAGACTGCGCAGAAAGAGAATCCTTTAGATCATCTGGAACAGGTACAAATGGAACAGAATCCATAAGCAAAGGAACTATAGAAGTAGATAACTCAGGGCTTGAAGACATTGATTCTACAGTTGTAGGAACAATAGTAGAATCCGTAAGCGGAGAATCTACCGAAATAGACGGTACAACAAAAGAAGAGTTTGTTTCAATAGATGAGGGTGAAAGAGAACCAATAGGAGGAGATCCTTCAGGTAAAGACGGTGTAGATGGAGACACTAGCTCAACAGAAGGAGATTGTGCAGACGGAGAAGATGTAGGCAAATTAGGCTCTGCTAGTGCCTCAGAAGAAATAGTTTCTGATTCAAGTGGGGGTGGTAAAAGCGTAGAACTTAAAGACGAAATAGAAGTAGATTTAGACTCAGAAGAATCTAATTCAGGAGCAATATAAACACCTTCGAGACGAAAATCCCAAAAATCTTCACTTCCTGCAACCAATCTATTCCCTGGCTCCGCTTTTCCAGAAGAAGAACCTGGACCATAAGCGCGAAGACGATATTGATAAGGCAAACCATCAATTGTAATATAATTATTATGCAATTTAAAAGAACTCTCCTCCGCTGTCCCAGCAACTTGAACAAGTGAAATACTATTGCTTCCTTTACTGCTTGCTTCTTTTTCTGAACTTTTGGAAAAATTTTCCATCATGAGCAGTGTCTCTCCCAAGACATTCCCGTAAATCAAAATACGATCAGTTTTTTGAGGATTAAACGAGCCGTCATTATTCACAAACGTACTCATCTTAATCTGTACATTTCCCTTTGCATCATAGGCTTCTTTATCATATTGTATTCCATCTATTGGATTTATGTCATTTAGAGCACGTCCTTTTTCAATATATACTTTTCCAATATATAGCGTTTGATAATCTTTAGATATAAATTTATCAAAAAAAATTGTGCTATTAGAAATGCTTATAGACGAAAGTGATGAATCTACAGGAAATGTTTCCTGCAAATCTGTATGTTTCCTTTTGGTGAGGTACCATGAAGAGCCATGTGTTAATTCTAAATGAACAGTCGATGCATCCTCAACACGAATACCTCCTGTAAGTATAGAATCCTTTGCTTTAACAAGAAGAGAAGAATTATTTTGAGCCTTTAGCAATAAATCACCAGAGATCCTTGTTCTTTCTGTTAATTCAATGGTAGCTTCAGCTCCATAAATATCATCTCCGGTACTATAAATGGCAATACCATCAGGAACTAAAAAAGTTGTCTCTGACAAATGCAAAGACGCTTCACCCCAAACAATTTTTTCTATTTTTGAAAATTTTTCATCCTCTACCTTAAACATATCAACCCATACATCTGGATTCAATCCATAAAAATACAGACCATATAACCCCTCACCCTGAACAGAAATTTTTGATCTTTCAATCTTAATATTTGTCTTTTTAAACGCATTTGATGAAGCGTATTCTTGAATCAACTTACCTTCAGCATCTGCATAACCTGCAAAATTCGTAATCAAGAAGCCATGCATATCAGTCAGCTGAATAGAATCACCACGCAAATGAACATTACCACCCTGCGATATGTCAAAAGCTCTTGGAAATTCATCAATACTCTCATCATCAACTATAATCGTGTATTTCTTACCTTTGCCTTGAATATCGGTGGTATCAATAAGATATTTTCCCCCAAATTGTGTTGAAAAAGCACCAATCTCATTAAAAGTAATAGTACTGTCTGACATCCTAACAAATGCATCAGAACTACTAACAAATCCAAACCCTTTTGCATTCAAATTATCTGATACAATATCAATATTGACGCTCACTAAAGCAATATCGGTTTTTTTTCCTTCTGCACATACAGCTTGCAAACTACCTTCAATCTTCCCTCTATTCATCACAACTTGCCCGTTCTGAACACGAAAACCGGACATATCCTTAATATTTGAATTGGTTAGAACAAGCTTGCCATCATCTTTTACAGATGCACTATATAAAAATGACTGCTTTGCTTTATCCGCCATAATATTCATCTGTAACAAATTTAAAACAGTCCCTGCTTTTTCTATAGATACAACCGCAGTCAAAGCATCTTGTGGAAAAACAGAAAAAGTATGATTTTTATTACTTATCGTGTATTTTTTACTATCATTATATGTAAATAAACTCTTTGCTACATTACAGGGAGTTCCTAAATTATTAGGCTTAGCATTAGCACTCACAATTGGCAAAAAAGAAACAATAGCCGCCGTAATAAATAAAAATCTATATCCGCTTAATAAATTAACCATAATTCTATTATAATTGGTCCTTTACCCCATTACTTAAAAATAAAAAATATTCTCCATAAAGCTAAATTAAACACACAAACAATGAGAAGTATAAAACTTAATACTCATTTATACTTCTCACAACACTGCATAACTTATGTAAAAATTACTCTATATTTCATAGGCATCTAAAAACGATAGCGTAAACCACCTGAAAAAATCGTCCCTGAAAAACCAGCTTTGCTAAGACGATGCTGATAAGTCACATCTCCATGCAATGCAAAGTTTGAAGACAACTGAGCCTTCAGCCCCACTCCAGTTTCTAAAGAAGAACCAAAAGCTCCTAATTGGAATTCATCTCCAAACTGCACACGTTGTTTTCCGCCAAAACTATTGGTAAGATGAAGTTTCCCATTGAAAGAAACAACATGCCCTTCTTCAGAAGCAGCAAGCGTCTTGCTTAAATTCCCGCCAACACGCATCACCCACTGATCAAGCTTTCCCATTTCGATATCAAATCCATCGATATCAGAGGTCTTATCAAATCGTATATTTTGATAAACGACCTGAACTTGCGTATCAAAAATAAGTCCCTTATGTCCTGTCATAAATGACTTACCGGCAGCCAATGAAGCACTCAAAGGTGTCCCCTTCAATGTTGTTGTTTTGCCTCTTGCTTGTGTCAGAACATCCCCTTTAAATAACCCGTAGGAAAAAAGTCCATCGATATAAAATCCTGCATCATGCTGCATATTGCCATATGCTGTAACAGACCATTTATCAAATGTACTTTTTTTGCTTTCTTCAACATCTTGAGGCTGTAGAGAAATTTTCCCATAGTTCCCCATTATTCCAAAGCTCAAAGTGTGATATGTATCCTCAATCGCATTGAGCAATATACTTGCCTCTATAGCGTTATAATTCAAATTTCCGCCATAACCATATTCAAGCGCAGACAGATCAGAAACATAATGATAACTTCCACCGTAGCCTTGCGCAAAAAATGCAGGTTTTTTACCATTTTCTCCCAAAGCCCCAGCAGTGGTACGCAATGTCTCCAAAAGTTTGTTGTGATTATTCATATCCATCAAACCAACTTGAAACAAAGCATTAGGCATTGATAGATAGGTTGGAACTTGTGGTACAACAGCTTTAACGCCCTCTTCAAGATAATGAGCAGAAGCATCATGACCGGCAACAACATTATTATGATGCGGATGAGCGTTTAAAGAACGAGACACACGGAAATGAGAAACACGCTTTTTCAACTGAGCACGCTTTTTCAACTGATAAGAAGAACGCTGAATATGTTCAGCCTCAAGCCGATAATCCCAAAAATCGCCATTATGCTTTACTGCTGTTCCTTTAGCTAATTTATTTTCCACTTTTGCGTGTCCATGGGAAAAGTTTGGACCATACGCACGCAGACTATATCGATAAGGAGCTCCTCTTAAAGCAACATAACCAGTTGCCAGTTTAAAAGAATCTTCCGCTGCTTTTCCATAAACCTGAATAATTGAAGTATCATGGCGATCTCCTTTCTTAACTTTTAGCGTCTTTCCTTTCCCTAGAGTCACCGAAGGATTTACAATATACACCTTGGTTTTTCCGTAAACATCACCATAGATCACAAGTGTATCAGCTTTTACATTTTTGCTTGTACCATTGGTAGCAAGATGTGCATTAACATATAAGCGTGCATCCCCTCCCGCAATATAAGCATAGTCACTGGATTTATCCTCTACGCTTCCTACATGAAGTCTCTGATAATAACCGTTTTGGGGTTTATTAAATAAAATAGAACTATTAATAAGCCTTACAAATGAAACAGACGAATCTGCAAAATACGGACCTTTCCCATTCTTCTTAAGTGCACTTTTACTTGCTTTTACAGTCCATTTTGATTGATTGAACAACTCAACACTACCGTAAGAACCTTTCTCAACCTGTGCTCCCCCTGCAAGAAAAGACGCATAGGCATCAAGCGCAACAAATGAATTATTCTTAACATCTAATAACCGATCGGCAAAGATACGAGAACCTTCTGATGCTGTAATGTAAGGATATCTCCTCGCATCATCACTATAAATAGCTGTACCATTGGGAACATGAAGAGCTGTTTTTTTAAATCGAACTTCACCTAAACTCGTAAGAAGCTCTCCCTCTTGATATTCATTTTGCGAAGGGTTTCCCCTAAAATGCAAACCATGAGCTCCATCTCCCTTAAGAGTGATCTTTGAGTTTTCCACAGAAACCAAAGACATAAAATTATCCCGCAATTCAAGTGATCTTTCCTTAAAAATCGGTTCTGCACTCTCAATCGCTATACCATGAATATCTGTAACATGAACTTCACCATCATCAACGAAGAGAAAACCGCCCTGCTTCACGCCAAATACTGATTGAGATATCTTACTACTTTTTTCCTTTTCACCATTTCCCTTAACAGAAACTTTCTTAAAAGAACTTGTATCATCTTTTGACACAACCACAGCTGATGTAATCTTCTCAGATTTATTAAATTCCAAAGTCCCACTAATTCCTGAAATGCCTTTTTCCTCTTTACCTTTTTTCAGCTCAATAACTGCATTATTGGATTGGGACATAGAAACATCACTTTTAACACTTGTATCCAATCCTTTCACATATTCTTGTTCTTGGTCGCTTCTTTCAATAGTCTTAGCGGCATCAACAACATCACACGAATACGATTTAAAAAGGGAATTACATGAGGGTTTATAATCTTCTGCACTCACATCTATATTGTGCACAAAGAAAAAAATAGAGGTTGTAAAAGAACATACACACACATGGCGCTTTAATACTTTAATCATAATTTACTTTAAACTTTCTTCATTTTATCTTCATCAAAAACCGAAAAAATACATCTGGATCATTTACAGGTTATTATTACTATGTGTCGTCCACATAATTCGTTTTGTATTATATGTAAAGTTAAAAATCGTAAAAATAACACAATAAAATCATGTTTTGTGCTTATTGTTTTTTACAAAAGATAAATTAAAGGAAAAGTACAATTAAAAATGATAGCTTAAACCACCAGAAAAATGTGTTCCGGAAAAACCAGCCTTCGTAAATTTGTGCTGATAAATGAGATCATTATAAAGAGAAAGTTTGGATGAGAGACGGGCATTAAACCCAACCCCTGCTTCTAAAGAAGAACCCAAAGAACCAAGCTGGAAAGCATCTTTAAAATACACAAATTGTTTATCATCAAAATTACGAATGAAATGAAGTTTGCCATAAAATGAAAGAACATGTGTCTCTTTAGTCAATGTCAGTGTTTTGGTTAAATGTCCCCCAATACGCACCTCCCAATGATCTGGTCTTTGCATATCAATATTAAAATTATCAATATCACGAGTCTTATGAAACTGGAGATTTTGATAAACAAATTGAAACTGAGGTTCAAAAATAAAATATCGACGACCTATCGTAAATGTTTTACCAGCAGTTAAGGAAACACTCAGGGGTTTACCTCTCAATGTAGCCGTCTTACCTCGCTCAAGTGTGAGAACATTTCCATTAAACAAACCATAAGAGACGAGACCATCCATATAAAGCCCCGTATCATGTTGCATGCTCCCATATGCTGTGATTGTCCATTTATCAAATGTACTTTCTTGACTTTGTTTAACCTCCCGAGGCAGCAAAGAAAGCTTGCCATAATTGCCTATAATTCCAAAGGATGTTACACTGTACGCATTTTCAATTTTCTTGAGTAGAATACCTGCCTCTAGTGCATTATAATCAAGGTTGCCTCCATATCTATATTCAAGTGCAGACAAATTTGAAGTATAACGGTGATGTCCACCGTAACCGCGCAAAAACAAAGCGGGATTTTCGCTCACTTTCAACAACCGCCTAGAAAAAGTTCGCAGTGTTTGCAACTGCTTATTTTGATTACTGATATCCACCAATCCAGCATGAAATAAGGTATTTGGCACAAGAATATAAGTCAAAACCTGCGGAACAACAGCTCTCATATTTTGTTCAAAATGAGAAGAAAGCTCAAAAACAGGTGGTATAACAGAGGATGGAACAGAAGGCGAGATAGATGAACCTGATGCAGGCGGCACAACAACAGAAGAAGTAGAAAGAACAGAGGGTGAAGCAGATGAACCTGATGCAGGGGACACAACAACAGAACTAGTCGGTGAAACAGAGGACGGTACAGGTGAACCTGATGTGGGAGGGACAACAATAGAACTAGTCGGTGAAACAGGGGGCGGTACAGGTAAACCTGATGCGGGGGGGACAAAAACAACAGAACTAGTTGGTAAAACAGGGGACGGTACAGGTGAACCTGATGTGGGAGGGACAACAACAGAACTAGTCGGTGAAACAGGGGGCGGTACAGGTAAACCTGATGCGGGGGGGACAAAAACAACAGAACTAGTCGGTGAAACAGGGAACAGTACAGATGAATCTGATGTAGGCACAACTGGATGAGCTTCAGCAATAACGGGAATAACAGGTGCAAGAGAAGGAGGAGGATGATTTGGAGCATTAAGCACAAAAGCATCAGATGTATCAGGTGTGGTCATAAGATGGGAATCCTTCTCCAGAGAATCTACAGAAGAATAAAGACTTGGCTCCTGAGGTTTTTGCTGAGAATGAGAATCGATAGCATCAACCTCACTTCCAGTAAGACTAGGATGAATTTTAGGAAAAAAAGGAGTCTCATCAGAAGCAGGAGGAACAATTTCAGTAGAATCAAGAGAGGGAGAATCAACAAATTTACTTTCGAGGCGGAAATCCCAAAATGTTCCAGTATTTTTAAGCACTCTTTGATTGAAATCTGCAGTCCCTAAAGCAGAGCTTGGACCATAACTCTTAAGATGATATTGATAGGGGGAATCTTTAAGTGCCACATACCCCCCCTTTAACTGAAAAGAATCTTCAGCAGCTTGCCCATAAACCTGAATAATGGAAATACCCTGATCATTACCGCCATCTCCCGTCGATGCCCCTGGGCTTCCAGGAACCTTATACACATGAACTGTCGTTTGTCCTTCAAGATCACCATTGATTAAAAGCCGGTCAGTTTTTTGCTTTTCAAGCTCTCCTCCTTGATCCAAATATGCATTAAGATAAAGATTCACATCACCGTGCGCTTTATAGACAGTCCCTGATCCTTTTCCGATGAGAAGTGTCTGATAACCATCTGTTATTTTAGATTTTAATTCTTCAAAAATAAGAGAACTATCTGTAAGTTCGACCGATGAAATGGCGGAATAATCCTCTAACTTAGAATCAGAGGCATTAGAATTTTGCAATCGTCCATATTTTGGTCGCGATAAAATCCACTTTGAACCATTTTTTAACTCTACCGTGGCTGTAGAACTTTCATCAACATATGCGCCTCCTACAAGGGTAGAAGCATCAGCCTCAATTTTTACATTGGAACGTTCAACAGCTTTCAGGAGTGAATCACCAGAAACTGTTGAATTTTGTAAGAGTTTAACAGAACTTTCGAATTGGCGGCTATAAATAGCTGTACTTTCTGGAGCCATAAAAGTTGTCTGAGTCAACTGAACCGCCCCTTTTCCTGGTATAATTGTTTTTTTATCATTTAATACAGCTTCCCAAAAAAAGCGCATGCCATTAAATGCATTCCCTCTCACAAAAACACTGGAATGTTTAATATGAGTAGCATTATGATTATTCCCCTGCAATACAATGCCATGAGCATTGTTAACATTAACATTGCCCTTCTGAAAATTAATCATGCCTTTCCCCTGAAGCATACTAAAAGCAGAACCTTCACGATGATTATCTGTATTTGTTCCCTGTTTCCCCTTCCCAGTAATAGAAACACCCTCTAAATTAATTTCTCCATCTCCTCCTGTTTGAACACCAATACCATCAGCAAAATCAATTTTTCCTCCTTTCATATAAATTTTTGCACCATTATGACTCAAAAGACCTATCACATCAGAAGGTATTTTAATCTCTGTCTTAGTCAAAGAAACAAATGACCCTTTACCCGCAACACTGATCCCCATTCTGGTTGCTTTAATCACCCCATCCTGCATCTCAAAAGCTCCCTCCTCATTGACATCGGCCCCTATCGACACATCATTTAACATGGAATAAAATAGAGCAACGCCTCCCCCATTTGAGGACTTTACAGCTGTTGTCCAAGCGTTTGTTTCTGAATGGCTATTTGTATTTGAGACACCGTTAATAATTATAGCCTTTCCCTCAATAACCGTATTTTCCCCTGATGCCTCTAGGGCTGCATCAGAACTTTCACCCCTAAGTTGATAAGTTTTCTGGGAAATTTCATGCGTTTGACCATCATTACAGCGATAAAATGAAGCACTTTCATTACATGAATATTGCTTCTTTTCAGAAGGAATTCCACCGGCATCAGCATTGTGTACAAAGAAAAAAATAACCGTTGTAAAACGACATAAAGAGAGATGATTTTTAAACATAATTTTCTACAAACTTTCTTCCCCTTCTCTAAAAACAAAAAAACACGCGTTCTGTTTAATAAATTTGGTTACGCGTGATAATTTAAAATACGTTTTGTATTTTATATATCCACCCTATGTTTTATGTAAAGCCAGAATCCCAAAATATCACAATTTAAAATTGTATTATTTATAAAAACGCGTAAAAATATAGATAGAAATAAAAACTCTACCCCAAAGCGGTGATTTCAAGAGAATTTAATAAAAATACACTAAAGGAAGAAAAACAGCATAAGAAGCAAAAACTGCAAACCAGAAAGCCCTATCTCGTTTCTAAAAAGAAACAAACTTGCTCATGCAAAAAAACATTTTTTTAAAAAACTTGTTTAAAAAGTTGCAAACAAATAATAAAAAACCACAAGCTATGCTTATGGCTTTTTAAACAACTTACCCCAAGACGATCACCTAAAAACGATAGCGCAATCCACCAGAAAAACTGATTCCAGAAAAACCACCTTTACTCAACTTATGCTGATAAACCAAATCACCATGAAGCGCAAATTTTTGAGACAAGCGAGCATTAAGACCTAATCCAGCCTCTAGAGAAGAACCAAAAGCCGCTAACTGGAAAGAATCTTTAAAACGCACAGCTCTTTCTTTGCCAAAATCATGAGCAAAATGAATCTTTCCATAAAAAGAAACATCACGATCTTTTTCAGACGCAGTAAGAGTCTTTATCAAACGACCACCCATACGCACCATCAATTGATCAAGTTTATCCATCTCAATATTAAAATTATCAATATCGCGGGCCTCATTAAATTGAAGATGCTGATAAACAACCTGAACCTGTGGATCAAAAACAACACCTTCATATCCTGTGGCAATTTTCTGACCACTCATCAAGGAAACACTTAAAGGGTTACCTTTCAATGTTGCCGTTTTACCCCGTGCAGTTGTCAGAACATCTCCCTTAAACAGACCATACGATAACAAACCATCAACATAGAATCCTACATCATGCTGCATACTGCCATAAACTGTAGCAGTCCATTTATCAAATGTACTTTTTTGGCTTTGTGCAACATCTCGAGGTTGTAGAGAAAGCTTTCCATAAGACCCCATCACCCCAAAGGATATAACACTGTCAACATTTTCAACAGTTTGTAGCAAAACACCTGTCTCTAGTGCATAGTACCCTAGATCTCCCCCATAACCATATTCAAGCGCAGACAAATCTGAGGCATAACGATAACTCCCACCATAGCCACGCAAAAATGAAGCAGGATTTTCATGAATTTCCAACATTCCACTAAAATTAGTCCGTACTATCTCTAACTGCTTGTTTTGATTACTGATATCTATCAAACCAGCGTGGAATAAACTATTTGGCAAAAGCAGATAAGTTGGCACCTGAGGAACAACAACCTTAACGCCTTGCCTAGAATGATGCTCACCACCTAAACCAAGTTTAGAACTCTGAGTTAATCTAAATGTAGTATCAGAATCAACAAATCCATTTTCGAGGCGGAAATCCCAAAAATCTCCTTCACCTTCGACTAATCTTTGAGACGCACTCGCTCTTCCTAATTCAGAGTTTGGGCCATAAGCATGAAGCCTATATTGGTAAGGTAGACCGTCCAATGCAATATAATCACCATCCAACAAGAAAGAATCTTTCTCTGCTGTTCCAGAAACCTGAATAATCGAGATACCTTTATCATTTCCATAATGCCCCGTACCACCTCCTGGACTTCCTGAAACACCATGCACATGTATTATTGTTTTTCCTTCAATATCACCATGGAATAAAAGACGATCCGTTTTTTGATTCTGAAGAGCCCCCCCCTTATTCAAATAAGTGTTGAGATAAAGATGTGCATTACCTTGTGCTTTATAAACTTCACCTGTTCCTCTCCCAACACGAAGTGTTTGATAGCCATCAACTATGTTAGCTTCTGGTTGTTCAAAAATAATAGAACTATCAATAAGATGTATTAATGAAATTGATGAAACACCTATAGAACTAGAAACTTGTAAATTTTTATTTTTCGGCCGTGATAAAATCCATTTTGAATCACCTCTCAACCGAAATTCAGCAGAAGAACTTTCATCAACATGTGTCCCCCCTACAAGTGTAGAAGCATCCACTGAAACCTTCACAAAAGAGCCATCCTCAACCTTCAGTAATAAATCTCCAGAAAGTTTGGAATTATCCAACAGCCTAACAACACCACCAGATCCTCTGCTATAAATAGCTGCACTCTTTGGAACTGTAAAAGAGGTTCTTGTCAAGCCAACAATCCCTCGTACGGGTAAGTTCGTTTTTGGAAGACTTCCGAACATCTCTTCCTCACCCGCAAAAATATAAAAATAATGAGGATACTCGTGATCCTTCATTTCCTCATTTCTGTCTCCTAGTCCCTCCCAAAAACGCAACCCATAAGACGTATTACTTTCTACCAAAACCGTAGAATCCACGATAGTTATAAAGATACCCTTCCCATCGATATTATTCCCATGCATTGAAAAACCATGAGCATTGGCTAGATTAACTTTACCTTTCTCAAAATGGATACTCCCAGCATCAAACGCATGAAAAGCTGAATTTTCATTATGGTCATCTATACTCATCCCCTGACTACCTTGTTCGGTAATAGAACTACTCCTTAAATCGACCTGTCCCCAATTTCTTACTTCAACTCCGATACCCTTTGTAAAGTTAATCTCTCCTCTTTCTATAATCACTTGTCCATGTTCACTCGCCACGACCCCATACTTCCAAAAACTTTCTTTTGAAATAACAGCACTTGAAGCATCCTTAACAGTTATATTTTTCCCGAAGAGAAGCGTTTTTCTTCCAGATGCTTGTATAGCAACAGTTTCATTCGTATTTTCATCAGTTTTTTGATAATTTTTATTGTAAAAGTAGTGTTTTTTACCATCATTACACCGATAAAATTCACTATTCATAATACATGAAAATTGATCCTGATTATTTTGTGTCTTACCATTAACGCCAGAACGACCTTGTACCCCAGTATTAACAACAGCACCATCTTGAACCATAGCATCAACATTGTGTGCAAAAAAAAGAAATGCTGTTGTAAAAGTACATAAGGAAAAACGATTTTTAAATAGATTGACCATAATTACACCATAATTTTGCCCATAAAAGTAACACGTACTGTATCAAAGAAAACTTAACAAAGAGAAAAATTAGTACGTTTTGGATTAACTGTGCAGACCTTATTAATTCTTTTTGTGTTTTATGTAAATATGGAATTTAAAAGTTACTAAAAATACAGACTAAATCTATTTTTTTATAAGGAATTTGCAAAAATATAACTGAAAAATGAGAGAAAAATCATCTTTAAAGTTGTTATTTAAAAGCAGCTTTAAGAGATTTTTGTACATTAAGAATGCCTATTTTAACTGTTGTTTAATCAATACCCAAAGCGTGTATAATTAATATTCGAGATAAATATTATATTGAAACAATAGGCACTCGTAAGCAGACAAAACTGAATATATGCCAAAATTGGGAAGCAAAGCTATCACATACAGCTGTTTTAGGCAGTGTTTATGGAAATACGAACTAATTTAGAAAGAGGAAGAAAGTGTAAAAATTAAAATCTGTTCCGATTTTTACCATCTCTTTTCAACATTTAAAAATATTCAGAGCCGTATCTAAAAGGTGAAAATGACATATAATTTTATCTTTTTATTTATCACATTCTTTAAAGAAAACGCACTTTCAAAAAATAATACGTTATTTATGTTTCTAATCCACCAATTTTCTCAGATATATCTCTTGTGTCTTTCCACCCCCCATTGTACAATGACAACAGATATAATTTGACCGTCTCCCGACACCGCAAGGAATGGAGGTTTTTATTCGCCACTAGCTTGTCAACAGTCCAGCTTCCCTCGTCGGGTTCCACCTGCTGACCACTCATACGGTCCACCTCATAGGGGAAACAGACAAGCTCTGCCCTGAATATGGATCACAATATCTAAAAACATTTAATATGTAAAAATTTTCATGCCTTATATCACCCCTCTACACAACGGTGTTTTATGGCATAATAGAATAAAGTTCAGGATACAAGACCATTACGTTTAGATAAAATAGAGCAGTATTCGTTTTGCCAACTTTAAAATATTGTATACACCTCTTCTTAACACAATTCACAAAAATCTATGAACTCTTTTCTTCAACAATTTTTTATCCACCTGCGAATCCACCTTGTGATATGCAAACGAATGCTTTTTATAGATTCATTACAAGCGCAATATTGGGAGGATTCTCATTAAAAATATCTTTATCAATCAGTTCCTTATAAATAATATAAAAATCACTATAAACTACACATCCTACAACAATAACTGAAAAACGCATTAAACTTCTCAAGAAAAACAAAAAAAATCCAACCAGAAAGCATCTTAAAGATATGCAAACTCACTCTCTGTAAAAATGCTATAACAATAAAACGAATAAAGAACGAGAAAAAGCCACAAGTACATCTTGTGGCTTTTTCAAAGATTTAGCAAAAATAGAAACAATGCTAGAAATGATAACGCAATCCACCAGAAAAACTCGTTCCAGAAAAACCAGCTTTCGTTAGCTTGTGCTGATAAACCAAATCACCGTGAAGCGCAAATTTTTGAGACAATTGGGCATTAAAACCTAATCCTGTTTCTAATGAAGAACCAAAAGCGCCTAACTCAAAAGCATCTTTAAAATGCACAAATTGCTTTGCTGCAAAACCATGCGCAAGATTAAGCTTGCCATAGACAGAAACAACTCGAGCCTCATCCGCTGCAACCAACCTCTTTGTTAAACGCCCTCCAACACGTGCTGTCCACTGATGAAGCTTTCCTAAATCAATATCAAAGCCGTCCACATCATGTGCCTTATTAAATTGAAGATATTGATAAACAACCTGAACTTGCGGATCAAAAACAAAACCATCATCCCCTACCATAAATGTTTTACCAGCAGTCAATGAAGCACTTAAAGGATTTCCCTTTAATGTTGCCGTCTTTCCCCGTGCAGTTGTCAGAACATCACCTTTAAACAAACCATAAGACACAAGACTATCAACATAAAAACCCGCATCATGTTGCATCCCACCGTATGCCGCAACTGACCATTTATCAAATGTACTTTTTTGACTCTGTTCAACCTTCAAAGGTTGCAAAGAAAATTTCTCGTAAGACCCGATAATTCCAAAAGAAGTGGTCCCATACATATTTTCAATTGCTTTTAGTAAAACACCTGCCTCTAGTGCATTATAATCAAACTCGCCGCCATAACCATATTCAAGCGCGGAAAGATTTGAAGTATAACGATGACTGCCGCCATAACCGCTTACAAAAAAGAGAGGATTTTCACGATTTTCTAATAAGTTCCCAGAAGCAATGCGCAAAGCTTCTAGCCGCTTATTTTGATTGCTAACATTCATCAAGCCAATATGAAATAAGGCATTGGGTAAAATGAGATACGTCGGAACCTGTGGAACAACAGCCTTAACGCCCGGCTTAGGACGAGGCTCCGGAGCTGGTCCTGGAGGAGGTGTTGGACCAGGGGGAGGTGTTGGACCAGGGGGAGGTGTTGGACGAGGATCTGGTTTAGGTTGAATATCAGAATCTATAGATCGACTTTCAAGACGAAAATCCCAAAATTCTCCGCTCCCTTCAACTAATCTTTGATCCATGCTTGCTTTTCCAAACTCAGACCCTGGACCATAACTATAAAGCTTATACTGATAAGGTAATTCGTTTAACGCTACATAATCACCTTCCAACTGAAAAGAATCTTGCTCTGCTTGTCCAGAAACCTGAATGATTGAAATACCTTCATCATTCCTTCCCCTTCCCGTGTATCCTCCTGGGCTTCCTTCAACACCACTCACACGAAGCATTGTTTTTCCCGAAACATCACCATGAATTAAAATACGATCAGTCTTTTGGTGATTAAGAGCACCACCACTATTCAGGTATGTATTAAGAGAAATAGATGCACCGCCCCGTGCTCTATAAACTTCACCCTTTCCATTTCCAATACGAAGGGTTTGATAATCATCAACAGAAGAAGATTCTTGTCTTTTAAAGTTAATAGAGCTATCATCCATAAGACTAACGAGTGAAATAGAAGAATCATGTACAGACTCATTTTGATCTTTTTGCAACGGTTGTTGTAAAATCCATTTAGAACGGCCTCCCAAATAAAGTTCGGCATTAGAATTTTTATCAACATGTGTGCGACCTTCCAGAGTGGAACCATCAGCCAAAACTGTTATAGAAGCACCTTCCTCAGCTTTTAATAAAAAATTCCCTGAACGAAGAGTGCTGTACACCAACCCCACCGCACCAGAAATAATGTTTCTACCATAAAGAGCCGCATCGTCTAAAACAGAAAACTCTGTTTTATCCAAATTAACAACTTCTAATCGTGGTAAAGCTTCTTTTTCCTCTGATGAAATCTCTTCTTTTTTATCCCGCCCTTCACTCCATGGTTTCTTTCCCCGAAAATAGATCCCATAAGATTCCTTACCCTTTACGGTAACAGAAGAGGATTTCATATTAACTTCAGTCACAGGAATTTTTGAATCAGAATCCTCATTTGATAAATCTTTAACTTCCTGCAAAGGAATAGAATCGACTGTATTTTCTAATAATATGCCATGAATACCCCTATCAGTACTAACAATAGTGCCTTCTAAATTAACAGCCCCCCCTAAATCCATATGCACAACCGCACGATCCTTACCTTTGTCACCCTTCCCAGTAATTTTAACATTCTCGAGATTTACTTTTCCACCTAACATCGAAGAAATCCCATGGCTGTTCATAAAATCAACCGCCCCACCTGACATCCAAACTTCTGAATGATCATAACTTAAAAGGCTTGCGTTCCCATTAGCGGTCTTAATTTCTGTATCTTCTAAAAGAACAAACGATTTCTCTGCTGCATCAACACCTTCATGATTTTCCTCAATCTTTCCATTTTTTACTTCAATCACTCCATTACTCGCACGAAGGCCTATAACTGCATTTTTGATAGTCGGATCTTTTAAAACAACTTTACCGTTTTCTAATACGTGCACACCCACTAGAAAAGTCTCATCAGCAACTTCACTGCTAACAGTTACATCTTTTCCGCTAACCTTTGTACCTATTCCTTTCACCGTTATAGCAGTGGGATTAGCAGGGTAGTTGGAAACATTTTCTTTCGTAATTGTATAAGATTTATTATCAATTTTAGGATCTGTCCCGCAATTATCGCATATATAATATGTACCATCGTGTAATATAAGCCTATCATTTTCATATATTTCACGGGCATATTTACTTCCTTTTTCCTCGCTCCCTCCACCCAAAAAGCCAAAGCTATGACTATCATTAAACTTATCAGTATAGATAGGATGCCCCTCAACAATAGGATGTCCCTCAACACCACTGATAAGATAATTTCTATTTGAAATGGGTGAAGCAATTGGGAGGACATAAATATCAGTCTCGATACCGCTAACGCTAATACCATAAGAAGACGTATTATGACGCTCCTCTGCACTTGCATCAACCACTATTCCATTTTGTAACAAAGAAAGGATAGCTGTTGTACAAACATATAAACATACATGATTTCTAAAAACTTTAATCATAGTTCCCTCGAAACTTTCCTACCCCTCTCATTAAAAACAAAAGCACTTACAAAACACCCCTTTGTGCCCCTCAAAATATGAAAGGCGTAACAAAAGGACATACCTCATGCTCATTTGAACCGTGCAATGAATTATCCCAATAAACCTAGCAGAAGCTCTACGCGCAAAACCATCTATAAGAGAATAATAACACAGCACAATTTATAAGTGTATAATGCATTCTGTATTTCGTGTAAAGAAAAAATAAAACCGGTACGTGTAATTAATTAAAAATACAACCTAGCCTTGTGAACTTTAAAAATTAATCCACAAAGAGATGAATGAAAAAATAATTTAAATCCGTGAAAAACAAGCTCTCAAAAACGAGCTTTAGAAAGCATCAATATGGTACCTTAATGAAAATTATTTATTGCCTCACGCTTTTGTTTGTCACACTCTTTAATGGAGTCACGTCCCTCACGCAAAACAGAAAACCATTGCTTTGCATATTCATGTACTTGTTTTAAAGAGATATCTCTCAATGCTCCCAAGCCCACTTCACGACAACGCCCATAAATGGTATAATGATAAAATCATTGAGCCGCCCCATCTTTATGCTTATGAAGCAGCACGCCGACACCATCACATACTTTACCAGCTCGTGGATTTTACGACAACCATTAACCTTTGAAACAGTGCATTATAGGCACCTTTAGTCTTTTCTTGTACAATTTATATCCACATGTTAATTTCGCTTGTAACGTGCAAACGAATGATTTTGATTGATTCAACATAGAGAAATTTGAAATGAGAAAATCATATGATATTCAAGACTCTCATTCAACATGCAAAATAAATTAAATTATCTATATAAATAAATACATTACCTAAAAATACAATGTAACGCATGGCATACCCTCTGCACTCTTAAAAAGCCCATAAAAGTGAGTCACTCTATTGCACCATCAACAGCAAAAATTTTATGAAAATTCACTTTAGCGTAGAAAAACGCTCTCATGCGTAAAACAAACTATATCTTTTTTTGTTCACATCAATAAGACGAGAAGCTTTTAAGAATAACACAAGTTGTTATAAAGAAAAAAGGCAGCACAATGTGCTGCCTTTTCCAAAAAGTACATCCTGTACCTTATATTAAAATTGATAACGCACTCCTCCGGAAAAACTTGCTCCCGAAAAACCAGCCTTATTAAGCTTATGTTGATAGAGAATATCAGCATGCAGAGAGAACTGTGGCAACAATTTGGCATTAAAACCTAATCCAGCCTCTAGAGAAGAACCAAAAGCTCCTAACTTGAAAGCATCATTGAAATGCACAGACTGTTTTTCTCCAAAACCATGGGCAAGATAAAGCTTACCGTAGAAAGCAACAGCATCCACTCCTTCAGAGCCTGTAGCAACCTTGGTTAAGCGTCCACCAACACGTGCCACCCACTGATCAAGTTTACCCATTTCAATATCAAAATTGTCAATATCACGGACCTTATTAAACTGAAGATGTTGATAAACAACCTGAACCTGTGGATCAAAGACAAAATCCTTATATCCTGTAGCAATTGTCTGACCACCCGATAAGGAAACACTCAAAGGATTACCCTTCAATGTTGCTGTCTTCCCCCGTGCAAGGGTAAGAACATCACCTTTGAACAGACCATAGGATAAAAGACCATCGACATAGAAGCCAGCATCATGCTGCATGCTCCCATAGACTGTAGCCGTCCATTTATCAAATGCACTCTTCTGACTTTGGTCAACATCCAAAGGTTGCAGAGAAAGTTTTCCATAAATCCCCATAACACCAAAGGACATAGCAGTATCAGCATTTTCAATAGTTTGCAGCAAAACACCTGCCTCTACACCATTGTAACTAAGATCACCTGCATAACCATATTCAAGTGCAGAAAGATCTGAAGTATAACGGTAACTTCCACCATAACCGCGCAAGTATAAAGCAGGATTCTCACGAACATCGACCATTCCATTAGAAGTTGTCCGTAATGTCTCCAACTGCTTGTTTTGATTACTGATATCCATCAAACCAGCGTGGAATACGCTATTAGGCAAGACAAGATAAGTAGGCACTTGTGGAACAACAGACCTGACAAATTGTTCAGGAAGTCCAGCAGATCCCACAGACTTCACATACTGATTTTCTAAACGGAAGTTCCAAAACTTGCCACCATCCTTAACAAATTTCTGCTGAACATGCTCCTGTTTCGAAGTCGCTTCTGGAGCATAAGCACGGAGAGTGTATTTGTAAGGTGAATTGATGAGTGCAACATAATCGCCATCAAGTTGGAAAGAATCTTTCTTTGCTTGACCATAGACCTGAATAATTGAAACACTGTGGGCAATCTTAGCATTCTCCTGACCATTTCCTACATTGCCTGCATCACCTCGTACATGTATTTTTGTTTTTCCAGAAACATCGCCATGAATAACAATTCTATCCGTTACTTGTTGATCGCTTGGATCATGAGGATTTAAACGGGCATTGAGATGAATTAAAGCATCCCCCTGCGCCTCATAAACTCTGCCTGTTCCATTTCCAATATGGAGAGTCTGATATTGTCCTTGAGTTTTCGAAGCTCTAAAATCAATAACACTATTTACAAGACTCACAGCAGAAACACATGAATCTACGCATCCTGAATCTAGAACACCCAAATTCCTCTGTGAACTTCTTTTTAGAATCCACTCTGAACTATTGACCAAGTCCAATTTTGCATAAGAACTTTTATCAACGCGAACATCACCTGTAACAATAGAATTATTAACCGAAACCAATATATTAGAATCATTCTCGGCTTTCAATAAGAAGTCACCCGCAAGAGTTGTTTTATTTTCTAATGAAACACGACCACCAGAATGATTACCATAGATCGCTATACCATTTGCAACTTCAAACTTAGTTTTTTTCAATGAAATCGCCCCTGTTACGCCTATAGGTGTTTTCTCCTGTGTGGATACAGCGCTCCGTTTAACAATTGCCTTCTCAGTTGCTAAATCTTTACCTCGAGTTTGTTTACTTCCTTCTTTCTGTGTTACTCCATCAAAGTATATACCATAAGTCCCATCACCTTCCACTTTAACAGTAGAGGACTCGATATTTGCGTGATTCATAGCAGAACGAACGTCAGAGGCTCTCTTTTTCCTAGTAGAATCCGCCTCATTCCCACTACCATTCACAACCCACAAAGCATGAGCATCAGTCACAACGCTTCCATTCTTAAAATCAACAGAACCATTATCAGCTAACAGAAAAGCTGCACGCTCTAAATTCCCTGAGGAATCTGACTTATCCTGCGCTTTTTTCGCAGTAATGCTCACTTTGTCCAACTTAATGCTGCCCTTAGATTCTGATCTCACTGCCACTCCTCTTTCGATAGCAATACTTCCAGAATCCATGGTTATCTCACCAGCCTTACTTGCCAGACCAGCGGCAGCAAAATCCCCCATCACGTTAATTTTCGTACCCTTTAAATTAACAGATGATCCAGAACCTGCCAAAGCACCTACATAACGAGCATTAACCGTTCCATCATTCATCTTAACCTTTCCACCACTTTTAGCTTCAAGCCCAATTACAGAAGATTGAATTGTTGAGTTTTTATCCAAAACAACCTCTGCTTTTTCTTCTGCAAGCACAGCACTCACAAGCTCAGATTGTGCCAAATCAATACCATTATTCAAATTAGAAAAATCCGGACCACTAATGGTAACAGCCTCTAACTTAATAATCGTATTTTCATTTTTTGCATGCATAGAATGCTGAGTTTTACCACTTGCCTTCAGTGTAAGATCTTTCATTGTATATAATTTGCCATCACTGCACGAATAAGCAACTTGTGATTTCTCCCCACCACCATTCTGTGTAGTATCACCACACTGAAAAGAAACACCTTCCTGAACCACACTATAAACAAGCGTAGAAGGAGCTTTCAGAGATCTCCCTAAAGAATCTATAGACTGGATAGAGGAAACAGCCTCAGGGCTTTTCGTAGAAGAAGAAGGTGTATTTACAGATTCAGTAGATGGAGATTTCTCAGATATCGTTAAAATACGTCCTCGTCCTAAAGTTTTTGCCCCACCTTGCTTAGGCGAAGGCTCCTTTTGCTTAGACGAAGTAGAAGAAGCCTTAGATACTTCCACTCTCTTAGAAGCAGTATCAACTGTAATACCTGTAGCAGAAGCAGAACTTTCTACACTCTGCTCTTCTCCATTTGAGCTAACAGGCTTCTCAGTAGGAACATCTAACGTAGAAGATGAAGTGCGTTCCATTGTAAATAGAGAATCTAAATCAGAACTACCTGTATCAGATCTTGCAAGCGTAGAATTCTCCGACGTAGGAGATACAACAGATGCAGGATTAGAAGGCGTAACAGCCTGAGTAAGTTCATCTTCTTCTACTATACCATACTCAGCATTTTCATTTGAAGCTTGAAGAAGAACAATACTTAAATCTCCACCCTCTCTGTCTGTTGTCTGCAACTCATAGTCTTTGTCTTCAAATTCAAAACCTTCATAATCCTCAATACCATCAAGATAACTATAATCGTAGCCCACCATTTCCCCATTTTCATTTAAAATCACTGTAGCAGGAATAGAAAATACATCCCTTCCAGAAGCCTTCAAAAGCTTATCAACAAACTCAGGATCACCTGGTATCGGATAATTTATATCATAACTCATATATTTTGCCAAAGCTCTGTCGAATGCAGAAGGATAGACATTATCATCTTCACCGCCTTGCTTGCCGTTATTCTGTATTTTACCTTCTAAACGGAAATCCCAAATCTGTTCATTCTTTGCCAACCGTGCATCAAAATATTCCATCCCTGGAGCAATAACTGGACCATAAGCACGAAGAACGTACTGATAAGGCGAACCATCTATCGTAACATAACCATCTGCTAACGTAAAAGAATCTGTGTTGGCGTTTCCATAAACTTGGATAATTGAAATACTAGACTTAATACTCCTCTGCACCCCATTTGGATCCGGTACTTTTTTCTGAGGTTCTTGTTCGCCTGAAACATCATATATATGCTTGTCATTCACATACACTTTAGTTTTTCCGTCAACATTACCATGAATCAAAAGCCTATCAGACGTTTGAACATTAAGAGGCGATGCACTTACATTTAAGTAAAGTTTAGAATCTCCAGAGGCTTTATAAACCGTCCCATTTCCATTTCCAATACGAAGGGTTTTATAACTAGCGTTTACGCCATAATCTTTGTTTAAAGGTACAAATCCAATAGAGCTATTTGTAAGAGTAATCGATGAAATACAAGAATCTACACAATTAGCATTAGCTTCTGGTGATTTCCAACCTGAATATGTATTTCGGTCCAAATACCATCCTGCCCCCCCGCTTAGATAAAAATTGGCCTTAGAACTCTCATCAATGTCAGCCGATCCAAAAATTTTAGAATTATGAGCAAAAACTGATAGTGTAGAACCAAAACTAGCTTTCAATAATGCACGACCACTAATCTTAGAATTATTATCTAAAACAACAATCCCTTCCGATTCTTCACCATAAATGCCTAAACCACTTGATGTGGTGATTGAAGATTGGTTCAAATAAACTAAGTGCCTTACACTTCGTGCTTCCGGTAAAACTTCTACAATTTCATTGTTCCTCTCTTCTTGCTTTTCAATTTCTTCTTCACTTTCTTTTCCTCTGTCAAAGTATATACCATAAGACTCCCATTCTCTTAGTTCAACCGTTGCTTCACTCATATAAGCATCAAGTCTCCACGCACCCATCTTCGCCTTCTGATCTCCTAAAATCGAAGTGAGAGTAGCATTAACGTTGCCAAAAAACTGATTATCTGCTGGTGGAAATACATGCTGTAGTTTGGATAAATCATCAGGCGCCGCAGAAAAATTACTACGTGGATTATCACTAAAGGACTGATCACGAATCCACATAAAAGCCGTATTATTACCCGAAAATTTTGATTTATTAAAGGCCATGAACCCATCCTGCAACAGAAAACCAACACTGTCAGGGCCTTCATATTCATCTATATTTTCTTTCACTTTAGAGGAGTCTGAATCTGAAAAAACCTGAACTTGAGAGTCTGTTACAACAATAGCCCCCTTATTCTCTGCCATGAACCCTATCCCGCCCTCTTTCAAAGACATCTGCCCTTTACTTATGCTTACTCCAGAGTCAACACTTCTCACAACACTCTCTGTAACATCAAAAAGAGTATCCTTTAATGTAACAAACGATTGAGAAAAAGACATAACACCATGACGAACACGGGTCACACTCCCATCCTCCATGGAAATCTTCCCACCATTCTTACTTTCAAGTCCAACAACAAAATTCCTAATTCCTGAATTGGTTAAATTAGCTTTCGATAACATGCCTACTACGACAGCACTCCCACCATCTAATTCAGAATTTATTCCAGAATTATTACTTAAGTCCGTATCTTGCGCCATAACATAATTCATAATACTGTCAAAAGGTGCATCATTACGAATCCCTACCTGTTTCAGATTAACTACTGTCCCTGCCACCTCCATCTCAACAGGAAACATCATTCGCGAATTCTTATCAAAAACAGTTACTTTCGGAAGCACCTCCACGGCATTATCATTAACTTTTGTTACCTGAATAGCACTATATTTTATGTCATGTTTTTTCCCATCCGCACAGAGAATCGGCGAATTTTCTAGATTATAACTCTTAGCATTACACGTATAAACCTGAACAGCGGCCGCATCTCCCTTCTTCGCCGCAGCAGGAGCAGGATTGCTTGCTACAGAAATATCTACACCTTGTAAAAAGAAGAAAGCACTTGTTGTCAGTGCATACAGACTTGTACGCTTTTTAAATACATTGATCATATGTCAAACTTTCTAAATAATGTTGCAAAAACACTAAAATTAAGTGAAAATGAGGTAAGTGAACAGTTTGTAACATATGTTAGTCAACTTTACAACATAGTGTTATTTATTGGTGCATCATTTTGTGCATAAAAATGCCTAAGTTCAGGTTTTTATAATGTGCAAACCCTTGTAATATCAGATAAAAGGATAAAATCATGATGATAAAACATATGAAATGGGTGACTTCTGTTTTACTGGTTGCTATTAGCTTTGCAACGGTTTTATGGACACAGACGGGTATTGCAAATACGAATACTCAAACAAATGTAACGATTAATCATGTTTCAGGCACAACTTCTGTTCCCGCTTCTCCACAAAAGGTTGTTGTATTTGATCTTGCCTCGCTAGATAATATGAATCGTCTTGGTATCAAAGCGGTTATCGGCGTTCCTGAAGGAAAAAAACCTTCCTATCTACAACAATTTAATGATGAAAAATATGAAAGAATCGGTACCGTTTTTGAACCAGATTATGAAAAAATTGCCACTCTTCAACCCAATTTGATTATTATTTCCTCCAGAACCCAAGCAAAATATAAAGACTTATCCAAAATAGCTCCAACAATTGATCTAACAGTAGAAAATGAAAATTCTCTTGAAGATATTAAACGAAATGTGTCTATCCTTGGAAAAATTTTTGGCAAAACACAAGAAGCAGAAAAGGAAATTGCAAAACTCAATGAAGCTTTTGCTGAAGTCCATAAAAATACCCAAGGAAAAGGCACCGGGCTCATACTCATGACCTCTGGTGGAAAAATCAGTGCTTTCGGACCAAAATCACGTTTCGATATTTTTCACTCCGCTTTTGGAATTGCCCCTGCAACCGATAAACTTACCGTGCAAAAACATGGACAACTCATTTCTCCTGAATTCATTCTTGAAACCAATCCTGATTGGTTGTTAGTGATTGATCGCGATGCAGCCATTGGGCGGGAAGGACAATCCGCAGCACAATTGCTCAACAATGAGCTTGTTCACCGCACAACAGCAAGCAAACAAAACCAAATTATTTATTTGGACTCTTGGAGCTGGTATCGTGCAAATGGTGGTTTAACGGCACTCATTGAAACCGCACAGCAGATCAATGAAGCCTTTACAAAGAGCAAATAAGCGCACGAAAGAGCTTGCTTGCTATATAAATAAAATTTAAAAGCAGAGGTTGTTTATAAAATAACCTTTGTTTTTTTATTAAATTTTGTTAGAAAATGATTTAGCGTGAAGAATTACTGGATAACCATAACACTTCTAATTTTCCTGTCTATCCTCAGCATTTTTGTTGGTTATTCTGATGTCTCACCTTCTAACCTTTTCGCAGCCGATCCCCATGCGTGGCTTATTTTTTGGCAAACGCGTCTTCCTCGTACCATTGCAATCATTTTAGTAGGCGCAGCACTTGCACTTTCAGGTATGATTATGCAACTATTAACACGCAATCGCTTTGTCGAGCCATCAACCGTCGGAACCGTTGAATCTGCTTCCCTTGGCATTCTTTTTATTATGATTTTTTTGCCCGATGTTCCTGTTTTAGGAAAAATGGTCGTTGCGACAATCTTTGCCATGGCAGGCACTTTACTTTTTATGTTTTTATTGCAACGCATTCCTCTAAAATCTGCTCTCATTGTCCCCCTTACAGGGATTATGCTAAGTTATATTATTGGCTCTTTAACCAATGCCATTGCAGATTATGAAATGTTACTTCCTTCTCTTCAAGCTTACTTATTTGGCAGTTTTGCGATGGTTCTTGAAGGAAAATATGAGCTTTTATGGTTATCCCTTCCCCTTTGTATTCTGGCCTATTGTACGGCTGATCGCTTTACGGTTGCAAGTTTGGGAGAAGATTTAACCAATAACCTTGGATTGAATTATCGTGTTGTCATGTTTTTTGGCCTTTTTATTGTCGCCTCAATTACCGCTGTTGTCGTCTGTACCATTGGCCGTATTCCTTTTGTTGGGTTGATTATTCCAAATATTGTTTCAAGTTTCATGGGAGATAATATGCGCTATACCGCTCCTTGGGTAGCAATCAGCGGCGCAGGATTGGTCTTGATTTGTGATCTTTTAGGACGAATCATTCAACCTTCTTTTGAAATTCCCATCAGTACCATGATGGGCGTGATCGGTAGTTTTATTTTTATAATACTCCTTTTACGCTGGAGAAAGCATCTTGGATAGAAAAAAAACAACAATATGTGTATTAACGACGCTTATCATCATGGCATGTACTGTCATTAGTCTTTACATGGCGTGGAATATCAATGTTTATACATGGACATTTCGCCTTACAAAACTTATCTCTCTGCTCCTTATTGCCTATGCAATAAGCGTTTCTACGGTTTTGTTTCAAACAATTGTTAACAATCGTCTTCTTACCCCTTCACTTATGGGATTTGATCAGCTTTATATTTTAATAAAGACTATCCTGCTGTATTTTGTAGGCTCTCTTTCTTTGCCCTTTTTGAATGAAGAAGGGCAGCTCATTCTCGAAGCCCTCATTCTCATTATCTTTTCAACAAGTCTTTTTCGCTGGCTCTTTTCAGGAAGCTTAAAAGGGCTTCACTTGACGCTTTTAATTGGTGTTGTTTTAGGCGGCTTTTTTTTCAGTTTACGCATGTTTATGCAATTGCAATTAAATCCAGACCAAATGATGAATTTAACGGACATCATGTTTGCAAATTTTAATAAATTCAATACGTCATTAATAAGCTTTGCCACAATCATTGTCTTCATTGTAAGTTTGATTGGATGGCGTTCACGTCATCTTCTTGATATTTTGGCTTTGGGACGTGAAAATGCTCTCAATCTTGGCGTTAATTACCACAAAAGTGCGACAGCTGTCCTTATTTTTGTTTCCATTCTTGTATCCATTTCCACCGCATTGGTAGGCCCCGTCACTTTTTTTGGACTGTTAGTTGCCAATCTTTCCTATGAACTTTCTCCTCAAACAAAACACAGTGTTGTTGTCCCTATTGCAATATTATTAGCGATTATTTGTTTGGTGGGGGGACAATTTATTTTAGAGCAAATTTTTCATATGGCAGGGCGTTTAAGTTTTATCATTGAGTTTTGTGGAGGTATTGTCTTCTTAATGTTATTGATGAAGGGAAAATTAAAATGATTGAGATCAATCATCTTTCCAAGGCGTACGGAGCACGATTGATTATCGATAATTTATGCCTTCATCTTCCAAAAGGGGGGATTATTTCTCTCATTGGGCCCAATGGTTCGGGAAAATCAACTCTTTTAATGCTGATAAGACGTCTTTTACCGCACCATCAAGGGACAATTAACATTGACGGCTTTGATATTGATAAAATTCCTCACGATATTTTGGCTCAAAAACTCTCAATTTTACGTCAAGATAATCCTTTATCCTTCCGTTTAACCGTGTATGATTTAGTAAGTTTTGGGCGCTATCCTTATTCAAAAGGCTGGTATACACATGAAGATAAACAATTTATCGACAGTGCACTACGATATCTGGACTTACAAGATTTACAAGACCGTTTTTTAGATGAACTTTCTGGCGGTCAGCGTCAACGCGCTTTTATAGCAATGGTTATCTGCCAAGACACTGATTATCTTCTCTTAGATGAGCCATTAAACAATCTGGATATGAAACATGCCGTTTCTATGATGAAGCAATTACGCCGCACAGCTGATGAACTGAAAAAAACCATTCTTATTGTTATGCACGATATTAATTTTGCCTCATCTTACTCAGATATGATTGTTGCACTGAAAAATGGGAAAGCAGCCTATTGTGGGACTCCAAAAGAAATCATGCAACCAAAAATTCTTAAAGACATTTATGATGTCGATATTCAAATCAAAACAATTAATGACATCCCTATCGCTCTTTATTATCGATAATCATAAAATTTTTTTCGCTTACATGCACCGTAGAATCTGCTAGGGATAGTAAAATTGGCTTATTGGGGAATAGTTTAATGGTATAACAGCTGACTTTGACTTCGTCAATCTTGGTTCGAATCCAAGTTCCCCAGCCCGTATTTAATGATTGTAGCTTGTCATCGGGTTTTGTATAATTTGAAAGTAGATTTTGCATCAATTTATTTTTTTCAAAGGATCTTCAAAAACTTTCAAGGGTTATTTAAAATCCCTTTAATGCATATTTTCTCTTCCTCTAAAAATTGCAATTTGAGATGATAAGCTCTTGAGCCGGTGCGGATTCTTTGAACCACATGTATAAGATGTGCCAACCCCTTTTATCTTAAATTGGCTAAAGATTTTTCGGATCTGAAGCACATAATTGAGAGAGAAGAAACTTTCCCTTTAATTGCACAAGCAAAGCAAACATCGTCTGGTAATCCTCTCGCAAATAAATCCTTTCCATAATAATACACGTATATCTGTCTCTGTTTATGGGAAAGCCTTATCTAATAGCTATAAACCTATCTAAAGAGAGAATTCAAAAAAGAAAGCCGAGCCAAATGACATGACGCGGCTTTCAGATATTGATTATAAGATTCAAATGAATCATCCACAATGGAGTAATGAATGCATATATACAAAACGTATCATATTGCAAGGGCTCTATTTAGAAATATGAAAACTTATCAAAAGAAAATGCATCTTAAATGAATGTCTTCTCAATAAGGCTTTCATAAGTATCTTTTCATTTTGCACTCAAATGTAACTTCTTTGCAAATTAACCAGCTCAAATTTGAGTTGGCAAAATCAATCAACTCAATTTTGGAAGCATTATCTTTGGAATAGCCATCTTTAAACATTATAGCTTTTGACACAAAATTGAGTAAAATCCCATGCCTTAGATGTTACAATGGTTTTGAATTTTTCTGCCTCATTTTTTTTTCAATAGGTGCCCCCAAATTTTGAGAGAGCTCATTTGGTTTTGTATTTTTAAACTGTAACTTTTAAAACGTTTTTTCTCGCTTGCTTGCGTTATATCATTGAAATGCTTTCGGTTTGATAAGACATAACATTGTGATGATAGTATCTATATAATGCCTGCCTATCATTTACTAAATTTTTAGCAAGCGTTTTTAAAAACGTATCATAAAATTTATGACACGTTATGAATAATAACCGCTTTTCATTTCATTTGAATGCACCCATGCGTTATAGTATTTGCATCATGATTTGCTTTTTATAATCTATACATCCATGGCAATCCTATATAAAAAATGATCAATTCAAACATGCATAAAAGTATGGATTCTTAAGTGGATTCATATAAAATAATTGCACTTAATATATTTATTTTATTAGTTTTTGTACAATGCCTTTTTAACTTCATAAAGATATCAATTTCCTTGTAAAGAATATTCCTCCCATTCCAATAAAAGGCTCAATATAAGTGCGATGAGGGATAGCTTTTATGATTTTACAAGTACTGATCACTGGCCATGCAATAACGCCGACTGATCTCCAAACCAATTAGACCACCTGTGGAAACAGGCAGGCTGTGGGGCTGAATATAAATGGAACAGCACCGAACGAATAAGCCACGCGCCGCAAGTAAGCCTCTTAGCGTGCATAGCTTATAGGTTTTGGAAACAGATAATTATTATAATTGAGGTACTATAATTTAGGCGATTAAAGATCGGATCTCAAACTTTTTAATCCAGTGGACAAACACGAATAATGTGTCCGTCCGGATCTTTGATTAGGAAGGTACGTCCAAATACATCAGTATACGGTTCCTTCAAAACATTTATCTCAACAGTGGTTTGCTCTTGCCATTCCGCATATAGCTTATCTACGTCCTCTCCTGTTGGCAACATAATGCCGATTTCTGAAAAACGAGGCACATTCTCCTCAGGCGTATCGCCCCCTGACCAGAGAGCAAAGAGTGCATCCCCCGAAGAAGCAAATGCAACATAGCGTGGCGAAGTAAACACAGGCTCTTTCTTGAAGATGAATTTATAAAAAGCTGTAGAATACTCTATGTTTGAGACATATACCAACTGTAGGTTTGGGGTAACAGGATAAGTGGAAATATTACTCATTAATTCTCCATGATTTAGTAGAAACTGCCCCTATATAGAGGATATTTCAATAAGAGTTTGTGATGCTTCCATTCGCGGTGTGCTCTATTTATATGTTTTTACTCACTTATTGCTATATGCTAAAATATCGAGGCCGCCACCACTGGGATTATAATGATATCCCTATCGCTCTTTATTATTGATAATCTAAAGATTTTTTGCACTTGCCTACACTATAGAATCTGCTAGAAATGGTAAAATTGGCTTATTGGGGAATAGTTTAATGGTAGAACAGCGGACTCTGACTCCGTCAATCTTGGTTCGAATCCAAGTTCCCCAGCCAGCAGGTTGTATGTAGCTAGCCAGCAGGTTTTGTATATTTTGCCACTAGGTTTTGTACCAATTCATTTTTTTTCAAAGAGTTTTAAAGGTGTTCTC
>NZ_JBHIQU010000016.1:0-26242 GCF_042196725.1 Bartonella sp. AC158YNML
AGCCGCTACCGTCACACATCGTTATGAAAAACAAAGCGGATACACAACAGAAATCACCTTTGAGGCACCAAACAAGGAAAGGAACAAAAATAGAGGCTGGGCTGGTCACCCAGCCAACGGGAACAGTTTAGCGACAACCCCATCCGATGCAACTTAACTTAACATCGCAGCCACTTCTTATCACTTAAAGCAATGAGAAGACGGTTAACATAGATGAAAGAGTGTTAAAAAATAATGGATATACTTCATAAGGAAAAATTAAAATCTGTTGAACCTATTTCACCAGCTGCTGCTTATATTGGGGGCAAAAAAAGATTAGCCAAAACCATTGTCAAAATCATTGAAGATATTCCACATAGCATTTATGCCGAGCCTTTCGTTGGTATGGGTGGAATATTCTTTAGACGGAAACTGATACCATCTACTGAAATTATCAATGATTTTTCAGGAGATGTGGTGAATTTTTTTCGGGTGTTACAACGCCATTATCACCCTTTTATAGAACTATTAGCGTTTCAAATAAGCAGCCGTGAGACGTTTGAACGCTTACAGACACAAAATCCAGAAACGCTTACGGATTTAGAACGGGCTTTGCGGTTTTTATATTTGCAGCGTTTAAGTTTTAGTGGGAAAGTAGCAGAGCGTACGTTTAGAGTTGAGACAGACCGTAGTGCACGGTTTAATCCCTTCAAACTTGAAGGTGTATTAAAGCTTATTTACCGCCGTTTAGCGAGAGTTATCATTGAACATTTAGATTGGTCTGATTTTATTGTGCGTTATGACCGGCCAAATACCTTGTTTTATCTTGATCCACCTTATTTTGGTGTTGAGAATTATTATGGCAAGGACTTGTTTAAGCGGGAGGATTACCAGACGATGTCTATGCTGCTTGCACAATTAAAGGGGAAGTTTCTTCTCTCTCTCAATGATGTGCCAGAGATTCGAAAAACCTTCAGTCAATTCCATATAAAAGAGGTGAGAACAATTTATTCCTGTAATTTGTCAAATAATGCGATTCCGGCAAAGGAACTCATCATTACCAATTGTGATTAGGAAAAGAGAAAACGATTCACGAAAGGGGCTTTAAATGACCTTTGAAAGGCCTTTGAAGACCCTTTGAGAACACCTTTAAAACTCTTTGAAAAAAAATGAATTGGTACAAAACCTAGTGGCAAAATATACAAAACCTGCTGGCAAACTACACAAGCTACAATCGCTTTATAAACTGTGGCGGAGAGAGAGGGATTTGAACCCCCGATAGAGTTGTCTCTATGCCGCATTTCGAGTGCGGTGCTTTCAACCACTCAGCCATCTCTCCATAATAAAGTGAAACAAAAATCGGTACTATTTGAGTGTATAAGAGGTAGATAACCTTCAATTGTTTTTGGTACAACCTTTTTTTCTTTTTTATGGGACTTTATTGACAGAGAATAGAAATTCCTTCATATATACAAAATATAAGCGTGGGGAAATCTGCGCATATTTGTGTTGAAGAAGGTTTTATCCTTCTTTGAGATCTATTACGACTGATAAAAAGCAGCCTATTTTCCCTTATTTCAAGGCAGAAATTAAATAAGAGCTGGAGTGAACGGAAGGATAAAAAATGTTCGCAGTCATTAAAACTGGTGGTAAACAATACCGCATTGTTGCTAATCAAGTGGTAAAAGTTGAAAAAGTTAGTGGAAATGCGGGTGATGTAGTTGAATTCAATGACATATTAATGGTTGGGCAAGAAGGTAATGCGGTTATTGGTACCCCTGTCGTTGCTGATGCATTGGTGACAGCTGAGATTTTAGAACAGGCACGTGGGCGCAAGGTTATCGCATTTAAGAAGCGGCGTCGTCAAAATTCTAAACGCACGCGTGGCCATCGTCAAGAGTTTACGAGGCTTCGTGTTTTAGAAATTTTAATGGGTGGTTCAAAACCTAAAAAAGTTGCTGAGAAACCTATAAAAGAAGAAGAAACTACACCAAAAGAAACAAAAGCTGCTGCTTCTGTTGAGAAGACGGCTAAAAAAACGGTTGAAAAAAAGACTGCGTCGCAGAAGAAAGTATCTGTAGCATCAAAGAGTAAGAAAGATTAAAGGAGAGCGTCTATGGCACATAAAAAAGCTGGTGGTTCCTCGCGTAATGGTCGTGATTCAGAATCGAAACGTCTAGGCGTTAAAAAATTTGGTGGTGAAACCGTTATTGCCGGAAATATTATTATTCGCCAGCGTGGTACACGTTGGCATCCTGGAAACAATGTCGGCATTGGAAAAGACCATACGCTTTTTGCATTATCAAATGGAAAGGTTTCTTTTCAACGCAAAGCGGGTAATCGTTCCTATGTTTCAGTCATTCCTATGGTGGAGGCAGCAGAGTAATCTGTAACACTCTCTAGCCATCAACGGGATTTCATTGAATTGTAGTTGTGGTTTTATAAGTATTAAAAGGGAAAGATGAATCTCATCTTTCTCTTTTTGCGTTGGTACTATAATAAATGTAGAAGATAAAAAGGTAGAATTGGGGAAATGGCTTTTCTTAATGAGGAAAGGGTTTGTGCGATATTGTGTTTGTACTGAAGGTATTGATGTTATGATGGAATTTGTTGATAAATTTGTGTGTGATAATAGTGAGGAGAGTTTATTTTCTTTTTATGCATGAAGAAGCGCTTAGTAATTTCCTTATAAAAAAGGCAATTTGTTTTCGGGAAATTATGAGAAATTTAATGAAAGCTTTATTTATACGATCATTTTGATAAAGGTGAATTTTTTATCGGCATGTAATATGAATGAGTTATCATATCGTTTTTTTAGACAGGGAGGCTATTCGTTTAAAAGAACAGGGATAAAAATCCACAAGATGGCAATCAAAACTACTTTGAAAGTAACGTGCATTAAGGAATTTTCGATAAATCGAGAGTGAAATTATATTCTTAAGGAGAATGGTATTTAAAGATATAAAAATAACCAATGTGTAACTAATTCTCTGCAGAAGTATTTTTTCTGATTTCACTATTATTTGTGCATCATTGAAAATAAACCAGCATAAGAGCTAGGGTTAAGGCAGTAATTTCTTTTCATTTTTGTGCTTTATGTATCTCATTTGTCGAAATGTCTAGAAAGTAAAGATTATTTGTAGAGTTTTTCTTTGTTTTAATGGTTGAGGATGGCGCGTTTTTGGGATGGGCGTACTTTGCAAATGCGCAACAGAGAATATGTGTGTTTGCGATATTGATTGAAGCAAAGGAGTGGCTTAAAATATATCAATGTTATATATTAAGAGAATAAGTATCGTGGAATGAGCTGCACAGAATTTTAAGGATGGTAAGTTGCAGGGAAAAATTTGTAATTATATAATGAATTTTAAAGAGGTAGGTTACATCAACGTGGAGGAATAAATTAAAGTGTTAGCCGAAATTACAGATGATTAAGTAAGATAGTTTCTTGGAGGGGGAAATAATGATAAGTTATATTAAATAACTTAGGATAATAAAAGCGTTTTTAAAACATAATTTTTCAGGTGATTTGGGCTGTAAAAATCGAGGTTTTGTCTTTGTAAAGTAAAGAGTAAGAGTCAGATTTGCTTATGATGGTTCTAAGCAACCCGCGGGATGGTAATATCCAATTGTTTTATCGGTGATATTGAGGTATTTGAGCACCTCACTTAGCTATATTCCATAAAATAAAAGAAAATTGTGGTGTTGTTTATAGCTTGTATTTTGGAAAATGCAGCTTTGAAAAGGAATTTATCAGAGATATTCGTGTTCAAATATGAGGCAATTTGAATTCATGATGGGATGCAAGAAAGCAGAAGCAATGAATGTAGATTTTACGGAGAGTGGAATCTTGTCTATAGGATCTGTACAACTTGCAGCTGCTTTTGATCATAAAAATGATGCGATCTATGCTGCTGCTGAGTTGCTTGTGCAGGTTGGTGCTGTTGATAAATGTTATCTGGAAAGCATGCTTGCACGTGAAGAAATAACCAATACTTGGCTGGGGAATGGTATAGCTATTCCTCATGGTATGGTTGAAAATCGTGATTTAATTATCAAGGACGCTGTTGCTGTTATACAAGTTCCTGCTGGTGTTGAGTGGCAGGATGGAAAGAAAGCACATTTGGTTATTGCCATTGCAGCGTGTCCAGAGCTCTATAGAGAAATTTGCAAAAAATTGACATCTCTTTTATTTGATAAAAAACAGCTTGAAGTACTTGCAACAACTGCGGACAAACAGCAAATTGTTACAACTTTATTTGATCAAGATATGAAGATAGAAAAAAATGTTATTGGTGATCTTTCGATGTGTCAGGAATGGACGTTAGATTATCCAAGCGGTCTTCATGCACGACCAGCTTCTCTTTGGGTTGATTTTGCGAAAAAGATTCAGAACTCTATCAGAGTTCGCCATGGTCAATATGCCGTTGAAATGAAAAATTTAGTTGGTTTATTGCAATTAGGAGTAAAAAACGGCGATGTTCTTATTTTTTCTACAGATGCTGCAGAAGGAGCACAACTTCTTAAGGATGCGATTTCTATTGTAAAAAAGGTAAGTATTAGTGAAAAATGCGTGATGAGAGAAATGGAATCTCAAACAAAGACTTTTCATGGTTGGCATCCACGCTCCATGCACAAAGGTATTTCTGGTGTTGGAGCAAGCTCAGGGTTAGCGTTTGGTAAGATTTTTGTTTTAAGGCAAAATGATATTGCCATAATAGATCAGCCAATTGATTTTGCAGCTGGTGCGGCATGTCTTGACAATGCTCTTACAAAAACAAAACATAAAATGGCATCAGTGATTTCTGATATTACAGTGCGTATGGGAGCGGATTCTGCTGCGATTTTTTCTGCGCAAATGGTTTTGCTTGAAGATGAAAATTTAATAGCTCAAGCTTATCGTTTTATAGCAGAAGGTCATGGTGTTGCTTGGTCTTGGGATAGAGCGGTTCGGCAGTTTTCAGATATGTTTTCTAAGGTAGATAATCCTTTGTTAGCAGCACGAGCTGTTAATTTAGTTGATGTTGGTCGTCGTGTTTTAGGTGAAATCAATCCATCCTATAGATCATTCTTTTTAAATGATATACCACGTGGTGTCATTCTGGTTACAAATGACCTGTCTCCTTCTGATGTAGCACAACTTGATTGTACAAAGGTAAAAGGATTAGCAACAGCATGGGGAGGTCCATTATCTCATACCGCTATTCTGGCGCGTACTCTTGGTATTCCAATGGTTGTTGCGGCAGGTGCTGATATTTTAGCGGTTCAGTCTGGTATTCAGGCTATTATTGATGGCGATAACGGGTTCATTTATCTTGATCCTACGTTTGAAGATGTTGAAGATGCCCAAAGGAAAATTGATACTGTTGCGCAAGAACGTATCAGTGAGATAAATGCGTGTAGATTACCAGCGCAAACGACAGATGGTCAAAGAATTCGTATCATGGCTAATGTCAACTACGCAAATCAGGTTCCTGTTGCACTTGATTTGGGGGCTGAAGGTGTTGGACTTATGCGCACGGAATTTTTGTTTTTAGAGAATCCATATATTCCGGATGAAGAGCTACAATTTAATATATATCGGGCGATGATTACAGCTGTAGGAGATAAGCCAATAATTATTCGTGCACTTGATATTGGTGGAGATAAACAGGTTGCGCATTTACATTTATCTAAAGAGGACAATCCTTTTTTAGGTGTTCGAGGAACGCGGCTTTTGTTACGTCGACGTGATCTTTTGGTGCCTCAATTACGTGCTTTATATCGAGCAGCAAAAGAGGGTGGAGATCTATGGATTGTGTTTCCGATGGTCATGTCTGTTTCAGAGATTGTCGCTATAAAAAAGATTGCAGAGGAAATCCGCAACGATATTGATGCACCAAAATTAAAACTTGGTATTATGATCGAAGTTCCAGCAGCGGCCATTATGGCAGATGTATTGAGCGCCCATGTTGATTTTTTTTCAATTGGAACCAATGACCTAACACAGTATACAATGGCTGTTGATCGGCAAAATCCGTACCTTGTGTCTGAAGCTGATAGCCTTGATCCAGCAGTTTTGCGTATGATTTATCAGACTATTCAGGGAGCTGCACAAAATAAGTGTTGGGTTAGTGTATGTGGTGGTATGGCTGGAGATCCTTTTGGTGCAATGATTTTGACTGGATTGGGAATTAATGAGCTTTCTATGATATCTTGCGATATTTCTCCAGTAAAGGCGTATTTACAGACTCATAGTTTTGAAGATATGAAAATTTTAGCACAAAAAGCATTACAATGTGAAACTGCACGAGCTGTACGTGCTCTAAGCAAGGATATAAGGTGATAAAGAACATTAAGGGGAAAGAACGAGCTCATTTTGCAGACTAATCAGATCTTTAGTGCTGTAAAACATTATCCTTTAGGACGATTATAGGTAGCATATTAATTTGTAATGGTAATTTATCGTTTTACATAATGAGAACCCTGAATATTGTAGGGTTTTCTCGTTTTAAATTTCTCTATATTAAATTAATAAAAATTATTCTTTTATACATTACAAGGAGGAGTAATGTATGGATAAAAACACTCTAAGAAAGAATAAATTCCTTTTATGCATTCTCTCAAATAGCAATAGATATTGTAACATTAGGCGATAAATAGCGTGATGGTACTTGGCTTTTCTTTTTATTTAAGGAAAGATGATGCTATCCAATAGATTTTATACCATTCATAGACACCGTATGAGGTATATGTGACAAGCTTTAAGAGATGTTTTTTAACAAACGTGTGGATGAGAAAGAAAATAGTATTTTTAGAGTATTCTGTTTTGTGATGAGACCATATCACGCTTAAAGAATGCGATAATTAAAAGTATGAAGTAATACGTAATCTCTTTTAAATAATTGAGATTACTTTAGATATTTTGAAAACTGTAAAGCTGAATTTAAAAGTATATGGTAAAAATGAAAACAGGTTTGCATTTTTATGATTTTGTATTTGATCAAAACGAGACTATTTTTTCATTTTAGAAAATAAGATATATTCATACATATTAAATTAAAAATGCAAAGTTTTTTGTCTGAATTTTATTTTCTTTAGTATCAACTAAATATAGAAGTGTGAAATTGAGTAGAGGATTTAGAGTAGGGCTTATTATGGATCCTATGAAAGAGAAAACTGACACCGTCACACTATTTTACAGCTCTCAATGTTGCAAAAATTCGTGCTATTTAAGAAAATGCATAAGAGCCACTTATCCTCTCTTAAAATGTTCTCCCCCCACATACCATCCCTTCCTATTAAGCAAGTGATTTTAATTAATTCAATATGAAAGGGGTTATGGTGAGAAAGAATTACGATATTCGAGGTTTTTATGATGTGTAAACGATGGTTCATCATTATAAATCAATATGTTATATATTGTCTGAAACATAAAAGTGATTAGCAGGTAGATCTCATTTCAAGAGAGAGTTGTTTGTAATCAAAGTTATAGTGATTAAGGATTTTCATCCTTGGAGGCAAGAAGGAGGTCGAGAATGATTTTATTGAAATGAAATTTATTATCTGAATAAACAATTTTAATATTAGGGATATAAGAAGTTCATATCGTTATTATTCTATTTATTATTAGGGTAATCAATGCTGTGAAGCGAGAAATATTTAATTATTTGGTTGCGTAAAACCATGGACTGTATGCCAATTTTAAGAGAAGTATTTTTTTGTGAAGCAGAAAGTGCGTAAATGAGCATGAAAGTTTATAACTGGCGACAATCTTTTTATTCCCATTATTGTATTCTACAAACCTATCCACGAAAAAAGTTTTTTCTTAAAAAGAAGAGATGTGCTTGTTATTCAACAGATAAAAGCTCTTATTTTAATAAATGAATTTGTTTTTTGGGTTTTGAATGTATAGTTTAGACTTGCACGTTATTTCTTTCTGGGTATAGTGCAAACTTCTGGAGAGGTGGCCGAGTGGTTGAAGGCGCACGCCTGGAACGCGTGTATATGGGAAACCATATCGAGGGTTCGAATCCCTCTCTCTCCGCCATTAATTTAAAACGAACTTTCATATGCTTGATATGACATAGTTTAAAAAGCTCAGCATTTGCAGGATTTTTTATTGTTTGAAATTGACTAGTTCTCGCCGATCTATGCCTGTCATTATGTACACTTAGAAATTACTATTGAATTTTCATCAATTTTATAATTTCTAAGCTCCTCTTCTCTCGATCTTTAGATAACCTGATCTAGCATAAACGATCTCTTCAAATATCATTAAAGGATTTTTGCCATTATCACTAATTTCTGGTAGAGCTTTTAGAATTAATGGTGATCATAGTGCTATTTGCAATTTTGTTGATTAACGGGCTAAATGCGTTTTATCCACATCAGAGATAACGAATACCTCAGCTTTTCTCACGCAATGTGCTCATTTAAAATTAATGTCATGAATATTTGTACAAAATTTTTATCTATACGATAATCAAAAAAAGACTGACGTAATATAATAATTGAACATCATTCATGCGGCACTTTCTTTTATCTCTAAGCTTTGTATGTAAATAGATAGTCCGTGCAAAATAAATAAAGGGGCGCAAAAGCCTATAAATACACACAGGACGTATAATATAGAAAATGAAAAAAATTTTTCTGCATATAAAAGCACAATAGAGAATAAAGCTGTTATAATGCGCACACTAGCTTCGCTTACTAAAGTCACCTCAGCTAAATTTTCACTAGGTGTAACAGCTTGACCAATTGTTATTCCCGATACCCTAAAATAAAATTGCCCAATGCCTAATAAAAAACCCATAATATAGAGAGAATATTGGGTAAAATTTAAATATAAAACAGAAGAGATTGCGATTATTGCTAAAACCGATGCTCCCCATACGAAAAAACGAATTAAAGATGGATATTTCCGTAAATAATAGGATGAAACAAGACCATTGATCACAAAACCCAGTGCTAACAAAGAAAAAATAGAATTTTGAATGGCTGTAAATTTTATATTATCTGATGTTAGTGATGCAAGAACAAGCGGCAATAAAACGAGAGATCCTGTATAAAGAAAGTTATTTAAAATACGATTGATCGTTAAAAAACGCAAAGCAGAAATATGCCAAAGACATTTAAAACCAACTCCATAAGCTCTTTGGGTTGACCTTTTCGATGGCTTTTTTATTCTATTTATTTGTTGTATAGAATTTATACGAAACCATAAACCGGCATTTAAAAGATAAATAAAGACAACAAATACTATGGCTATTTCGTGTCCCAAATACGCAATTATAAAATATATAAGCAATGGAGAAATAATAACGAAAAATTGACAACAACTGGTATAGAATGCAAATACACTAGCCTTTTGTTTTGGGTTTTGAATAAGCTGATTCAAGGCAGTATTGTTATTTGGGTTATCAGCCCCCTTCAAGAGAGCGAGTAAGAAAAACACAAATAAAATAAGCATTGAGTTGTTTATGAATAATAAGAAAGACAACAACCCAGCACAAATAATTTGACTATAAAATCCAATTACAAAGCCTTGATAGCGCGCTAACACATTTCCCAAACATAAGCCTGCAATTCCAATTGCAATTAAATTAACGACATTCAAAGCGGCAGACGCTTCTCCAGTTGTATCTTGTAATTGTAACAAAGAAAGGCTGATAGATAATACGCCACTCGTACAGAAACTTGTCAAACTTCCAATCAAAATCATAAGAAAGACGGAATTACGCAACATTTCTTACGACCCCAGACAGAGCACTAAGCCATTTTGTGATTTTCTCTGTTGTCAAATGTGGCTCGGTACTTAATCCGAGTTTTTCATAAAATTTGAGTTCAAATGCATTGCAAGTGCTTATTTTTTGCAAGCCATCTATCAGCATAAATTCTATACCAAACAATACTGTGCTCATAAATTGAGACAAATAATAGGAAACTGCTCTCCAATACATAAGTTACGCTCTTTTGCCCAATAATTTTCCAAGGCATATTTCAAGTAACAACCATCTAAAATATGTTTCGGACAACAGTGCAATAGATAAAAAATACGAGGTGCATCCACTTCGTGCACGAAACAAAAAGAAATATTTTTAGCTCTCATGATATTATAAAAACTTCCAGCAAGCCGATCTTCTAAATTAACTCTAATCACAACAAGACTTGTATCTAATGTTCGAGCAACATAAGACAAAGCCAATTGCACTGCTAAAATTTCAATAACCTCTAAGTCAGATTCGGGATGCGCTTTTTTTAAAGTTCCCGCCCAATCTATCCCTGCTGCACCTAATAATTGACCAACTTCGTCTGAATGAACAAGATGCAATTCTAACCAATATTGGTGCAAAGTTTTCGGCTTTTGCTCTCTTTGTCTCCCCTCTATCCCAATTTTGTATTCCTAACACTCTCACATGAACTAAAGAATCTTTAGGTATTCGAACTTTTATTAAACTTTGTAACAATGGATTAGAAGCTCCTCCTCCACTAACGCCGACAATTATTTTTTCATCGAAACGAACGAAAAAAGTTATCTCTGAATTTGTTAACTTTTATCGGGACAAATGAATGATATTCTTTCTTACTAATAAAAACATATTCCCTAACTTTTTCTTTATGATTATCGAAAATATATTTCGCTACAATTTTATCATCAACTTTAGAATAAATATTTCTCTTTCGGTTTAATCAATTGTTATCATCAATATTTCTATCTGTTTTAAAAATAAACGCTTTTTCTCCTAGATCTACTCGTAACTGCTGTACAGTCTTTCCAAGAAAAGGCACTCCTTCAACATTGCTCTTAACATTACCATTCTGAGAAATTTTACACATACACTGCATTGTACAAAACGCCATGAGTTTTTAAACTGACTCAACTAATAACTTTTCTAATGGGCAAAATAAACCATGAAACGCATGTGTTGTCACAATTCAAAAAATAATCACCTGTTTCTTATAATGATATCGGTAGAATAAATGAACTAACCAAAAAATTGTAGAGCTAATGGAACAAATTTTATCTTATACCTTGTAACCCTATCTAAATTTCAACCATTTTTGTTAAAGGTTCTTGTGCAACTTTTTTCACTTTTCTGTAACAACAGATTAATAGCTAAATTCACCTGCATCATAATAATCGATCCTTTTTTATAAGACAGAGCTTCTTCAAACTCGACATATAAAACATTTTAAGTTGTCACTATATCATTTTCATGTACTTTAGACTAACAATACACCAAAAACCAAAATAAAAATATTTTACCTAACTCATTGAATTTATGAAAATAAAGTGATGCAAGAGCTAAAAAAGTTATTTAAGAGTTCAAATTCATCGACCATTAGGGACATCAATGCATGATAATATCCAATTATTATGAGGTATACCAAGTATACTTGATAATTTTTCCACCTCACGTCTAGAGCAAGCAGCTACCCATTTCCAATAGTGAGATTTTCTGTAGCAATTGCATATATGCATCCTACATCTGCCGCAATTGATTTGTGCCTTGTATTGGCAGGTAGATGTATAATATCTCCTGGTGTACAGGTTATACGTTTTTCGCTATAGAAAAAATCTAATTCTCCCTCTATAATCAAGAGAGTTTCATCGACCTGGTGAATATGCCAATCGTGTATTTTTTTTGGAAAATCTCTTTGTATCTCTATTGATCCTTGCTCTGGCAGCATCATTTTGAATATATCATAGATATTTTTATTTAATTTAATTTTAGAAAATTTAGTCATTATCATGCTCCATTACATGATATGGACAAGGTGGGGATTCAATATTATTATCTTGCAGAAAATATTGCATCCATTCTCTATTTTGGGGATCACCATATTTTCCTAAAAAAGGAGACTTTGTGATAATATCAAAAGGTTCAAGCCTTTTTCTTACAGTGGAGAACGCATTCTTTGCTTTTTTTTCTGTATCCAGTAGATCAGAGAAAACCCACCTAGGCTGGAAAGTTAACATAAATGTAGAACTTTTTCTACTTATTCTGTTTATATGGGATGGGGTATTGCAAACTATAAACATAGGTTCACCATGAAAGCAAAACTCCCATAGAGGGTCATCCATATTTTTAGGTATATGCTTAGGCCATTCTTGGTCGTCAAGCATTCTCAAATCTTTAAGTATAGACCAGAATTTCTCTCTATAAACTTCGATACTTTGTATGGAGACAGGCTCCTCAAATGCAACAAAAGATGTATTTTTTCCAAAGGTCTTATAATTATCACAATAATTTATAAGGTCTTCCATAATATTTTTGGCGGTCAACTTTTTGTAGAATCCAAATCTCAGCATGTCTTTTTGATATCCATTCACCCGGAATAGACAAGGAAAAGGCCTGATTTTGTTATTCATTATCGCATCGAATTCGTTAAAAATTACTTGCTTCCATTTTTCATATTTGTCTATATTTTTAATTATTTGCGCTGCTGAATCCATGTGTTCCTCCCAATTGTTGTATTTTATAAAAAATTGCTACGAATTATCCTTTCCAAAGTCGATAATTCATCATCACTCTCGCTCCAAATTGCTATAATGGCTGGACAGGTATTTAAATCAATGGTCAGGGGGAGGGGTTCATTTTCTTTAAAAAAGAGCATAAAATGAACGACATTTTCCCAAGAATGAAGCTTTTGCTGCCATAGATTAATATCTTTTATGATACGACCATCAATTTTATTGATAAGAAAGATAATACGCCCTTTTTTCTTAAAGCGACTTGGTGTTTGCGAAAACATTCCCGCAATAAGGTTAACGGAGCTTTCAAGTAAATCATTTTCATAGCAATGTGCAAACAAAGTGGGCGCAATCCCCCCCCGTGGAGGCGGGCTCCTACTTCGATCATCACTGGACCACGAGCTGTTTGCATGATTTCCATATGCGCAGGTCCATATCCAATCCCCAGCGCACGAATGCACTGTTTTGCATAAGAGATAAGAGCGGCATAAAGGGGATCTTGAGCATCAAGCACATCAAGCGATTCATAAACAAAAGCACTTCCATTATGAATACCTTTTTTATATCGCGATAAAGCACATACCTTTATAGCCTCTCCCTTTACGACGGCGTCGACGATGTATTCCTCTCCCTCCAATCTTTCTTGAAGCAAATAAGCCTCGTTAGGTGCGCCAAAAATATTTTTTTGCGTCCAGTCGATTCTAGAGGACCATGCCGCCACTTCCTCAAGATTAGAGAAAAATAAAACACCATCACTCCCTGCAGAATCATTTGGCTTTACCACATAGCCGCTGTGGCTTTCAAAACCATCGAAAGTATAATTGTCTTTTGTAAGAATTTTTGATCGGATATAAGATAAACCATTTTCACAAAGGTGTTTCTGCATTGCTGCCTTTTTCCGTCGCCAATCTGTGGTTGAGGGATTATTCCCAGGGCAATTATAATAAGCCGCCAATTGATCTGCACAATAAATACCCCCTTCGGCACCCGCTATTACAGCCTCTATCGTGCCGATAGGAAAGCGTGTCTTTATCTCATCTACATTATGAAGTTTCGCTTCTGCCATGCCCTCACCTTGATAAGAGAGCATATAGTGTGAAAAAGGAGCTTGTTGAGAGATAACACCATAACAAGCATAGCCTAATTTTTGCAAAGCAGGGCCATAGAGGGCACCCGTGGAGAAAGGGTCGACAATAAGAATAGGTTTTCTCATACTTTGTTCCGCTGTAATAAAAGGAAAAGAACATAAATAAAGATTATTAGTCCTATAAGGGGGAGAAGATAAACAGCTGCTTGAGGACCCATAAGGGCAGAGCTTGTAAGAAGACCAAGAATGACATAACCTGCCGATTGGGAGAGAGTATAAAGCATACCGCTATAGCTTCCCAGCAGCTCTGCTTGAGCCTCTGTTTTGGTCTCTTCAATCGTATGTTTGCGGGCATTAATTCGCATGGTATTCATTGAAAGTCCAATAAAAAAGCAAAAGACCACAGCCAAATAGGGCGATTGTGTGGTGCTAAAAATAAGATCAGCTACGCTCAACATAAGGGCTGGAAGGATGAATTCAAAGCGCGGGATCTTGATAAAAGCAGCCAGAAAAGCCCCCACACCCGCAACTGCGCTGCACAGCCCATAATATTCAGAGCCGAAATTTTTTACACTCTGAAAAAGAATAGTTGCCAGCGTATTATAAGCGCAAATATGAAAGCCAATAAGTCCTATGCAGACGCATAAAAGTTTAAGCTCACGGGAGAGCCCATCCGCTTGCGGTGTAGGCGCTGGCTTCTTACCAGTTTCAAGTGCTGTGGTATCTGTGGCGTTATATTCATCGCAAAAGATAATATATCCGGCTATAAGGCTTATAATGATGTCAAACACACAAAGTGTCACAATCAAACCATTATAGCCGATTTCAGCTGCAGCCCCTTGAGGGCTGGTTGCTTCCAAGAGATAACCACTCAATGCTGCTCCCAAAAAGGCGCCAATCTGCACCACTGTTTGCATAATGCGGGAAGCCTTTTGAGCACTAATATAGCCACTAAGCGAGAGTTTAGTATTATAAGTCTCCAGCGTACTTAAAGTGATCAAAGAGAGATAACCAATAGAGATAGAGACAGCGATAAAACCAAAGGGGGAATCAGCGTAATGGAAAAATGCAATCAATAAAAGAAGGCTATAGATAATGATCCGCCTTTTGTATAAATCGACCAACCGCAGTGAGGCTTTAATATACACAAATCCACTTTTTTTCAAAAGATAGGGTGTAAGAGTCCCCAAAGCCATGGTTACGCCTAGAAAAATCGATGAAGATGTTATGCGATAAGCATTCCAAAGGTTACTTAAGAAAAGCACCATATCAGAAAGATAGAGTAGGGTAACAAGCCCATAAAACCGAAACATTAATTCTTTGCGCACATCATCTTCCCCCATGTTCGTATATCTAAAAATATACGTCTATACGTTTTTATAAAAAACTAATATATGTGTCGTTAGGCATGTCAAGTTTTTTAGATAGAAGTATGATACAAATTTGAATAATAATGTTTATCATTGCGATAGCTAATTTTCGGAGAGACTGAGAGCAGAGACAGTTGGTGTTTTTATTGTGCTTCTTGTAGGATGTTTTACCAATAAGAAGTTTCTTCGCTAAACGGCTAGCATAGCTATGTTCTTGGGGGGGGATGTGCTCGATCCTATTTGAGTGTGAAAATAAGTTAAGGGGGGGAGGCAATAATGGCGCTTATGTTTTCGTTGTTACCTTAAAAAACTTTCTCCTTCTGACTTTAATGTAGCAATAGCACAAGTTTTTTCTCTGCTATGGAACAGCACCAAAGGCATTGTTATTCTTTATTCGTATTGGTCGCTTTCATTTTTGGGCGCTTCCAATATGACTTTTTGGGTATCTTCTCTTTATTTCTCATGGCAATAAATAATGAGGCTTTCTATTTTTCATTGCTCTCCTCAAGAAGGTTTTGTACCAGAAGAGATCAATCAACAATCATTTTTGGTTATTTTTCAGGGACTAAAGAATCCATTTTAATGGCATAATAAAGTTTTCCTTTTTAATATAGCAACTAAAGCTTTTTCTGAACATGTATAATAACGATGCAAATGCTATGCTGGACTTTTTAGGTTTGTCTGCATCTGAGTTAAAACTCTTGCTTTTTGGTAAGAGCAAGAGAACAAGCTTCAACGATACTATATTGCGTTCACGATGCGTAGGTAAACTCCCTGTAAGATAATGATGCATATGAATCTTCAATACCGTAAAGTTATTTTACATTATTTATAAAGGTATAGTTTCTGAATAAATACACATAAAATATTAATTTTATTCTATCTTTATATGTAAATATTTTATTTTCATATAAAAAATTGATCATACGACAGAATAGAGATTTTAAAAGTCTTAAAAAAGGAATTTTGCTTTCTTAAATTTAGTGATCTACAATGAAAATTAGAAAAAATGCATTTTTTAAAACAGAAAGCATGATACATATCGAATGATATTTGTTTTAGAGGATAATTTATGTTCACTTCAAGTTTGAAGGAACGCATTGATTTATTTGAAAATAGAACTTTTCTCTATTTTACCTTGAGTGGCTTATTTGCTACATTTGGAAGTGGACTAAATTATATTACATTGTCGTGGCTCGCTTACAATCAGACGGGCTCAATCCGTGGTGTAGCGTTGATGATGCTTTTTCTTTGGACGCCTGGCATTATTTTTGCGCCTATTTTTGGCATATTGGCAGATAAATATAACCGTAAAACGCAGATTATTATTTCAAATCTTGTGAGAGGTTTGGTAATCGTAAGCTGGGTAATGCTTTGGCATTTTGGTATAAAAATTGAATTGATGGTCTTATCTGCTCTTTTGGGTATTTTTATCCCTTTTTATATGCCATCAGCTATTTCTTTAATTCAAAGTATTGTGCTGAAGGAACAGCTCATCAATGCAAATGCAACCATCGATATGGTTTATGAACTTGGCACTATCGTAGGTATGGGCTTAAGTGGATTTATACTATCCTATGCAGGAACAAAAGGAACTCTTCTAATAGGTGGTATATTCTTTATCATTGCTGGTTTATTTAATTTTGTAATGAAGGTACCTAAAAACCGAAGATCTAAAAAACAAAACCAGCAAAATTGGTGGGAAAATTATACAGCATCCCTTCATTATTTTAAACAGAATCCGGCTCTTTTTGTACCTTATATAAGCCAGATGATTATTATGACTCTTTTGATGACCATTCCTGTTATTCTCGTTCCTTATATACAAGAGGTTTTACATGCTGATAACAGGACCTTTGCGATATTTGAGGTGCTTTATTCTATGGGCGTATTGACAGGTGCGTTTTTTTCACCACTTCTTTGTAAAGTTTTATCGATAAGGAAAACATTAGCCATTTTATTAGCTTTTATGGCTATTGGCCTCGCTATTTTATCTGTTAATACACACAATTTTGTTGTTTTTCCTGTTTACTTTATGATTGGATTTGGACTTTCGAGTTGGGCTCTTTCGATTTCTTTATCACAACTCTCTTGTGATCCTGAATACCAAGGAAGATTGCAGGCAAGTTTTAATGGTATCTCTGGATGCTTGATCCTCGGATTTTATCTCATTATGGCAAGCGATAACAGTAGCATATCACCTCAATCGATATATTTTTTTCAAAGCATTGTTGCGTTTGTTGGAATTCTCATTGTACTGTTTTATAAACATGAAAAACAATAAATTGGCTTTAAGTGTGGTAAAATACGCTATTTTATAAACATTTATGTTGTGGTATATTTCATGTTTTTCTTTTAAAGGGGTGGTGAGCAAATGGAAAGTTGGTGCTCAATAAATAAAGCATAAATTGATATATGCTAGAGAATACTCCCTATTTTTTGATAATAACCCAAAAGAATTGATGCGTCTCTCTAATTCATCTCACTGTTGTTAAGAAGACGAAAACGTAACACTTTAAATCTTCTTGAAAGTTTTTTGTCTAAGCGTAGTAGAAAGTAAAGCGACGATGTAATATCTTATCATATAGGGGGAGTATTGCATTATTTTTGTTTTTCAAAATCCATATGAAAAATTGTATCAATTTCATCCTCGTTGGTATGAGTGTTTCTGCGACGATGCAAGGTTTGCACAATCTCTTTTTTTAAAACAGCATCTGCTTCGCTTAAACGGTGAATACTAAGTTCTAATTCAAGAGATAATGCTAAATCCACGCACAGTTTAAGCTCTTCTCCAATGTCGAAACCGCGTTGATAGTCGTCATAAAGACCAACCAGTGTATCAGATAATTCTTTATCGCATAAAGAGGTCATGCTTAATTCCTCAACGTTGCGGGTTTCCATGCAGCTTTTTTAAGTATCACTCCACTATCATCACTTAAAATTGCCATGTATACGAACCTCATGGTTTTGTCAATTTTCTGAAAAATACGCGCTTTTAAATCAAAGCCTATTAAAGATTTTATTACTCCAAGATTTTGAAGCGCCCAATTGTAAATATGGATGGCAATGTGTTTACTATAGAATTTATAGCATTTAAAATACATTGCCAAAAGGCTTTTAATATGCGTAGAGGAAGAGTATTCTGACGATAAACCAAAAACCCTGAAATCTCTATTGCCAGTTACAGCTAAATCAGTGCCATTAATATATAAAATAAGCAAACAGGGTTTGTAAACGTCTAACTTTTTAATAACGAGTGATAATCTCATTTTTTGTAGAATACCAATTATTTTGCCTATTTTATATTGATTTTTAGACATTGATAAACTTTTTACCTTATAAAACCTATGGGAAATGCATTAGCATATTTTTGTAATAAAATTTCAGTGGTATATTGCACAGCATGAAATGAAGAGAATCGTATTAGGCTTTTTGCTTTTGAAAGAATATGACTGCAACTTTTGAGAAAGCAGTTGGCAAGAATTGGCTTGGCATGCAAACTGATAGAGTTGGCATTGGCGCATTTAGTTTTTTCATTGGCCTGTGTCCAAATGTTTTTGACTCTGGAAAATAGCCTCTGATAGGCTTGAGTTTTTCCAAGGTTATATTACAGGGGCGCAGCTCAGAAAAATACCACAGCGATTGCATTTTTTGTAATTGTCATAATTTTCGCTCCTGCTTAAATGGATACTGTAACATCCGTTTTTGTGGGGTTATGTATGTGATAACTGCTCTTCTTAAGGGGCAGTAACGATAAATATAATTATTTAGTCAACAATTATATTGATTTTGGAGTGTTTTTTTGGCTCGTCCGGAAGCAAAACCTAAAACTGAGTTGGCAAAACGTTTTCGTGAAGTGCGTCACGCTCTTGGTTTCACAGAGCGTAAGCAGTTTGCTGAACATCTTGGTATCACTGCTGGCTCTATAGGAACTTATGAAACTGGTATAAGTGAGCCTACAGCCTCTGCGCTCTCCAAATATCAAGAAATTTGTGGTGTTTCATTAGATTGGTTAGTAACAGGCAATGGTGATATGTTTTCAGATATGGCAAAGGCGAAAGCAGCTGGTTTTAAACCGCAGGCGATTCCTGCTGGGCTGATGAAAAAGCTTGGACATTTAGTTTATACGACCTATCATGATGCAAAAATAACACTTTCTCCTGAAGATGTTGCGGAATTAGCAGCAGAGCTTTATGGAAGATTGCAAGAGCTTATTCAAAACCTCAATGATATAGAAGAAATCGACGCCACTTTGCCGCTTTTAAAATTACATTTGAGACGTAAAATCGAAGCTGAAAAAACACCTCTAGCAACTTCATAAGATACGAATGAACAGCTTTTTAAAAAAATAAAACTTTTTTGATTTTCTGCTGTATAACCAAGTTTGGAATGTGAAAATCTCACGATTTTCGAGTCTCTTATTCGATCTGAAAAACGAGAAACTATTATTATAAATCAATATATTTCTCTGATTAAAGATAAAATGGTTCATAAAAAGAATGACGAGTAGTGATACAAACAAAATTTCTTCAAAATGAAGCGAGTATAGCATCATTCCTGAAATATTTGTTGGTTGAAGAAAAGATACGGACAACGGTGAAAATACAGTGGGTTATGTGAGAGGAAAGAGTTTAGAAAACAGCTTTAGTGAAAATACAAGGACGGTGTTTGATGACTATGAAGGGGAACAGACATGAAAGAAAGAAGAACGAAAGCTTATTTATAGCGCTTTTATCTTTTTATGAAGATGATAAGATGAGCACGTTAAAACTTTTTACAGAGCGTGCATCATTATATTTAAGACAGATTTCTTTCAAAGGTGTGCATCATATATTGAAACAGATTACTTCGCAGCAAAGAGTGATGTTATCATGATAATTGTCATTATTACATTATGCTATAAGTTAAAAAATCATAAATTTGTGCTTATAAGAACAGCTATTTTATTGAGAAGTATTTTTATAAATTTATAAAAAATTATTTTTACACTCTTGCCATTCTTTTAATGCGCTTTATTTGAAAAGGTAGAATTGCTCTTTAGTGAAACTATTTTTGTTAAGAGATAAATCGCAGTGTTTTTGAATGGAGATAACGGTATATTTTCAAAGTTTTGTGTTTTTATTTATTTTTTAGCTTGAATCCCTCTAGCTAAAAGGGTTGGGGACTTTTCTAGATTCGATGTTGTTGCAAAGATTTTAGGGCGATGCCGTAAAAAATAGCGGTATCGTAGGGGGAGGGTTTTGTCTTGATTTATTGGTTTTTGAAGTGCGCAAACTGAGGGTTTTGCCATGAGTGTTTCCGCGCGTTGTAATGATGTTGAACTCTGTTGGAGGAGGTTCTTATGAAAAAAAAATATTCCACACCAAATTTAATTAAAGTTGTCTCTCTTAGTACGGTAATGGCGACACTCTTATCGAGTGTTTCTCCTGTTTTTGCGGCGAATCTCTCAATAACAGGAGAGCTAGTTAGAAGCACAAGTGGTGCTAGTGTCATGTATCCGTATGGTAGTCATGGGAGTGTTGTTTTTGCTGGTGATGATGATTATTGTGGTGCAGACAACGTTGTTGGTCGTGGTGGCAAACAACAACAAGGAATTACTGATAATCAACGAATAACTGCAAAGGAACAATATAACAGATTTATCGAAGATCGAGAATTTTTTAACCGTCATCCCTATGGTACCACGACTGAAAAGGTTACTTGGGCTGGTGATGGTGTAACGATTAACAGTCTTAGTCGGCCGATGAGTGGCTATATGGGAACACCGACTGGTGGTATCGTTAATGCAATGCCTGAGGCTTATGGTGTTTATTCTTTTGCAACAGGGTGTGGGTCTGCAGCGACGGGTAATTATTCAACCGTTTTGGGTGCAGGTGCAACGGCGAAGGCTGGAGGGGCGCAAGCCTTTGGTGTTTCCGCACTTGCAAGTGGTAAAGCAGCTGTTGCTATGGGGGTTGGTTCAGAGGCATCGGGGGAATCTTCAGTTGCTATTGGAGGGCTTGCAACTGCATTAGGTACAAATAGTATTGCTTTAGGTACAAAGGTAAAGGCAGAAAAGAGTTATACGATTGCTATAGGTACAGATGCTGAAGCTTTGGGGTCAGGTGCTATTGCAATAGGGGTCAGGCGTTCTGACAGGACTGAAGAAAATAATCCTAACAGAAAAGTAACAGCGAAGGGAGAAAACGCGATTGCTATAGGTACACATACCTATGCTGAAACGGAAGATTCTGTTGCTATTGGCGCAAATGCACAAGTAACGGTGTATGACGGTGTTGCTATCGGTGGTGGCTCGGTCTCTGATAGGAACAAGGGCGTTAAGGGGTATGACCCTTACCTTAATGGTGATTCGACAGAAACCGGTATGGCATGGAAAAGCACAACAGGTGCTTTTAGCGTTGGTGAAGTTGGTGGTACTAGTAATGGTAACCTAACACGACAAATTACAGGGGTCGCTGCTGGAAGTGAAGATACCGATGCGGTAAACGTGGCGCAACTAAAAGCTATGAGAGATGTCATAGCAGGGGCAGGGGGTTGGAAACTTTCTGCTAACGATACAGATCCTACAGACGTGAATCCAGGCAATACCGTAGATTTTTCAGTGAAAAGTGAAAAAGAAGAGGGAAAAGATAACTTAAAGATTAAAAGAGAAACTGCAGATAATAAGCATAAAATCGAATTTACTTTAAATGATCATCTTAAATTGACGCAAGTCACCACAGGCCAAAGCACGATGAGTGATGATGGTTTTTTTGTTAACGGTGAAGATGGTTCACGCATGACTGTAGATGGCTTTTTTATTAATGGTAATGATGGTCCTAACATGACTATTGATGGTATTGATGCGGCCAAGCAAAAGATCACAAACGTAGCAGATGGGTCTGAACCTAACGATGCAGTGAATTATAAACAGTTGCAAGAGGTGAAAAACGCGAACAAAACGAGTTGGCAGCTTGCTGTTAACGGTGGAGATGCTACGGCTATTGGTCCAAATGGTACAGTAAATTTTCAGTCAGCTGATAATGACGGTACAAAAAATATCAAGATCGAAAAAGATAATGATCACAATGTCACATTTGATCTAGCTGATGATATTCAGGTAATGACTGTCACAGCAGGAGACAGCATTATGGATGCTGCTGGCTTTAGATTTGACGGTGATGAGGGGCCGAGCATAACTGTTAATGGTATTCATGCTGGTGATAAAACGATTAAAGGAGTAGCGGCAGGGGAAGAAGATACTGATGCTGTAAATTATAAGCAGTTGACAGAGGTAAGAACACTTGCTGAAGCAGGCTGGAAACTTTCTGTTGATGGGAACAATGCTACAGATGTTAAAGCTGGGAGTACAGTAGATCTTGTTGCTGGTGAAAATGAATATGGTAGCAAAAATATAAAAATTGCAAAAGACAGTAATAAAGTTACATTTTCTTTGAGTGATACTCTTAAGTTGACGAGTGTTACGACAGGCAACAGCATTATGAGCAACGATGGCTTTACGTTTATTGATGGTAATGGACCAAGCATAACTTTAAATGGTATTAATGCTGGTGATAAAAAAATTACAGGAGTAGCTAAGGGGAAAGAAGATACTGATGCTGTAAATTATAAGCAGTTGGCAGAGGTAAGAACACTTGCAGAAAATGGTTGGAAGCTTTCTGTTGATGGGAATAATGCTACAGATGTTAAAGCTGGGAGTACAGTAGATTTTGTTGCTGGTGAAAATGAATATGGTAGCAAAAATATAAAAATTGCAAAAGACAGTAATAAAGTTACATTTTCTCTGAATGATACTCTTAAGCTCACGAGTGTAACGACAGGCAACAGCATTATGAGCAACGATGGCTTTAAGTTTGTTGATGGAGGACCAAGCATAACTGTTGATGGTATTGATGCTTACAATAAAAAAATCACAAAAGTTGCTAACGGAACTGAAGATACCGATGCTGTGAATTTTAAGCAGCTGAAAGATGTTACAGCGGGAATTAAAACGGGTTGGAAGCTTGCTGTTGAAGACGGAGAAGCTACAGATGTTAAAGCTGGGAGTACAGTAAAGTTTGTAGCTGCTGCGGATCAAGATGAACACAAAAATATCAAAATTGTAAGAGGCGATAATAACGAGGTAACGTTTGATTTAAACGAACTTATTAAAGTTAATAAAATAAAAGTAGGGGATGAAGTTACTATAACTGATAATGGCTTGGTGATTAAACGTGGTCCAAGTATAACATATGGCGGTATTGATGCGGGCGATAAAGTAATTAGAAGAGTGTCAGACGGTATTTTGGGTACGGATGCAGTTAATCTTAACCAGTTGAAGACAGTAGAAGAGAAAATAAAAGAAGTGGCGGACAATAGTCTTGTTAAATGGGAAGAAGATGGAAAGCTTATCACTATTGGTGCCGAAAAAGAAGGTGTTGAAATAAATGTTTCTAACAGTAAAGATGAAACTCGAGTTATTGCTGGTGTTAGAGCTGGAAAAATCGGCCGTAATTCGACAGAAGCAATTAATGGTGATCAGCTCTTGAGTATTACAGAGACTATAGCGGATTTTTTTGGTGGTGAGCAGACAGATATATATAATGGTATCAAACCAACGTTTACTGTTCAGAAGACAAAACATAATAATGTAACTGATGCTTTTGCTGCTGTTGATACTTCGATCACAAATATTGATAATAAGATTTCCGATGTGATAGAAAATAGCCTTGTTAAGTGGGATGAGGATGAGAAGCTTATTACCATTGGTAAGGAAAAAGATGGTACAAAAATTAATATCGCAGGTACTGATGGAGAGCGGACTGTTGCGGGGGTTAAAAATGGAAAAATTTCAGAAGAGTCAACAGACGCAATCAATGGTTCCCAAATTTATTCTATGGGCAGTGACATTGCAAAATTCTTTGGTGGTAATACCTCGTTTGAAAATGGTGTTTTTACAGGACCAAGATATAATTTATCTACAGTTTCGACAGATGGTATAGTAGCGCAGAAAACTTTTGAAGATGTTGGTTCGGCTTTAGAAGGACTTGATGTAAATGTCAAAAATGTGAGTAAACATATACAATATGTAGACAAGAAATTTGATGATAAATTTGATAAATTTTCTCAAGACGCGTTACTTTGGAGTGAAGAGGAACAAGCATTTGCTGCACGTCATGAAAAAGACGGACGTAAAACAGATAGTAAGATTACTTACCTTTTAAATGGTGATATCTCAGAAGAGTCAACAGACGCAATCAATGGTTCCCAAATTCATTCTATGGGCAGCGACATTGCAAAATTCTTTGGTGGTAATACCTCGTTTGAAAATGGTGCTTTTGTAGGCCCTAGATATAATCTATCTCAAGTGTCTGCAGATGGTAACGTAGAACAGAAAACCTTTGAAAATGTTGGTGATGCTTTGACGGGACTTGATGTAAATGTCAAAAATGTGAATAAACATATACAATATGTAGACAAGAAATTTGATGATAAATTTGATAAATTTTCTCAAGACGCGTTACTTTGGAGTGAAGAGGAGCAAGCGTTTGTTGCACTACATGGACAAAATGAACAGAAGACAGATAGTAAGATTAAGTTCCTTGCAGATGGTGATATTTCAGAAGAGTCAACAGATGCAATAAATGGTTCTCAACTTTATAAGATGGGCGATAAGATTGCAAATTATTTTGGCGGTGGTGCTCGCTATGAGAATGAAGAGTGGAGCGATCCTACTTTCAAAGTTTCTCAGCGTAATGAGGATGGCACTATTGTTGAGAAAAAGCATCATAATGTCGCTGATGCTTTTAAAGGTGTCGATAATTCTATTACGGATATCTATAATCAGATTAATAATGTAACAGAAAATAGCCTTGTAAAACAGGAGGGAGAAGATGGTCTTATTACTGTGGGTAAAGCAACCGGTGGTACTGAAATCAGCCTTGTAAATAAAGATAAGCAAGAAAGAACACTTTCTGGTGTAAAAGATGGAGAACTTTCTCAAACATCTACTGAAGCAGTAAATGGTTCACAGCTTTTTGCTACGAATGAGAAGGTTACAACTGTTACTGATAATCTTAAAACAGTTGCTCAAAATACATCGAAATATTTTGGTGGTAGTACAGATGTATTGAACGGTATAGAACCAGCTTTCCTTATTCAGGGGGAGACCTATCATAATGTTACGGAAGCGTTTACAGGTGTTAATACTTCTATCACAAATATTGATAATAAGATTTCCGAAGTGGTAAAAAATAGTCTTGTTAAGCAAGACGGAGTTTCTGCTCCTATCACTATTGGTAAGGATACAGCTGGTACTGAGATCAATATTGCGGGATATGCTGGTGTAGCGCGTTCTATTTCTGGTGTTAAGGCAGCAGAGAAGGGCGATGAAGCTGTTAACAAAGACCAACTGGATAAAAGCATAAAGGATATTACGAAAGATATTGAGACAGTAACTGCTTCTGCAGTTCTCTACGATAAAGGTGAAAATGGCAATGTTAATTACAGTAGTGTAACTTTAGGTGGCGATAAGAGCAATGGGCCAGTTGCTCTCCTGAATGTTAAGGATGGTGCAATTTCCCAGGATTCTCATGATGCAATCAATGGTAGCCAGATTAATAAAATATCAGGAGATATTGCAAATTACTTTGGTGGTGGTGCCTCATTCGAAAATGGTGCTTTTAAACAACCAAAATATAGCTTATCTACCATTGTTGAAGATGGCCAAGTAGCAAAAGTTAACTATTATAATGTTGGTGATGCTTTGACGGGGCTTGATGCGAATGTCAAAAGTGTGAATCAGCGCTTAACGAATGTATCCAATGAGTTTAATCAGAAAATTGAAGGTATCTCAAAAGATGCTTTATTGTGGGATGATGGAGAAGGAGCATTTGTTGCACGTCATGAAAAAGATGGGCAGAAGACAAAGAGCAAATTGAAGTATCTTTTGGATGGTGAGATTGCCAAAGGTTCAACGGATGCCATTACAGGGAACCAGCTTTATCTCATGAGCAATAAGCTTGCTAATTATTTCGGTGGTGGTGCTAAATATGCGAATGGTCAATGGACAGACCCTACCTTCAAGATTTCTAAAGTCGATGAGAATGGCAATACTGCTGAGAAAGAGCACCATAATGTCGCTGATGCTTTTGGTGATATTAATACGGGGATGTCAAATATTAATAACCGTATTAATGATGTCATCAACAAGGTTGATTCAGATGTTCTACACTGGAATAAGGAGAAAGGAGCCTATGACGCTAACCATGATGGTCAACCAAGTAAAATTATCAATGTAGCCGATGGTAAAGTTGAAAAAGGTTCGAAAGATGCGGTTAATGGTGGACAACTTTGGGAAACCAATGAACG
>NZ_JBHIQU010000017.1:0-23764 GCF_042196725.1 Bartonella sp. AC158YNML
CAGTTCATGAGCTTCAAGCCAAAGCTTGCCAGGAGGGGTTTGTTGTGCAAGAGAGCCATGAACGAGAAGGGAAACAGAGGTGGCTTGTTTGTCCGCAACATCATGAAAGTCTGTGCGAGCTGCCAGAAACAACAGAGTGCCGGTTGGGGAAGGGTTAAATTTGTTGCCACAATGGTTATAAACACCCTCTAAAACCTGTTCGACAGGCGCTACAGCATAGCATCGGCGATACCCAATCAGAGTGTTGTTTGCGTCTCTTAAAGCCAAATAAAGGGGACGATTTTGGAACCATTCTGCCATGAGTATGTCGCGTTCATGTTTTTTGACCGAACACCACGGAAAATTTGCCAAATCCCAAGGGTAATCAATTTGCTTCCAGCTTAACTCCTCATCCCCGTCATCAATCCAGTTGCCAATTAATGTGCCTTCTTCTTTCGTCAGCGTGTGATTGATTTCTGTTGTGCGTCCAAAGGAAAACAAAGTTCCCCCAGCTGTAAGACAGATGCCACTCTCGAAGTCCAGCATGCACTCATCAAGGTGTGACATATTGCATTCAACAGCTCCAACATCATAACCATAAACACCACGACGAAAATCAGAGCGCAAACTTTTGGAAAGTCTCACGATTGCTTCAATGGCTTCAAGCTGTGTTCGTTCAGGCAAGTGATCAAAATCAAGTTGAAAGGAATTCCACCATGCACGCCCAGACCATGCGGGCTTAAAACGCGCGGAAAGCTCTAACCATCTCAACCCCATCTCTATTGCCGCAAGGGAGCCGCGAATATTTTGCCATGCAAGTCCTTGGTCAATCAAATCATAAGAGTTAGAGAAATAAGGGCTTAATTCTTGCAAACCATATTCATCAATGAGAGAGGGTAACCAAGAAGGGGGACGCGTGATTAATTTGGCACGGGAAATATCTTCGAGTGCCCTTTTAACTTGAGGATCAACAGCCATTGCGTCAGCAAGACAACGTTCAAACAAGCTTGAATTTGGGGGCAATAACAACGAGAGCATTAATAAGCGTGCCCCCGTAATGATAAGGCAATTTCCCCTAGTGTCACTGCTTCATGAGGCGCGACCAGAATATCCTTGCACGGTTGCGTTATGTTCACATGGTGCACACCCTCAACCATCAGGCGACTGAGTATCCAACTTAAAGAAAGATCACGCCCAAGCCTCCATGTGCACGCCCATTCTTCTCTCAAATTCTGCTCTGCTCTTTCCAAAACAAAGGAGCCTTCATCCGGTAACAACCAAAAATCAGCAGAAACATTGATCACCCGCTGCACCGCACTTTTGACCAAGAGAGTATCATTGGTCATTTTTACCTGTTTTTCATCAAGGGCGGCTTGCACCTTGGCAATTAAAGCTTCATCTGCCACCCCTGATGGGCTGTCACTAAAAAGAGCCACATGAATAATCGGGCTTTTGCCCTCACGATAAACAAAAGCATCTTTGACATGGATATCACTGGAGAGCGCAAAATATTGATAACGTGGCGCTGTGCCCCCTGTGGAATGTCCTTGTCTATTTAAGCGAATGCGGCGGCGAAACCGCTCATCATCTTCATCCAAAAGGCGCGTGACCCCATGAAAATCCCCCAAATGGTCTAAACTTGTCCCACGCGCAAATTCTAGTAAATTGTCTCGCGCTACTTCATTGATCCGTTGGCGCAACAGCAACTCTTCATAAGCAGCCGCTTGTAATTGAATGACCACGGGGTCATAGGCGGTCTTTTCCACATTATAAGGAATATGATGGGCTGCAAAAACATCCATCAAACGCGCAATCTTTTGCTCTAAAATTGCTTCAACAGAAAGCTCTTCAATAATTTGTGGCAAAGGAATCTGTGAAAAGGGTAAATGTTCAAGCTCTGCCATAAGAGACCTCTAAAGGAAATTGCATCTCTTGCCCATGGGACCAATCCCCCAAATGGCCATCGGGATAAAAAACTCCCCTTAAAACAAAGTGGAATGTTCCCTCACGCGTTGCTTTGGTCAGATCAATCCTTTGCAATGAGAACCCAGGCTCTCCACATTCTGGATCATCAAGCGCGCAGGCAATAGCTTGATAAAGACGTAAGATTGTTGCAGGATCAGCATTGGCGTCTTGGAATTCTCTGACATCACACCCATAATGGCGACGCAAAACCCGTGTTCCTACCCTTGTCATTAAACATTTATGGAGTGATTGTTGGCAATGCGCAAAGCCATACAAGAGAGAGCCATCCTTTTCGCTCATCCCGCACCGCATGCTTTAAGCCCCTTTGCTTGTCTTTGTGGTAGAAACCGTTGGGGTCGCCGCAACAACAGGGGCTGGTTTTTCAGCAATCTGACCAAGCAGCAAAGGGTATTTTGCTGCCTCTTCACTTAAACAAATTTCCTCACCCTTGCCCGGTGAACGTTGACCAGCAACAAAATCGGCATTGGTTAAAATAACATAAGTGTTCTCACGCATCATAAAACTCCTTTAAAGAGGGGAAGAGGTTGTGGAGGGACCCATTTTGACCCCGCCGTGTTTATGGCTTGCGCCAACAGATTTTTGATTATGCTGTAAATCTTTTGCTTCAATCTGCACACTGCCCGTTAATTCAACACGGGTTGCTTGATGAGAAAGCACCAAACCTTGTGCACTCAAATGAATTTGGTTTTCCCCATGGGAAAGAATAAGTTCATCTTTTGTCATCCGCAAAGCGCCACCGGCATAACAGAGCGCCAACTCTTCGGCGTGACGGGCTGGATTAGGCATATCCTCACTATAGCTATCGCGTACAACCAGAGAGGCAGAGCCAATCTCACCATGGGGGTTCAACAACCGCACCGGATCACCAACATGGAGCGGCATATTGCTGGAAACAGCCCCCGCCGCTTCTTGCGCTTGTAGCCAAGGCGATAAAACCGCTTGTCCATTGGCACTCTCAGAGAAAAGTTTCACCCGAACCCTATGGCCATCAACTTGCACAACCCGCCCAATCATGTGTTGGTTGGCAAGACAGCGTTCAAGGGCATCAAGACGCTTCATGATTTGTCGAAAGGTATCACTTAAGAGATATGCGTCATTCATGCCCCCACCTCATTGTCCCATGAAATCAAACCACTTTTGAGTTTTCCCTCATCACAAAAAATATCTTTTCCCAAATGATACAAATCTTGGTGCCATTCCACCACACTAATCGACACACCACGCTGCTTAATCGCCGCAGAGATAATCGGTTCAATCTGGACATCACGCGGGGCACTCAAATGCGTTAGCCCCCACAATTGCCCGCTATGGCATAAAACCGCAATAGCTTCTGCCAGAAGCCAACTTTGGATATCACGCTCTTTACCCGTGGTAATAATAAAAGCCCCTAAATGAAGATCAGTACTCTGCTGTCCAGAAGCCACAGAACTCAAGCGGCTTTCTAACACCGCAACCCGTATTGCTGGAGCCACAAGCATTTGTGTTTCCAATTCTTCTAAATTAAAACGCCCAAATTGACAGCCGCAATCACGCACATCCGGCAAAGCGCCTTTAAGGCTCCGTATCACCGCTTCACGAAACTGATTAATGCGCCCTGCTTGCTTGACCGTTTGACTCATGAAAAGACCCTTCCCAGCCAATCTTCTGCCGCTTTGACAATTTCCACTTTATTGCGTTCTGAAAGCCCCAAATAAGGACGGGCGGGCATGGTTACCTGATGCACACAAACAAAGCGGTGTGCTTTGCTGCTTTTCAGAAAAAAGCGCAGTGTCTTGCCATTTTTCGGGTGAATAACCCCACCCAATTGATGAATCCGTGCATAAACCAACCCACTCCCCACAATCACCTTTTCTGGTGAAGCTTTCATATCAATGGAGCGTGAAAGCGCCCCACTGGCAAAAAGAATGGAGGTGCGAGCATAATTGTTTTTCCACTTCTCTCCTTGGGCAGAGGTTTTTTCACTTTGAATCCGCCGCCTTGTGCTCTCTTGAATGAGACGTCCAACCCCTTGTGCCAAAGTCCCCATCGAACTATCAGCCCCCTTTTGCAAAAAGGATAAAGCCGCTTCAAGCCCTGTCTCTTTAATCTCAATATGGGTTGCAACAGACATATTACCTTCCCATCAAACGCGGCTTAGCATGGAAAAAAGCCCCATCCTTAACAGGACCATCTTCGCTCATAATTTTAGGTTCATCCACACCCAAACCCGCTTTGCCTTCCGCAATGCGTTTCAGTAAATCAACCGCCTGTTTGTAACGATCTTCAATGGTGGTGGTCAGTGCCGTATGGCGTATGGCTAAATTATAAACAGCAATATTGACACAGATCATACCCAGAGCCGCTGGCTGTCCAACAATGGGGACACAGTAGCGATGAGACAGATGCACATCAATCTCACCACTTGCCTGTTCAAGCGCAAGATCAATGGCTTTTCTTAAAAGAACTGGATCAGAATGCTCATCCATCCCACATAAGTCGGTCAAGAAATCAACGCCCCAGAGCTCTTCAATCAATCTTTTGCTTGCATAAGCCATGTTTAAAAGTTTCCCTTAGACAACTTCTTGCAACAAAACACCGGCATCTTTTGCGGCGACCAATTCACAAACGCGTTCACCAACACGCACCCGTTTACCGCCCGACAAGCCGATATCTGGATCTTGGATCACTCCAGACAAACGCTCGCCTAACTGAGCACTAAAGCCCCAACTGATCACCGAACCATCTGCCTGTTGTTTGGTAGGATCAATATAAAGCAGAGCAATCTTATTGCCCCAAACGCGTGCCAATTGTGCCGCGCGTCCTTTGCGGGCCAAATTCACTTGCGATTCACCAATGAGTAACCGATCGGGGTGTATTTCCATCAGATCAGCAAATTGCGCCTTGGTGACAAAACCATCAGCAGTGCCACCCCCTTTAACGGCTTTAATGATTTTGGGATGACGTTTGAGTTTTGACCAAACAACTTTGCCCATAACAATGGTGTTGGGTGTATAGACGAGACTTTTATCCATCGCCTCATCTAAAACAGCATAAGGGTCAGATTTCTCATAATCGCTAAATTTATTTTCACCCTTAAGCGTAATCACCCGCTCTGGTGCGTAATTTTCACTTCTTTGCACAAGCGCTGCCACACGCACTTCACGCCCCAACTCCAGCAAATTGGCAAGACCTTCTACTGCTGTCTTTTCGGGGTTATAACGAGAGCGCTTTTCTGCTCGTGCGCGTGCCGCTGCTTCAATATCTGAATTGGGGATGAGATCATCAAGTCCGTAATCTTTGACACTAGCTTCCCGTTCAAAGGCAGAAAATTCCACCACATTCGGGCGTCCTTTCCGCCCTATCTCAAGCTCAGGCACCGTAAAATTTTCCGCTAAGGGAAATTCACTATATTTAAACACTTCACTTAAAACAGAAACACGGGGCAAAACTCTATCGCCAATAAGAGAGCCAGCTGGATTGCGATAACCAATAGCAATAGCGGTGAGTGTTGGATCAATGGGAAAAGGTCTGTTCATCATAAGCCTCGATTAATTAATTTTAAAAGAAATAACATCACCAGCAGAACCATCACTCATGGCAATACCAATCGTGCGATCTGCAGCTTCCGCTTTAATGGCGTGTCCTTTGGGGTCAGAGGTCAAAAAATCACCAAAAGAAACATTGCCCCCACAAACCACTTCGCCCCAACCACATTGGCCAACATCAATCATCTCACCAGCCTTTGCGCTCAATGCCCCAGCAGTCCCTAATAATTTATCACCCTTACCAGAAGCCGTTGCCACCATTCCCTCAGTGCGCGCTGCAACAATGCAATAAGGTGAAATCACATCTATGGCGCGAAAAGATTTAATTAAAATCATCGTACTCATGATTGGCGCTCCTTTTGTTCGCAAATATAATCAACTGCTTGGCTAATGGTGATATCCCACCCTTTTTGCTTCTGCTCTTCCTTATAATGGCGTGCCGCAACAGCAATCTCTTCTGGCGCAAGCTTTGGTTCTTGCTTGAGACAAGAGGTCTCCAAAGGACTCCTAGCGGCAAGCGCCGGCAACTTCTCGACCAAACTTTTAAAATGTTCCACACCCCCTTCAAAGCTACAGAGTGCACGATATTCCTCGCGGGCAGCCGGCAAGATTTTGCCCTCTTCAATGGCCTTGTCTAAAAGGCTCTCAATAGCCTTATTTTTCTGCTCTTCTTGCAAAAGCGCTAAATCTTCTTGCACCTTTGTCAATTGAGCACAAAGTTCCACGCGTTCTTTTTCGCGCGCTTTAAGCGTTGCTAAAATCTCATCCGCTTTAGCATCTTCTGCCAGCTCCAGAGCACTGGCAATGGCTGTCAAATCCATCATTTTCTCCGTCAAAGTTATAGGGGAAGGCTGTTCACGGCTTAAAGCCGTCATGACAAGGGCTGGACGGTTCACCAAACCAGCACCGGCTAAATTTAAAATTTCACCTTTCTTCGAATGGCGAAACTCCGGCGAAAGATAGCGATATTCTCGGGCAATAATTTTTTTGGTAGCCATATCGGTCCATTTAACCCGCCCCCAAATTGCACCATCCCGCTCTGCTAACTCTTCAATCCAGCCACTTGCCGGCGCTTCCAAGCCATTTCTCGCTCGGTGATGTTGCCCATGCTCATAATCAATCACAAGCGGTCCTTTATTGGCTGCAAAAGCTTTTAAAATAGTTTGCGGGTTATAATGCCATTGTCGTCCATCACGAGCCTTCACATGCGGCGCTTTGGGCAAAAGCTCGACCCACTCAGGCGCTTGGCTAACGGTAACGTCTTGGCAAAGATCTATTAACGCGGCATGAAATGTCTCGTCATGACATATCTCAGCATGCCCATCTTCGCCATTTTCGTGAAATTCTTGCTCCATAAACATTGCCTATTGCTTTACAATTGTCATTGGCAATACAATGCATGAAACTTACTCCCACTATAAGTCTGACACTGTCAGTCAAAAGAGCATTTCTCAAAAAAGCACTCTTTTCCCTATTATTCTTCTTGTGAGAGCCCCCCGTGTCAAACCATCCCATAAAATCGTTTTCAAAGGCACTTCAAAGGCGATAGAGCGCCGTTGTGAAGTTAGAGGTACAATTTATCGTCTTATACAAAAAAGCCTCTCTCAAGCTGTTTTTTTAAAGATTGCTTTTAAACTTTTAAACTGTTACATTATCCGCGAGGCGTGAGCCAGTTATACCAGGACGGTTTTACCGGATCTGCGAGGAGTTGACCGCCCTCCACGCCTTCTCATTTTCCTCGCCTCTTTTCCATTAAGAACAAAAGACTTTCTTCCTGTTGTTTTCTTTACAACAACCTCTCGCCCTTTTTTTCAGCCGCATCCAATAAGCGTCCAATTTCTCTAGAGCTCTTTTTATGCATGGAGGTCAACCACCATTCTTGTTTGCTTGCCACGAATTTAACTGCTAAGCGCCACCATACCCCATCATTTTCACCCAAAAACACAACGCTCGGTACACCTTTTCGCCTGATAATGCCATGGGGTTTTATGAATGTTTGAATGGCGCCACGAAAATCATCCAAGCGAAGATCACGCGCTTGATGCTCTAACAAAATATGTTTCACACTGTCTGAAGATAAGCGAATAAGAGAACCGTCCGCTGCAAAAACATCACCCACCTTATTTATCATCGGAGCAATGGGAATAAACCCGCGAGGCATACGTCCTTCAAACATGGCTTCCAAAAGTGGTGAACCCACAATATCTTCAATGGCAATGCGTTTTCGATTGTCCCCCATCACAGAGACTTTATCACTCAAAAAATTGCTTAAGTTTTGCGCGCGATGTTTCCCAGGATTAGAATGCCAACCAGGATCAATCCCCTTTGGTATCTTCTCAATTTTTCCCGTTCGCTTATTGTGCCAAACCTTCTGCTCCACTTGAAGTGGCGGCGAATCCTCTTCATAGCCTAAATCTTCTGCTTCATAACGGCTTACCTGTCGCACACTACATTTACACCGCCAGCCATTGGGTGGATAAAGCCAATCCCAAACCGGATCATCAACAGGTGCCGTAAACCCCACCCAACTTTCATGTTCTAAACGCTTATGTTCTGAACTCGACAAAGCATAGGTGAGATAGGGCAAAAATTCTTTATTATTTTGTGTGCGCTCCCACTCGCCTGCTGCATGCGCACTCATGGTATTAGCCCAATAGACCGTCTCTAAGCGTCGCGGGCTGCCCAATTGCACCACGCTCTTTTCACCAGTTTTGGGGTCAATGCTGGTCTTTTTACCCCACCAACCCTTTTCTTGTAAAATCGGCATCAGATTTTTTTGAAATTCTTGAAAAGGAACTTGATGTTTTATAGCCTCTCCAACCGCTTGTTTAAAATCTTCTAAAATGTCATAGCCTAGCGATTTTGCCACCGTAAAGGAAAAGGCATGTTCTTCTGGTGCTATATCACGCCAATCAAAACTTGGAACAAGTGCCTTGGCTTCAAAATAACGGGTGACCTCTTTAGGGGCGGTTTTAAAAAGTTCCTCATCCATGATACCCAAGCCCACGTGCAATCATTTGCACCTTTGCCAAGCGCGCTGCTAATGCATGATGATCCATCTCACCCAATAATTCATCTAAGCCTTTAAGGATATCCTCATAACTTTTTGCTTCTCTCACAAGCTTTTTAAAAGGCTCTAAAAGGGGTTCTAAGTCCTCTTCCCAGTCGCTTAAAGCTTCTTGTGAAAGCCGGTCCAATTCGTCGTGATGTTTCCCACCCTGCTCTTTTCCACCCTTGTCCTCTCTTGTCACAGAAACATCAAAAACACCTCCACAATCAGCACAAACATGAGCCTTTTGTCTTGCCTCACCATCCTCTTGTCCCCTCTCATCATCAAACGAATTATCAGGAGCCTTTAAAACATCCTCTTCTTTTTTTGGTTGCGAAAAGCCAATCTTATTGCGCACTTCTTGCGCCCCAACACGCAAACCCAAGGGCACAAGTTTTTCCAAAGCGTCACTGATGGCTTTAATATCTTCATTTTCAGAAATCGGCCAATAGACAAGGGGAGTGCGCTCTTGGCGCCCAAAATTAATCTCAACAAAGGGCACAATCAAATCACGATTAGCTGTCAAGGCTAATTGGCGTGCATCAGCTCTTGCAATATCATGGCGTACATTTTCATGAATGCGCGCTTGCGAAAAAGACGAACCTTCATCCGTCGTCATCGTTTGCCCCAATACCCCTTTAGAAATCTGCCGATCTAAATATTCCGCTTTGACACCAAAAACCGCATTGCCACTGCCCCCTGCCGCTTCAATAAATTCAATCTCCATCTCTTTGGGAATAATCGCTGCCGCATCACTGGATAAATCACGCACCGCTTGAATGAGAACCCGCCGTTCCTCATGAGAAGAGCTCGCACCATATTTACCCACACGCAAAGGCATGCCATAAACTTCTAAGAAAGCCATCCAATCTTTCAGTGTATAAGACTTGAAGAGAAATGCCCAAGCTGCAAGCCGCGCAAGCCCAGAACGAATAGGCAAACCGCTTTTCAACTTGGGTCTGTGAATAGAAAATTTATAAGCAGGCAATTCACTTCCATTAAAAGACCCCTCTTCTTTTAAACGCAAATGAAAACCATCCCGCCGATCCAATTGAAAAAACCGCTGGTCACGCCATTTCCAAGCAACCGGCCACCATTCCTTGGCACTCTTGTCCCACAAAGTTTCAACAACCGCATAGCCTTTTCCCAAAGCATCTAACAAATCCGTCACATAATCATCAACAAAGGTAGGTGCACTGATCACTTCCCGCACCGCATCTGCTATCTTTTTGTCCTGTGCACTGCTGCTTGCTGCAATCACACTAGGTTCCACCCCTGTAAGGGCATTTTTACGCATGCCAAGCACAGCACGATAATGCAAATCACGCTCTTCCATATCATCGGCAAGTTGGAAAAACTGCTCTGGATGCCCCTGTGCTGCCTGTTGCAAAATATCAGCAAGTTGCGCAGGGGTGAGACCACTGACAATGGTTTGTGACCATACATCACGAACACCGCCAACGGTAGGGCTTGCAACTTCTCGCTCCAACCCTTTGATATTAAGCGCCCTGACCCACTGATCTAAAAGTTTTACCATCTCATTATCCCATCAATAAATCTTTGATCGCATTGTTGAAAAAAAAAGCGTTGAAAAGAGCGAGCTTTCATCAAAATGATAAGCCTCTCTTACAGGTGTATAATCATAAATTTCAGGAGTTTGGCGGCTGGCAAAATAAGCCAAAGCGCAAGCAATCGCGCTATCACCATGGCGCATAAAACCGTCACTGCCTTTAAAACGGTGATTGTCTGGAATTTTCACAATGCCATTGACATAAGCAAGCGCTTGATGATCGGCAACAATGTCACTATCGCGCGGCAAAACAATCGTCCCATCCCCAAAAGCTTCTAAATAAGCCGGCATTTCCTTGCCATACCAACTTTGTGACAAGGGAACTTCCTTCACAAGAGCTCCATAACGTTGCGCCGCTTTTTCGGCTAAATAAGCCCCATTGCCCCGCGCATCTAACGCGCCGCCCATCAAACGCGGCAAACCATTCACCCCATAAAATAAAATCTCTCTTTGTTGATCAAACGGCGTATTGCGCAATTCCACCATAAACCGTACACGGCGCACCAAATCTTGTCCCACCTCCATCACCACAATGGAGGTGGCATCACCACTGCGGGCAAAATCAACGCCAAAAACATGTTGGCGCCGCCGGTCAAGCCCAGCATGAAGAGGTTTTATATGCTTCTCACACCAAGCAAAAGCAGCAACACTTCGTTGATGTTCCGATTGATTTTTAAAATCATCCACACAAGCAAAACGCAACACCGCAATACCCGGAACACAACAATTTTCAATCTGCAAACGTGTTAAAGCCGCCCCTTCTTGATCGGCTGGTATGGCATCTAATTCTTGGCGCATAGCAGCCAAACGCACCCCATAAGAGGCACGAATTTGCTCTTCCCATTGTTGCTCAGATGCTAAACTCCACACCTCCCCCTTCATGGCACAAACCCGTTTAAACAAGCCATTTTTAACAGCAACACCAAAGGGGTAATAATGCACCGAAAAAGGCACTTTGCCTGCTCGTGCTTCACGGATCAATTCATTGAAAGGATTGAGCACACCATTATGGGTGGAGATCACACGGATTTTTCCTCCCCAAATGAGCAAAGCATTGACAGCATCCAAAACAGCGCGCACATCTTGATGAAACGCCGCCTCATCAATCACTACAATGCCCTGTAACCCCCGAATGTTTTCAGGGCGGCTAGAAAGCGCCTCAACCCGAAATCCCGAAGCAAAACGCACCCGATAAGCAGAGATATATTTCGTTGAACCATCCGCCCTTTGATCAGAGAATAAAAATTCCTCCACATCCCCACTGTGGCTTGTAATGGCTCTGGCAAAATTGCTCACATAGCCAATAAATTCACGCCCCTTGTCTCTGGTGTCACCAATATAAAAAACATTATCGCCCCCTGCCTTAACGGTTGCCGCCGCAATAAGAGTATCATCCAAAGCTTCAGCAAAAGTAATACCGGTGCGCCGCCCCTTTTCCACCAATTTTAACGGTGATTTATCCTCAATCCATGCCCGTTGATGCGCCATCAAAACGCCTTCCGCTAAGGGATCACTCTCTTTGGGAAAAGCACTTTTCCGCCAAATATCAAAACCACCTTGATGATCAAAGACATGACTTTTTGAAAAGGGCTGTTCAGCCATGTTTTACCCCCAACACCTGCGCACGTATAGCCCGCGCTGTTTCTTCTGAGAGCCCCGCCGCTGCTGCTGCCACATCAACCGCTTTACTTGCTTTAGTGGTAAAATCCTTCTCTAATCTTTGCCGTCTGGTGGTCGACAAATGTTCAGCCGCCAAAACTCCTTTGAGCGCATTGGCTAATTCTTGTGTCGCTTTTGGCGAAAGGTTTTTCCCACTGCTCAACGTTGAAAAAATCAACTCCTTAATCGCTGCCGCCGTCAAAAGAGTGATATTATCAGAAGCTTTGGCATCAAAACGCTTGGAAAGGCTTGCGGCAATTTCTCTTGTCTGTTCTAGGCGCCGTGACATCACGGCTAGCCGCAAAGAATAACGATTAAAACTCGAAAAGGAGGGTATAGAAAAGCTTAAACCCGTTTCCTTTCGTAAAGCCTTCAAAGCTGTTTTAAATTCATCATAAATGGCTTTTTGCGTCTTTTCACGCCCGTTTAAAGCCTCAGCCGCCTCTGCAATGATTTGATCACAAGCTTGCGGCAATAAATCAATCGCCGTTAAACGTCCACGCCCGACCTTGCGCATCCTTCACCTCATATTTTATTGATGAACGTTTAGGCCGCTTAATCCCCTCAATGGAAAAGCTTCGGTCTAAATGACGTGCTCCCCGTTCTGTTAATGCCGCAAGAAAAACCGAACCCACACATTTTAACGTAACAGCACCTTGATCTTCCATCCATGCCAGTTCATTATGCACAAAGTCGCGATCGCGCCTGATGCCATAACTGTATAAAAGCCGCTCAATCATCGCACTCGATAAAGTTTCACTGCGCTCACAAGCAAGCCCTTTTAAAATAATCAACCGCGCTTCTTCACGGATGATTTTATCCATATCTGCTTTCATTTCTTGGCATTCTCCAACAAAAACTCTTGCAAGCGCTCACCAATGGCTGCCACCGGTTGTAATTGTGCAGAAAGCGTATTGAGGCGACCATTCAATTTCTCCATATTTACTTCCAATCTTTGCAGCGCATCACGATCAGGCAAAAAATCCATCTCTGTTTCTAACTTTTGCACACGCTCTTTAAGCGCCGTGATATCTTTCAGCATTTCCCGCGCACCGGAAGAAAAATAGGCTCTCAAAACCCCACAAATCGCAATAACCGATAACAATAAAGACAACCAGCCATTGGCAACACTGATATCCAAGTTCACTTAAAAGTCCCCTCTCTTGTGCCTAAAATCGCCCTCTCCGCAGCTTTTCTGCGCTGTTCACAAATCAATAAAGCAGCACGATCACGCCCCCAATAGTGCACCACTTCGCGCGCATTCAAAGCACGCTCTGGCAATAAAGCTGGGCGGGAACACGCCATGCGAACAACAGGCGGCAATTCAACCGATAAAAAATGATAAGAAAGGCTACCCACCGGCTTGTGTGTTGAGCAAGCGCACACGCTCAAGCCCAATGCCACCGCCAGTAACCGGCAACTTCCCATTGACTTCCTCCATTTTGATAAGCTTTTGTTCTAAAGCAGAAATCACCCCTTGCGCTCGATGCTCAGATTCCAACGCTGCTTGTCTTTGTCGCTCTTGTACAAGCAGTGCACGCGCTGAAGCCTTGGCAATCTCCAACTGCCAATACAAATCACGCGCCTTTTCCGCTTTTAAAATTTGCGCTTTCATAAAGCCAAAAGCCGCCAACATCACACTGACAAAAAAAAGCAGACCAAAAGACAGTTTTGAAACAGGGCTAAACATTGCTTTTATCTCCCCACCCCGTTATCTCCACCCCATCATAGGAGCGGCTATGCCGCTTATGGGAATGTTTCCTATTAGAAAAATCCATAGAACCAAAGCCACGATGCACCCCCAGATTGCCAACAATAATCGCCACCATCGAAGGAATAGAAATGCTCGCCATATCAACAATATGCGGAGCCCCCCACAAACCACCAGAAACGAGCAAAAAAATAACCCCCCAAGCAAACCAAAAAGACCACCATAAATAGAGCCTAGAACCACGATAAGAGGGCTTCATGCTTTCACCTCGCCTCCAAGCCCCAAAAGCTTTTTGGCGCGGTTCAAATAAATCAAACGTTGCACAAGTCCATTCTTGCCCCCATTGATCGCCTTGGTAATCCTGAGATAATCATCTTGATCAGCCAGCCTATTCAAGCCTTTCATTTGCCAAAACCAAACAGCAGACCAAAGCGCTGCTGGAAACTTTTCCAACTCTTCTGGAAAATCTTCACAATCAACCGCTTGTTTATCAACTGAGCACCAAAACCTCGTAAAACGGCGATAATTATTGCGCCCCGTCAACTGGATCAAACCACGCCCCTTAAAGCGCACCCCATCACCAGGGTTGATATTGCCTAAATCACGCCGCCCCTCATAAGCACGCCCAGAGGCATATTCACAAACGGTAAAAAAGCCATCACTCTCATGCGCACATTGGCTTAAAAAATGCGCAATACGCAACGGTGTTGTGAGTGCCCCATAGGATAAAGCTTCAGGCAACACGCGTGCCATTTCAACAATAATAAAATCTTGACGCGCATGATGCGCCAGTTTAGGCGCAAGGCGGTGAAGAAAAGAAGCATCTATTGAAATCATAACAAACCACTCAATGCATAAAAATCCATGCGCAGTTTATCGGATCTCCACCCCCAATATAAGCCTGACACTGTCAGTCAAAACTCTCAATACTCATAAAACTCTGGAAATAACGAACCTTGTGGTTCTTGCAAAGATATTTTCTTCTTCAAGCGATAGGCTGTACGCACATGCATACCAGAAACAGCAGCGGCAGCATCCACCGACCAGCCTTTTTGCAACGCTTGCACCATTTTTTGCCGCCGTTCAGCATCTCTGCCAAGGGGGATAAGAAGGCGCACTCCCGAACCATTAAAACAAAAATAGTTGATCAATTGCTGCGCTTCTTCAAACCCAACAATCTCAATCAACCAATCCGCACTCTCAAGACGCCCAGGTATATAAACTTCTCGTCCACCAAAAGCCCGCATCATATTCCATGCTGCTTCACTGCCCGCAACATCAGCTATTTCTCGCAATAAGGCAGGAAAATCGCTATAGACTTCCTCTTGCATACATGCTTACCCCTCGCTTTTTACACTTTTACGGATTTTCCGCCCCCAAACATTCATCACTTCTCTAAAATCGCTCCCATTCATCTCGCCCAAAGCTTTACCACTTAACGCCATAACACTTTGATGAAAAGCACCAAGCTCAAACACAGCATCCGGATTTAAACACTTCCATTGGGCACACAAAATGGAAATGCTTGGTTTCTTCCTCCATGAATCTTCGCGGTTTTTCCCTCTCCAGTCAACCCCACCCTCACGCTGCAACCAACCTTTCAACGCCTCAATGGCTCTGCATGCATCATCGCTATCGCGTAAAAAGCGAATATGATCAACGCCTGTCTGTCTTTTCACAAAGGCAAGCAACGCCTTATCTGAACGATCACGGATAATGCCAAGATTCCACCCAGCAATCCAGAGCGCCTGGAGCTTCTTGGCATATTTTCCCTCTAAACGCTTGCCATTGACCTCACCCCCATATGCTCGCATTTCTTGCATCACAAAGCGCTGTTCTGAAAAATTCAAATCTTTTGCCGATTGCTTGCCTGTCAATCGAAAAAGCAGTGCGCGATAGGTCTCATCATCAAGACCTAACGCGCGTTTGCCCATATGAATAGCCGCTAAAGACATGGTATCCCCTTATTATCTCCCTTTTATGTCTTGGCTAAATCAAGCGTCACAGCCCGCCAAGGGCTTTCCAATGTATCGCGCTCATAAAAACGCACATATTCCTTAGATGTCGTCACACGAATAGCTTCACGAATGGCACGCATCGCCTCTTTCCAGCGTGGATCATCAATATCCAAACGCAGCAACATAAAGATTTCCCCCCGATTCACCTTACCTTCTTTATCCGTATTAAAAGCACGTGTAATAATCGCACGGATTTCAGGGCGTGCATCCGCAGACCACTCATTCAAACACTCATCAAGAAGGCTTTTAGCAATTTGCAATTGCGGTCCAAAATCAACACTTTCCTGAACTTGCACCTTAATGCGTTGCAAACCATCAAAGCTTGTATACGTGCAATTGCCCTTTTTGCCACGCCGCTCCACACCATATTCTTGCGCAAGCAAGCTATCAAAACCACTCAAATCCGCAATCGTATGGCTGTTAAAACGTGCAATCCTTGCCGATAATTCTTTCGCAAAACCCATAATTTTGCGCACCGTTTCATCCTCAAGCAAATCCGCAGGGCGGATTAGGCTTACTGGCACCAAAGCCCCTTTCGCATCCTTCATATAACGCGTACCTTCAAGTTCAATTTGTGGATTCATCACCAACTTCCTCCTGTGTTTTTTGAAACCGACGAAACGGTAAAATAGAACCCGATAAAGGGTCATATCCCGCTTTCAATTGCCAACGACACCGCATAAGCTCATGACCTAAAATATGATTATAGCCCGCGAGACGACGCAAATAATCATTCAATTCTCGAACATCTTTCGCACTCAGAAAAATGCCCTCCATTTCATGCTTGAGTAAAGCAGAACGCAAAGCAACCAAGCAATCTCTCACCATATAAGGGTTCCGTTCCATCATTTTCCGCCTCCAAAATCCATATGAATAACCGTTCCTTTCTCACCCTCATCACTCTTGGCATGAAGCGCTTGGCTACAACGTAAAGCTTCCACAACTTGGCCTTCCAAAACCGCATCAGCCTCCCCCAAACGGTGAACACTCAACTCCAATTCAAGCAATAACGCCAAATCAACACACAATTTAAGCTTTTCTCCAATATCAAAACCGCATTGATAATCGTCATAAAGACCAACAAGCGTATCGGATAATTCTTTGTCGCATAAAGGGATCATGCCAATTCCTCCACGTCACGGTTTTTCCATGCCGCTTTGACATGTTTAAGGGTCACCTCACACCCATCTCCAAGCGCTGCCATGCGTGCCAACATCATGGTTTTGTCAATTTGCCGCAAAGCTCCTGCTTTCAAACCAATTCCCGTCAAAAACTTTATCGCACCAACATCTTCAATCCCCCAATCATGAATGCGCGCTGCAATATCCTCACTATAGGGCTTGCGACGCTTCAAATGCATCGCCAATCGGCTTTTAATTTGCGCATAAGAGGGACCATTTTGACGATGAACCAACCGTCCAGAGATTTCATCATTGCCAACCAAAGCCAACCCCGTACCATTGATATCAACAAAGTGGCGCAACTGATTAATCGCTTCATCCGTTAAATTTTGCGCCTCATCAACGATCAACAACGTGCCACTGCCCACGCGCTCTAACTTTTTGCCAATAGCACGCGTTAAGCGGGTGGGATTATATTCCACCACCTCCAATTCTGCTGCCATATCATTCAAAATACCATGAACACTACGCGTATGCGGGCTTGCTGTCACCAGATAAACATGCGGGCGGGTCGCGCGGTAATGGCGGCAGGTTTCGGTCTTACCACTGCCCGCATCAAGCGTAATCATCACCATATCCCCCGTACTTTGCGCCAGTGTTAAAGTATCAATGATCTCACTAGCAATTCGATTCCTCTGAAAAGCCGGCTTTTCAGGAATGCGCTCCAAAAACCCCGCTGTTTCCTTTAAAACCTCAACCCATTGTTGAACCTTCGCATTTTGCTTCCCCAACTGTCCCGCATAACTGCCCGCATACCATTGCGAAAACGTCCCATCCGGCATGCCTATGCGCCGCGCCACTTCCGCCTTAGACCAATCATTCATTTGCCCCAAAGCTCTCACTGAATCCACAAGCTCATTCCATAAAGCAATGTCATCACTGTTGCGGTTTTGTGCTGTTCCATTGGGCTGGATTTTAGGTCGCGCCCAAGGATTTTTATCGACCGTTGCATTTATCGCGTTTTTCATGTATATTCCCCTCTGTATTGATTTTAGACTATTGATAAGGGGAAAGGCTCCAACCTGCCCCTTATCTTTTGTCTTTACAATGAACATTTAAAGCCGTACGCGATACTAAAACGGCTCCCTTACAAATTCCCCTCTCTTTCTCACACATCAGGGAACTTGCTAACTCCACGTATCTCACCCGATCAGGCAAAGATACCTAGAAACTTCATGTATTGATTAGACTTTGAAATGGATAAGATTCCTCCCCCCCTTTCTTTGTTAACGCTTCAAGCCGTACGCGATACAAAATCGGCTTCCTTTTGAGAATTCTTATAAATCCCCCCTCTCTTTTCCTATTTCCTTATTTTATTGCTTGGGAAACTTTATCACTTCACGCTCTTCATCAGACGCCGAAAGCTTTCTCAAAGCTTTATGTAAGTGTTGACTAAATTCTTGGGCGTCCAAAGCCTCATCATCGTCTGCTTTCAAAGCTAAATTCCCCACGTTGTTTGGCATCAAGCGGCTCACCTTTGGCTTTATCGGAAGCTTCGATTTGAACGCTTCATCCTTTTTCTCAAGGCGACCATAAACATCAGCCAAGTGATCAGGTGCAAGCTTTGCCGCTAGCTGTTTTTCTGCTTTAACAGCCTTCACATATTCTTTACGCAAACGCCCATTCAAGCGCGCCGCATGCTGGTCATAAAAACCTACATCACAAAGGCATGGTGCCAAACAAAGCAACCGATTATTCAAATCATAAACCCGTAAATCTTGATGCAAATTATCCGGATCAAAGCGTACAATCACCTTTTTCCCCGCATGCTCATTCAACGCCCGCGCCCAATAACGATTGCCATAAAAATGGATCTCGCCCGTACCCTTTTGCGCACGCAATGCTTCTGAGGTTAAAAGCCATAAAGCCCGTTGTGCTGCCGTTGCTTGCCGAATAATCGTCCCCTCTGCTTGCAAGCTCTCAGTAAAGGTCTCATCAAAACTGCGCCCCGCACAATTAACCGCCTTACGCCCCGCTTGCGCATTATGCGCCACAATTTGCGCCCCAACATGGGCTTTAAACGCTTCAAATCCTATCGCGCGCTTGCCATAATCTTCAGGCTTGGCATCCGGTTTATTGCCCGTATAAGCCCCCGCACAAAAGGGATGTTTAGAAATCGCTTCTGCCAGATCACGCCATGCCCGCTCAATCGGTTTAGACTGTCCGCTATAAGGGGTGGTCCATTGCAACTGCACACCCAAACTCGTCAAAAGCCCTTGCGGATCATCCGGCTTAATCTTAAAACGAAAGCGGTTTTGCACACCTCCAGAAATCCATTTGCTGGTAAAGGCACGCCCATTATCCAAGGTCATACGCTCCGGTATGCCATAAGCTTCCACCATATCCCCAATCACCAAACGAACGATTTCCCAACTCTCAGCATCCGATAAGCGCCACGATAAAATCTTGCCCGAATAAAGATCTTGAATGGCAATCAGATAAAGCCGCACAGGCTTCTCTGTCCAAGGAACATTCACAAAAACATCCAGCTTATGCCCGTCCATATTCACTGCTTGCAGTGCATGCAGGCTGGAGCGATCACGCCGTTGGGCTGGATAAAGCTTTTTTGCCTTTTCTTCTCCCTCACGCGCTAAAACCACAACAGCCTTAGAAATTTGCGCCTTAAAACGACGCCGCAATGCCCGCTCAGAAGGAATGGGCTCAAAACCCCGCTCCTGCGCAACCGAAACCATGCGCCGATAACACGCCGAAAAAGCAGGTTTAGAAGGGCGCAAATAATCCGAACAAAAAACCTCCCACGCCCCATCATGACAAGGCGCAAATTGCGAAACATTCTCCTCACAATAACAAGGCGCTAAAGCTGCCAACCAATCAGAGCGCTCATACCCCTCCACCATCTGCCGCCAATTAAAAAGCGACATCCGGCTCACACCAAATTGCACCGCACTCAAACTTGCCGCATCATGCACACCCATACCAGAAACAAGCAAATCATCCATAAAGCAAAGTGCCTTCAAACGCTCTTCACAGCGCCTTTTATGCGCCTTTGAAAGCCCCTCATAACGCACCCAAATGCTTGTCTTTTGCTCCCCTTGCGTTTGTTTCACATCAACAGCCCCACCAAACCGCACCAACAATGCCGCCCGCGCCCCCTCCGGCAATAAGGAAATGTGAACTTCTACAATAGGTCGAGAAACCCCTTTAACTTTACGTGTCAAACCACTTTGATGACGCCATGTGGTCGCCAAAATCTTACGCAATCCGCCCTTACTCTTCGGCAACCCTGGCAAAGCTGCTTCAGCCAATTCGGCAATAGTAAACCATTCTTTCATGGTTGCCCCCTTTTAATGCGAACCGGCGTTGCGCGCATGGCTTTCAATCGCGCTGCAATCTCCCGCTGTTCCTGCTGCAACCGCGCAATCTCTGCTAAACGCGCCTCATCCCCTTGCAACAGCAACAATCCATCTTCACTCACAACCTCATCCCAAAGCCAATAGGCTTCTGTTGCCCGCACAAATGCCTTAAACCGCGGCAGGGAAATATCAACCTGCTTACTTTCCGCAACATAAGCATCTAAACTGGCCTTACTTAAACACCCAATCCCTAAATAATGCGCCATGCGCTCTGCAATCTCACTGCGCTCATGCCGGCATTCTCTCAAAGCCCGCGCCATCGCACGCTTAATGCGTGAGCGAAACCGCCCTAAATCAATCTGTGCAACGGGTTCGCGGCAGGGAAAAACCGGCTTTTGGAAAAAATCAAGCTGTTGGGAACCACGCGTCTTCATGCTTGCTCCTCCCCTCGTTCTCTTGCAAGATAATCACAAAACCGCGCCTTTGTCTGCGCATCTGCTCTCTGCCACACCCCTAATAACTGAGCAAAAATCCGTTCCTGTTCATTAATTTGCGGCGGCGTATTAACCCCATTGACCAAATCAACAGCCCGCCGTAAATCTCCATCAACCTGTTGCAAAGCAATCGCCACCCGCCGTTGCGCAACCGGCTCCATCTTGGCTAATTTCAACAATTGCGCTTGATTATCCGCCAATGCCGTCCCCCGCAAAACAGACCGCAACTCCGGCTGTAGATGTTGGGCAATACAGTTAAGACGTTTTACAACATCTTGAGAAAAACCAATGCGGTCCGCCACATGTTTGGCAAAGTGCAAACCTTGCACTTTGCCATTTAAGTCACTATCATTTGGCAAAGGTGCAACTTGCACCTTTGCCACTTTGTCCTTTGTATATTGATTACCATGGTCACCACCACGTTGAATCTCCCCATACTTCTTTTCCCACAATTCGCGGTAAGTCTGCACAAAAAGCGCACGGTCAATCACTGACAATTCATTGCGAAACAGATTTTCAGCCACTTCTAAAAGCGCAGCATTCTCTTTATCCGCCTGCACCACAACAGCATCAATGTCACTATAGCCCAAAAGCTCAGCAGCACGAAGCCGGTGTGCACCAGCAATAAGCGTATAATTGCCCTCTTTAGCATTGGGGGTATGGCGCACCGTAATCGGATTCATCAATCCCTCCCGCGCCATTGATTGTGCAAGTGCCTTGGCATGCTCATCATCCACAGGGCGTATACGCTCCGGTACCACAATCACATCAAGAGCAAGCTTTTGAAACTGTGCCATCACGCCCCCACCTTTCTGATCTCTTTAAAGAACAAATCCATCGCACGCCCCGCCCATCTTCGATAAGCTTTCGCAAAAACGGGTTCTTCCAAACGCCGGTTAATCACTTGCAAAGCAAGAAAGATAGCAGTCTGCTTCCGTACTTGCATCGCAACAATACGCCGCCGCGGCACCTCAAATTGATAATGCAAAATATGAATGGCAATTTGCCGCGCTAATATCGCATCAAATAAGCCATGCGGTGGGTCAATAATATACCGGATTGGTACATGCCGAAATCCACCACTCACTGCTTTTAAAGAACAGGAAAGCATCATTTGTAATCGCTCAGCTTCTGAATAAGGATTAAAGATTTCTCTTTTTGCCTCTGGCATCCATAAATTATAAGCAGCAACCATAACCACCTCCTATAAAAACAATATGACCACCCCCTAATCGCCAGAACCACCCCATCCAAACGGCTGTTCTATGATGCAACTCTATGCAATTTATCTTGCCTATTTCGTATTGATCTTTAGACATTGATAAACCTTTTCATCTTATGGTAATAAATTCATGGCAAATGCGCAAAAACGCAAAGCCGTGTAACGAAGTTCAAGCAGCATTACCGCGCAATGCGGACTGTGTTGCCGAATCTGTATTGGCATGTTTTGCTGCTTTAAAAATGCGACGGCGACTTTTGGGGTAGCGGTCGCTAAAAACCTGCTCGACGGGCAAGCCAATAAAATCGGCAATAGCACGTTCGGCTTTCTCGTTAGACCGTGTCCAGATGTGTTGAACACTGGATGACGAGAGTTGATATGCTTTCGCGAGCTCCGCCAAGGTCATGTTACGGCGGCGTAGCTCAGCTAAAATACTATGGCGATCCCATACTTGTGTGATAGTCATAAACTTCGCTCCTGCTTCAAACGGATGCTCCCACATCCGTTTTTTGTGGGGTTAATTGTAAAATATCTGCCCTCTATATCGGGCGGTAATATGTAGTTAATTCATTTTATATGTTTTGTAAACATAAAAAATGAATTTATGAGGTATTTTTTTGGCACGTCCCGATTCAGAACCAAAAACACCATTGGCAAAACGCCTACGTGACATAAGAAAAATGCTTGGAAATGAAGAACGCGGTGCTTTTGCAAAAACTCTTGATTTAGCGAAAGGTACGCTCGCAAATTATGAGCTCGGTGTAAATGAACCACCAGCATCTATCGTAATTGCCTATCACAAAATTTATGGCGTAGACTTTCATTGGCTTCTCACTGGAGAAGGCGAAATGTTTAGTGACATGGCAAAAGCGAAAGCAGCAGGTTTTAAACCACAAACCATTCCTACTGGACTTATGAAAAAACTCGGTCGCATAGCTTATACAACCTATCGCGATGCTAAAATAAAACTCCCCCCTGAAGATATAGCGGAACTCGCGGCGGAACTTTATGGAAAACTGCAAGAGCTTGTTCAAGATATCAACGACACGGAAGAAGTAGAAGCAACTTTCCCTCTTCTTAAAATTCATTTAAAGCGTCAAATAGAGGCTGAAAGAGTACATCTAGAAGCTACACAAGATACGGCTTAATGCCTCTTTAATATGACACGACAAAGAAATGAACCAAAAACCCCATTAGCAAGACGCCTCATAGAGGTAAGAAAGCTTGTAGGCTTATCTCGTGATATATTTTCTCTTAAAATTGGTATTAGTATTCAAGGGCTTGGCAATTACGAACGCGGTGATAGAACCCCAGACGCAACCGTTTTAACATCATATGGAGAAAAATTTGGGATCAACCTAAATTGGCTTTTGACTGGTGAAGATGAAATGTTCATAAACATGATGAAAACTCAGTCTTTCAATATATCTCCACCAGCTATCCCTGCTGGTCTCATGAAAAAGCTTGGTCGCATAGCTTATACAACCTATCGCGATGCAAATATAAAGATCCCTCCTGAAGATATAGCGGAACGCGCGGCGGAACTTTATGGAAAACTGCAAGAGCTTGTTCAAGACATCAACGACACGGAAGAAGTCGAGCTTATTTTACCTCTTCTAAAATTGCATTTAAAGCGTCAAATAGAAGCTGAAAGAGTACATCTAGAAACTACACAAGATACGGCTTAATGCCTCTCTAAAATGAAAAATACAGGCGCGTTTCTCTTTACATTAAGAAAATGAAATAATACATTGTTTTTAAAGAATTATATTTACAAAAAATAGAAACGCGCCATATGGCGCATATCTTTTTTGCTTTTTTTGTCATTTTTGGTTGGTTTTGGAGTCGATTGAACTTTTGGATTGATTTTTTTCACAGGGTCTTCAAAGGCGGTTTTCTGGGCTTTCACAGACTTTTCAAAATTTTTCACAGGGTTTTCAAAGACCTTTCAAAGCCTTCTCTCATTTTTACTATGAAAACGCTCTTTTTTCTGATTTTCACTATTTTTCGCTCTTTTTTACAATTTTAGGTGTCAAAATCTATTTTGACAAAACGCGCAT
>NZ_JBHIQU010000018.1:0-21171 GCF_042196725.1 Bartonella sp. AC158YNML
ACCTATTGAAATATAATATTTTTATTTTTTCTCATTAAAAAAATAATAGAAGGTCTAAAAGGAACTGACAACACTGATACGGTCTATTAAAAAGGATTTTTCTAATCTCTAGAATTATTAATCTCTCTTTAGATGTTTTCATAACAGTCTATAAATCACAATTATCATATTTATCATGTATCTTATGAAATTGGCGCAAGGGCTATTTTAATTAAAGCATAGCTGATCAGTATCCTAAAAATCTTGATCCTTATTGATGCGAAACTTAATCTTGCCCTTATCTGCCGCCAGATGCATCTGACCACCCCACTGGATAGCCCTGCAGTACCAAGCGTGAAATCACCATCCGTAACAACGGTAAAATCTCACAGCTGTTGAATTCACTCAAAGAGTGATAAAGGCTTTGGACAAAACTCTATTTTCTATAAAATTTTTGAGATTTTAAAGGACTATTTCTTGTCTTTTTTTCCGATAAATTTAGCTATTTTCTCTTTCCAAGAGTGAGGCTGCTCTTCGCAGGAAACCTCTCGTTGATCATCAAGCTTTTCTGCCACCTGTTTAATCAAAGCGTAACTCACTTGCTTCACCTTTGCTACTTCTTTGGCTAAAGCTAATACACGTTCAAGGTGGGTTTTGTTGATGCTCTCGTCAAAGCCTAGGTGATCACCTGCTGCAAAACTTTTCTGATAAGATTGTAAGGTTTCAACATCACCCAATAAAGCAAGAGCGCCAAGATGAAGTAAAGCATAATCCGTATCGTTTGCTTTAGACGTGGCGCCTTTTTCCCAAGGAGCAGTGCCATAATCAGAGCGAAGTCTTTTAGAAAGGTCAATGTCTGTTACCGACCATTCTAAAGCATCATCAAGCGCTTGTTTTAAGCGCTCCTCACTGACCTCTGGTTCAAAGATTTCTAACCCCTTTGCTTCAAAATTAAGCTGTATATCTGGGATATCTTCCGTGTGAGTAGGATCAATGTATTTGCAAGCAGAAGCCAAAATTCCCGTGCTAATCAAAAAGGCGCTATCAAATTGCGGACAATCTTTGGCAATTTCATCGTTGTAAAGAATATCTACTTCACGATCAGCCAATTGATAGCTTGCCATATAGTCATCTTCATTGATTTTCTCAGTTGACCAACCTAAGCTTTTTAAAAGTTCATGAGCACTTGCCATGGTCAATGGAGCATCTTTGTCATCCGTTTCCTCTACTTCCTCTGTCGGCTCACCTGCAACAGTTTTGGAAGCATCAGATGCCGTTTTGCGGATCCAAGCTTAAAATCAATGCCTTTTTGGGAAAACCTGTTCAATAACGCTGTGCAAGAGTAAGAGCGTTCTCAATATCATATTTTGTGATGTTTTCCACAAAACCTAGACGGCTCTTTCTTTGAAAACTCTCCTTATAAAACTTAAGTTTTTTGACATTGCCAGTCAAAATAAGTGCAATAAGGTGAAATTCTGCAAGGCAAAATTCACTGTTTGTTAGCAACGCCGCATAATCATAGATGATTTGGTTGGTGTTTTGGTTATCAGCCCACTCAAGTATATCTGTACAAATCTCCTTTAGCTTGCCTTCATCCAATTCAGTACTAGAAACTGTATAAAATTCTTCTGCCTCTTTGAGAGCTATATATTGGGGCAATCTAGGAAACATCTCTCTATGAGTAGTAGAAAAACTAAGTGTTGAAAGTGAAGCCTTGAATATAAGGATCGGTGTTTTTCCTTTTCTATCAAGACTGTACATTATATTAATGATACGGTCTTTGCTTATAAAATAGGCATTACGATTATAATTTTTGTCGCGATAGACTGTCCAGTTCATCATTTTTAATGTTTCAGAAACTGTATTAAGAAGAGCCAAAGATTGTACACCAATACGTGCATCTGCCGCCTCTCGCTCCTTTAAAACGGTCAGATGTCCTTCAGCAAATTGAACAGCGTGATTAACATATTTTTCCACATCATCGTCATCTAAATATTCAGAAATCGTACCTGCTTTTACGGCATTTTGATAGGATTTCAAGACATCAATTTGACCTGTTAATGCTAAACAAGCCAAATGCCATGAGATATCAGGACATGAGCTATATTTTTGAACAAGCGCTTTGCTTTCTATCGTTGCTTCTAAATCCTGAGCACGCGCCCATTGTATCACCCGCTCAGAAATTTTGATAAGCTCCTGCTCATTTAATGTCTCTACACGAATATCAATCCCTTTATCAACACCACTAAAAACCCCTCCCTCAATCGTATTAAAAGACTGATAAATATTTGTAGCTGATATCTGCCTACATTTTCTACTATCGTGAATATAATAGCAAGCTACAGAAATATCTTCGTTGGAGATCCCTGCTTCAAGATGAACATTGTAATCATCATTTGGAAGACGTATAAAACCAAAATCAAATTGAATAAAACGATCCGGCAAAACTAACCACATTTTCCCAGGCTCTGTGGCAAACCATCCTTGGGTTTTAAGAATGCGCGTTGCTACTGTGAGACTCATCAAACACTGTTTCGGTTTTTTGCGTGCTAAAATGTCATCCAATTCGTTATTTTTATACGCCTCAGCAAAAAAGATAACGCGCTTAACCTGCGTTATCTTTTCATAATCAGAAAACTCTGGTGTATATAATTGAGGTGTAGGTTTGTAATTCCTTAAAGCTTCAGTATCGCCGAGTAGAGCCTTTGCAACGAGAGAATGATTAGCAGCTTTTTCACGTAATTTTTTCTCAATATCTTGTGCTTGCGCCCAAGCTAACACTTTGTCTAAAGCTACCTTAACGTGGTTTTCAAAAAACTCCAGTGCTGTAACTCCAAAATTCTCTTCTGAAGAAATCAGCATATCCTCATATTGGTATCGCGATTTCTTACCGTTAGCGTATTCCCAGCCAAGACAATAAGCAGCAGTAGTAAGACTGACAGAAACCCACAATCTTCCGCTATCCCGTCCATAATCTATGACACCATAGTGAATACGCACTATGCGATCGGGGAGGTGATAATAAGCAAACATATCACCCATTTCATCGCGATGAGGCTCCCAGCCAAGTCTTTTTAAAATCTCTGTTGCATCTTTGGTTTGCATCGTCATTACCCTGCGTGCTCTTTAATTCTTTTACAGAGAAATTCATAAAAATTACTTGCGTAATACTGGGGATCGCTAGGTGTAAACTTAAGATAGAGCGGACACTCTCCATCCTGAAACTGAGAGTAATCAAAGTAAAAGGTTTCACCAAAATCAGTACTACTCACGACAAGCTGTTCTGATGTTGCAAAACCACGTTTTCTATAATAATTTAAGTTTTGACAAACAATATCATTAAAAGGAAAATCTACACAATCTTCATAAAGACTATAGATTTCATCACCACCAATATCTCCCCCTTTATAATTTTTTAAAAAACTTTTATAAGAAGATGTGAATTGCAAACCGAGAGCTTTCTCCGCCTTTTCAATCCATATATCATCGACAGCATTTTTTGCAGTACCAAAATTGATAATCTCATCATCATATTTATTCACTTTATCAATTAATACTGCAACATCATCTAAAGTATAGGTTTTCATAGATGATCCTCAAAACGTGCGTAACGCTCCATATTTCCCTATCAATTTCACCTCTTCCATAGTTTTTTCCAAAAACTCTTGTAAAAAGGGATAGGTTGCGGAGTGGGAGTGTTCTCAATCTTTTCAATTGGTTGGTCTCCATCAGGTATCTCAACTCCCACGCTTTCTTTAATTCTTTTGCAAAGGAATTCATAAAAATTACTTGCGTAATATTCGCAATCTTCAGATGGAAGCATGACATAGAGTGGGCATTCACCATCCCGAAACTGCGTATAATCAAAGTAAAAAGTCTCACCAAAATCTGTTCTACTTACAATAAGCTGTTCTGGTGTCACAAAACCACGTTCTCTATTGAGTAAGTTTCGGTAAACAATATCGCCAGCAGGAATACCTTCCCCACAATCTCCATAAATGCTAAATATTTCATCACCACCAATTTCCCCTCCTACATATTTTTTTAAAAAGCTCTTATAAGAAGATGTGAATTGCAAACCCAAAGCTTTCTCCGCCTTTTCAATCTGTAAATCATCTGTTTCATCCTCTCCATCATCTTCAGTACCCAAATTGATAATCTCTTCATCATATTTATTTACTTTATCAATTAAGACTGCAACATCATCTAAGGTATAGTTTTTCATAGATGATCCTCAAAACTTGCGTAACGCTCCATATTTCCTCTATCAATTGCCCCTCCTCCATAGTTTTTTCCAAAAACTCTTGTAAAAAGGGATAGGTTGCGGAGTGGGAGTGTGCTCAATCTTTTCAATCGGTTGTTCACCTTCAGGTATCTCTTCTCCCACGTGTACTTTAATTCTTTTGCAAAGGAATTCATAAAAATTACTGGCGTAATATTCGCAATTATCCAATGGAAACATAACATAGATTGGACATTCTCCATCTCGAAACTGCGTATAATCAAAGTAAAAGGTTTCACCAAAATCAGTACTACTCACGACAAGCTGTTCTGATGTTGCAAAACCACGTTTTCTATAATAATTTAAGTTTTGACAAACAATATCATTAAAAGGAAAATCTACACAATCTTCATAAAGACTATAGATTTCATCACCACCAATATCTCCCCCTTTATAATTTTTTAAAAAACTTTTATAAGAAGATGTGAATTGCAAACCGAGAGCTTTCTCCGCCTTTTCAATCCATATATCATCGACAGCATTTTCTGCAGTCCCAAAACTGACAATATCACTATCATATTTATCAACTTTATCAACTAATTCTATAACATCATCTAAGGTATAGGTTTTCATAGATGATCCCCCTTAAAAATATTAACGATGCCTGCATTCTTGAAAAGAAAAAATAGTGGTTTAACATTGCAATTCGGAAGTAAAACCACCATACAAAGAAATTTACTTCAAGTTATCTGTAATCCTTTTACAGAGAAATTCATAAAAATTACTTGCGTAATACTGGGGATCGCTAGGTGGAAACTTAAGATAGAGCGGACATTCACCATCCTGAAACTGAGAGTAATCAAAATAAAATGTCTCACCAAAATCAGTTCTACTCACAACAAGCTGCTGTGGTTTTGCTAAACCATTTTCTACATCCGTTATATGATAATAGACAATATCATCACTACGAGCAATTTCAAAATTTGTATTATAAACACTTAATATTTCCTCACCACAGATTTCCGCTCTTCCATAGTTTTTTAAAAAACTTTTGTAGGAGGTTGTGAATTGCAATTTAAGAATCCCCTCTGCCTTTTCAATTAGTACATCATCAACGGCTTCATCTGTAGAGCCAAAATCAACACTATCACTATATTTATCAACTAATTGTGCAACATCATCTAAAGTATAAGTTTTCATAAATCTTCCCCTGCATGGTCCTTAATTCTTTTACAGAGAAATTCATAAAAATTACTTGCATAATAATGTGACGCTCCAGATGGAATTCTAACATAAAGTGGGCATTCACCATCCTGAACCTGAGTATAATCAAAGTAAAATGTTTCACCAAAATCAGTTCTGCTAACGACAAGCTGTTCTAGTGTCACAAAACCATGTTTCCTATTATATAAGTTTTTATACACAATATCACCAGCAGGATGATCCTCAAAACCTGCGTTATAAATGCTAAAAATTTCCTCATAACCAATTTCTCCTCCTCCATAATTTTTTAAAAAACTTTTGTAGGAAGATGTGAATTGTAAACCAAGAGTTTTCTCAGCTTTTTCAATCAATATATCATCAGGAGCATCCTCTGCAGTACCAAAATTGATAATATCATCATCGTATTTATTCACTTTATCAACTAATTCTATGACATCAGCTAAGGTATAGGTTTTCATAGATGATCCTCAAAACTTGCGTTATAAACGCTCCATATTCCCTCTATAAACTTCACCTCTTCCATAGTTTTTTCCAAAAACTCTTGTAAAAAGGGATAGGTTGCGGAGCAGGAGTGTGCTCAATCTTTTCAATCGGTTGATCACCTTCAGGTATCTCAACTCCTGCATGTACTATAATTCTTTTGCAAAGGAATTCATAAAAATTACTTGCGTAATATTCGCAATCTTCAGATGTATACTTGAGATAGAGTGGGCATTCACCATCCCTAAACTGTGTATAATCAAAATAAAAGGTTTCACCAAAATCAGCATCACAAACGACAAGTTGTTCTGGTGTCGTAAAACCACGTTTTCTATCATTTAAGTTTTGGAAAACAACGTCATTAACAGAAACACCTATAGGATGCTCATAAAGACTATAGATTTCTTCACCACTAATGTCCCCGCCTTTATAATGTTTAAAAAAACTCTTGTAAGAGGATGTGAATTGTAAACCAAGAGCTTTCTCAGCCCTTTCAATTACAAGATCATCAACTGCATCATCTTCAGTACGAAAATGGATAATATCATCATCATATTTATTCACTTTATCAACTAATTCTATGACATCAGCTAAGGTATAGGTTTTCATAGATGATCCTCAAAACTTGCGTGATAAACGCTCCATATTTCCCTATCAATTTCACCTCTTCCATAGTTTTTTCCAAAAACTCTTGTAAAAAGGGATAGGTTTCGGAGTGGGAGTGTTCTCAATCTTTTCAATCGGTTGGTCACCATCAGGTATCTCATCTCCTGCGTGTACTATAATTCTTTTGCATAGGAATTCATAAAAATTACTGGCATAATATTCGCAATCCTCAGATGGAAGCATGACATAAAGTGGGCATTCTCCATCCCTAAACTGCGTATAATCAAAATAAAAGGTTTCACCAAAAGCAGCATCACAAACGATAAGCTGTTCTGGTGTTGCGAAACCACGTTTTCTATCATTTAAGTTTTGAAAAACAATATCATCAAAAGGAATATCTTCTCCACACTCCTTATAAAGCCTATAGATTTCATAACCACCAATGTCCCCGCCTTTATAATGTTTTAAAAAAACTTTATAGGAAGATGTGAATTGCAAACCAAGAATTTCCTCAGCTTTTTCAATCACGAGATCATCAACCTCCTTATCTTTGCTAGCAAAATTAACAATATCACCTTCATATTTATCAACTAATACTGTAACATCATCTAAGGTATAGGTTTTCATCAATTATCCTCCATAAATTATTTTATAAGTTTCTTTTTTCTTTTTTCATCAATCGTAGAGTATTACTGCCGGTGCTCCTGTCCCCATCTGTCAAAATTTAGACCTATGATACCCCATTTCATATCAATTATTCCTCCTAAACTACTGTTTTTTTGTTCTCCATGCCCATTGCCGTATTCTTTCCAATATTCCTCTCTCTGCTTCTCAAACTTTTTTCTATCTATGAGCGATTGATGTGTTTTTGGATTAGCATGAATAACAGAAGTATATTTTTTATGAAATTCATGGCTAATTTCCGCTAGGGGTCCATCAGGGGTTTGATTTAGGTGATGCAACTCAACAGGCTTACCATCAAACCCTATAGGTGCTCTTCCTGTTTTTGTCCTTTCAACATTGGTGCCCCATACCGTTTCCCCTTTTTCAGTCCATTTAACCCTTGCATGAGGATCAAACAAATCGTCTCTCCGATAAACTGTGTAGGTCTGTCCAAATTTGCTATCGGTAAATTTAGTGGGTTTCTTTTTTAACCAAAGCTTTTTTTCTTTAGCAGCAAGTTTAGTTAGTTCTTTCTTCGCCGCAAATTTGTCAGGATCTCCTTGAGCTGCAAGTTCTGCAAGATTTTTCTTGGAAGCGAATTGGACAAAATCTTTCCTAGCATTGAACTTGATCACAGCCTTTTCGCCAAGCTTTATGGCTCCCTTGGCTGCTCCAGCGCCTCCAACAAAGTTTTCTAACACTCCGGCTGATAATCTTCCAGTTTCAAAACCAGCATTAAAAGCTCCGTTAACTTCCGCTTTTTCAAGATTCTCTTTTACGTAATCTATATCCCCTATAAAGGAATCCTCAACACCTCCCCAGAATTGACCAGCACCTTCCCAGACATCATCAATCACATGTCCACTCACGACCCAAGACGCTCCTGTTCCAATGTCTTTAACACTCTTTTCAACGCCCCCCCGTGGATTGCTAGCAAATATTATCATTTGTAACATCATGTTCTTCACAGCGCCATCAGCTAACTCGTATAGCTTGATTGGTATATCGGCAATGAGACCAGTCATAATTCCTGTCGAAAAAGTTCTATCTTGTTGTTCATCAATCTCGAACCATTTTTCGTTAACATCTCTTCGACACTGATCATCAGGGCACTCTTCTAACTCTTTCTTCATCTGAGCGCGTTGTGCACTCCCCAAAAAGTTATTTGCAGCGGCATTACCAGCGGCATCGGCGCCAGCATCAACATCGCCACCGGCAAGGGCAGCAGCAACGCCCCCCGCAGCCCGTGCGACATCAATGGTGTGATCCCTAAAGTCAGCAAACTGCGCATCAATCTTTGCGTTTATACGCGCTTCCTCTTCCGCAGTTGGGGTGCGACCGTTTAGATCTCCCATTTCCTCTTTCACAATGCCTTGCACCCACAATTGAAACTGGAGCATAGCAGTGGCTTCGCCCACAGCACCCCCCACAGCACCGGCAGAGCAAGCACCGCTCGCAACAGCGCCTTTTAAGCAGCCAAGACCGGCGTGAGCAACGATCTGCGTGACCGTGTCTATTTTGCCTTCAGCCTTGGCGGTACCGATTTCTTCCGCCAACGATTTGCCAACCGTATCAGACAGGGCGATGCGCAGATTGTTAAAAAAGTTCTTGTCAAGAGAACCACCCTCAAGAGCCGTTTGCACGCCTGTGCCAATGGCGGCTTTGATCAGGTTCTTTTCCGCTTCACTGGCGATACGATCGACAAAAGGAGCGGTTTTTGGCAAAGATTGTCCAACACCTGCCATTTCCGTTATTTGGCTGGTTAAGCCCGCCGTTAACATCGACGAGACAATGCTGAGAACATTCTTTGAAGAGCCAAGCTCATGCAAGGCGCCGGCAATATTGCCGCGATTATTGACAAGAGCCACAGCGCTTTTGTTAATCAGCGCTTGGACACCTGCCTGTATCGCCGCATTCATGGCAGTGCTCGAGCCAAGCCCCAAAGCACCGGTAATGGCACTGGCAGCGCCCGAGGCTGCTCCACCCGTAACCGCCGTGACAGCCAAGGCCACGATAGCAGCGCCAGCTTCTGTCAGCCCTTGGGCTTTATAATCCCAGTCTTTAAATTCAGCTTTCACTGCTTGCCAATCAACTTGCTTGGATAATTCTGGATCATCACGCAGTTGCTTAATCCATGCCATGCCTGGGGAGCGAGATAATTGTTCAAGAGATTTGTCTAAATCACCGGTTGCCTCATATTCAACAACAAAGCCATCGCCCGCATCAAGCTTTATGCCACCCTTAGCATCTATGGTGACATGCTCGATGGTCTCCTTCAGATAGCCTTTGTCCCTCTCATTCCACCACACAAGGTTTTCATTACGCTGATAAACATCCTTAAAATCTTGATCCTTGTTGGTCAGAAACTTGATTTTTCCCTTATCTGATGCCAAATGCGTCTGACCACCACTTTTTGCCCCTATGGCATCAAGTGTGAGATCCCCATTTTGCGCATGCATGGAGAGGTTGCCCTCTGTTTCTATCGTGGTTTTGTTTGTAGTAACTTCTGTTGACTGTTGACGAAACTTATTCTTTTGCTTCGATTTGTCGCCTTCTTTGCCCCTCAGATCCAAATCAAAACTGTTAAAATCTTGCTCTGAAATCGCGTTGAGAGCACCACCACTGGTGAAATCCCCATTGCCCTTGGCTTTAAACTTTCCCCCAAGGTTAAGATCACCACCTGTGACAATGGTCAAATCTCCATCACTGTTGACTTCTGCCAAACGGTGCTCACTGCTTTGGGCGTTATAATGCCCTTTTTCCAATGTCTGCTTATGGTCACTCTCTAGCACTAATGAACCAAATGTAGCAGAACCATCGACAATGACCGTCATCGGTCCACCACTGCTCCATTGGCCACCAGTCATGCTTAAATCGCCAAGGGAGTGAATGTTTAAATCCTGCATAGAAATGATTTGAGCCTGCTGTCCGATCCGATCAACAAAACCATATTCATTCGTGTCACGGATTTTTGCAGTACCATCAATGATTGTCTTCGCATTGAGGGTGATGATATTCCCCAAGATAACCCCTGACGAATTGGCTAAAAGATCGCCACTGCTGAGATCAACAGCACCGCCGCCAAGCAAAAAACCACCATCATTAAACAAAGTTTGCGTGGTCGAAACATGCAATGCACCATTACTTGATATGGTGCCGCTATTGGCAAAACGGTCCGTCTCTATAGTGACGCCATTGCCTTTCAAACGTGCACTGGTAAGGTTTCCTTGCTGCGTTTTTGCCCCATAAACATCTTGTGCTAAAGAAGTGTTTGGTGCCAAATAAACGTGAGGCACTAAGACCTCTTGTCCATCGACAAGGTGGGTCTCAAGCCAGATCATATCCTTTTTGATCCCAGCAATCTGCTGAGGCGTTAAGGGCTTGCCTAGCTCTAACTCCAAGGGATCTTGCTGCTCCACAGCATTGTCATAGAGCCTTTGCATTTGAGCATTGGGATCTTCAACATCAAGAAGAGTGCGATTACCTGTCAGCTCAAAGATTTGCTCACCCACCAGACGATATTCAAAATAAGCATCCCCCAACTTTTTAAACACGTGCTCAGGCTTATAATTACCAATCTTTTTTAAGTAATAGTCCGATCCTAAAAATTTACTTGGGTTGATAAAATCTGGACGCGTCTCAACTAAAAACGGCACATCCGGTGATTGGGTCTGAGCCAATTCTGTCTTAACAGAGTTAAGCCCGTCTTGCGTTGGCACCTGTATGGATTCTGGTGCGGGTGTTTTTGTGCTTGGTGCAAAAAGCCCTTTGTGCCCTTTCAAACCATTGATAATACCGTCCAATCGATCATCACTAATCAGTGGTTTGGAACCGTCAAAATCGGTGTTTTTAACACCAGCCAACCCCTTATCGCCAGAGCTTAAGCCAACTTGCTCAACCCCCTCACGCACCGCATGATTATCAATATAGCCTGTCAACTTGGCATCAAGCGTGCCACCAGCTTCAATCGTGCCGTAAACAGTATCATAAGTGCGTTTGAGTGTTTGGGTAAAAGTAGGACCATCCCATTCATCTGCACCATGCGCTATACACCCTAGACTGGTCCAAAAATTACAGTCTTTGTGTCTGTAGCGCGTTTCTGTTACAACCTTAGTTGTTTCGATTAAATCGCGCCCCTCATTGAGCAGCGTATCGCCATGCATCTCAATGTTGCCATTGGCAGCAATCAAGCTATAGCTATTGCGGATATCACCGGCATTAATTGTCAGATGATGTCCTACTAAAATCTGTGCAGCATTATTGGTAAAATGAGGCTGCTGACGAATGATCGTGGTGTCGATATTTTCCTTGATACGTAAATGATCAATATTTTCGACATCTTTCCATTCTCCTCGCACGTAACTGTGAGAAACCACTTTATCGCTAACTTCAACTCCACCTTCACGCATGTTGGTAAGCGCTGAGACATCGAAGGTCATATCGCCTGACACGGCTTCTAAAAGACCCGAGCTGTTGATCACATGACCAGCCCGCTCTCCACTTAAGCCACGGATGATGAGATTGTCTTCAGCAATGACATCGGCAAACTTATTGATAAAATCCCCATCCAAGGAGAAAATGGCAGATTTCTTGGCATAAATCAGCCCACTATTACTCAGATCAGCGCTCACATTGAGCGCAACCCCATCACCACTTGAACCAATACTGCCGGCATTGTCCAAAACATCTGCGGTTAAGACAAAAGCGCCACCACTTTTGAGAACACCGTCTTCACCATTTAAAACCAGAGCAACTTGCCCCAATGACGGATCATGACTTTTTGCCACAAGCGTAAAACTGTCACTGGCTAAAAGCTGACCGGAATTGGCTAAAGACCCAAGCTTCGCATCAACAACACCGCCCACCATAATACCGGAATTGCTTAAAACATCATGGCTGTTGAGAGTAAGTACCCCGCCTTGCGCTTCCACAAGCCCAGCTTGGGTGAGTGTGCCTGCCTTCAGCGTTACATCATAGGCGCCAACCTCACTTGTCTCACCCAGCGTCAAGATGCCATCACTGGAAAGCTCTATTCGCTTTTGTGAAACAATGCGCCCCGTTTGGCTGAGATTTGTTTGCGCATGCAAAGCAATGGTATCATTGCTTTCTATTGTGCCACTATTGCTTAAATCACCGTGGCTGGTCAGTTGAAGGTCACCACGCTCAATCTCTATGTGCCCTGCTTGGATCACACTATCAGCAACAATATTGACTGCCCCTTGCGTAGAAATGAGACCATCAACATTCTCAAAACTGCCCACATCAATGCGCAAACCATCCCGCGCTAAAACATGCGCACCTTCATCATGTGTAGCGTTTTGTTGCTCTGAATTTGTCGCTTCAGCGCTTTTATTGACAAAAGACGTTGCAACAATCTTCATCTCACCGGCTAAAGCACTGAGAAGACCAGCCTCATTATTTATATGACCAGCACGTATCTCTTTCAGCCCACCAATACTGAGAGCCTCTTCTGCAATCATTCTGCCCTGTGTGTTGGTTAAATCACCATCACTGAATACGTCCATAGATTTTTTGGCGTAAATCAGCCCACTATTGCTGACATTCCCTGCCACATTGAGGGCAACATTCTCACCACTAGAGCCAAGCGCACCGGCATTGTCTAATTGCCCTGCGGTCACAACAAAAACACCACCACTTTGAAGGACACCTTCGGATGTATTCTTCAGAAAGGCTTGTTGCGGATCGGCGCCTTCTTGTGTGCTTACCATCAAATGCAAATCATCGGTTGCAATAAACGTCCCTTGATTGGTAAATGCACCAATATGAGCATCGACACTCTCACCGCGCATTGTGCCGTTATTTGCGACCCCATCACGCACTTGAAGGGTTAATGCTCCCTCTTGGGCTTCCACTGTCCCTGCTTGGGTTAAAGCATCAGCACTTAAAACCACATCATAACTTAAAATCGTGCTCTCTTGAGAAGTTGTGAGCATGCCACCCGCTGTCAAGGCAACCTGCTGCATACTGACAATATCACCCGTGTGATTGAGGGCACCATGGGCATCCAGCGTTATCTTCCCATTGGACAATACAGTACCTTCTTGGATCAGGGCACCGTGATGCGCATAAAGGTCAACTTTTTGCTCTGCCACTAAGCGCGCACGTGATGTAAGCTCTGCTGCTTCCACCAAAAGAGAGCCGCCGGCGCTATAATGTCCAGCGCCTACAGTGAGCCCATCATCGGCGCTCAAGACAATATTCCCCTTAGCACCAATATGGTTGTTTAAAGCGGTGATTTGATTGGTTTTAATGGTCAGATCGCCAAGGGAAGAAACCCCTGTTTGATCATTGTCTTGCATGCGGCTTAGATCAATTGTTGCTGCTTGGATCTCTAAAAGATCACCGGCGGCTATCCTCCCATTCCCCGCCTCAAGCTTTGCTGCCTGTAAGTGCAAAAAACCCGTCGCTGACTGTTGACCATCACTCCCAATACCGCTTGCTAGAAGAGCATGAGACTGTAGCTTGATCAGATCAGCGCCCACATCAACAGTACCGCTCGCTGCAACGCGCGCATTTTTTTCCAGTTCAACATGTTTCAAAGCCTTCAGTTCAACTGCTTCTTCTGAAAAAAGCAGATCTTTCACATGTACACTGTCGTGGTGAGAATGAGCCTTCACCGCTCCTTTGGCGCGTGCTTTGGCAATCACCAGCTTGCCATCACTTGTCAATCTCATGGCGCCTGCATTGGCAACCATGTCTCCGCGCATCTTAACGCCGGCGCCTTTATCATTGGCAATCACGCGGATCTGCCCCGCATACATTCCACCAAACTCACTGGAATCAATCGCCAATTCCGGCTCTTTGCCATCAGAACCAAGAGAAGTTGCTTCGCGTTTGTCATAATCAAAATGATTGTGACCAGCGATAACAGCCAAATCCCCTTTGACCTGTATGGGACCCCCGATACTGATCTTGCGCGAAACAAGATCAAAAATATCTAATGCACTCCCATCAGCCCCACGAGCGCCTATGGTGATATCACCACCCTCAACACGCAACCCACTCAAAGCGCCATCGGCTCCAATAATCGGTTGTCCAGTCGATAAAGTCACCCGTGGTGTATTAATAAAGCCACAACCGTTACAGGTAATCCCATTGGGGTTGGCGATAATAACATCCGCCATATGCCCATGCACTTCGCTCACGCCTTCAAGACGCGAGCGATTGGCACTCACTACTTCATTGAGGATAACCTTTGCTGCACCGCTATAACGCAAATTGCCGTTGCCTGGCACCAATCCCCCAAGCTGTGAACGCGAAACCTCCTCAGTCGAATTGTTCAAAATCACGCCATGGGTATCAACATTGAAACTGTCATATTTGTTATGAGAAAGACCCTGTCCATTGGGGCGCACAATATCAATCAGCGGCACATCATTGCCGGCTTTCCCCACCGTGGGGCGGAAAACAGAGCCAACCCCATCAGCTGCTTTTATCCCTTGACTCTCTTGTGCAACGGGACTTCGCGCTCCAAGCGCTTGTGCTTGCAACAACAAAGGCTGAAAAGCTAAGCAAAAACTTAAAACAAGTGAAAGCCCCTTATGGATCCCTCGCTGCAAAACACAAAGAACGCGCTGCCATAGCTTGTATCCATATCCCAATCTATGCTTTTGATCTTTCAATCCCCGCATCTTCAGCTCCTCATAAAATTCTTTATCTCTTTTAAAAAACAACCCATATGGGTATAAACAGCGCAGCGATATTTTTACCGCCCATTTGCTCTAAAATCTCAATAATGCCCGCACTTGAAATAACCCTGTCGCATTTCCCTTTTCTCGCACTGTCGATTGGGTTAAAATATTTGAATAAGACACATCAATATCCGTAATATCTCCGGTTGCATGGAAACCAAGAGTTGCCCCAACGAGGCTCCCGCCAAAACTGTTTTTGTTTACATCATTGGCCACTGCCCCCAGATCAAGCGCTATATAAGGGGCAAATTGGCTCATAAATTTACGCCCCATTCTCGAAGAAAAACCTGGCAACAACAGCGACAATTCATTGCGCCAAAACGCCCCATTATTGCCGTAATAAATCGCCTCACGCACCCCACGCACAGAGGAACTACCACCAAGCGATATTTGCTCTGAACTAAACAATGTGTCGGGTGATAATTGTCCTGAAAACAGCGTGTTATAGCGAAAGTTATATTGTTTGAGCGAAAAAGGACGCATGTAGCCTAGGGAAAAAGACAATTTGGAAAATTGCCCTTTGGGTGAATTTTTTGTTGCATTCTCTTGCTCTTTATCGTCATAAGCGCCAAGAATTGCCAACCCTTTATGAAACCCTATATGCGCGCTTAATTCTCCTCCAAGCCACTTGCGCGAATGATCAAGCTCAAAGGTTGCAATAGCTAGTTTACGGCTGGAAACATCAACTCGACTGCCCATAATAAAATTATCAGAATATTTCCATGTCAACCGTCCTGTAACCCAGGTCTTTCCCTCTTGATCACGGTCGATAACCCGTGAAATCCACGGTGTAAGCGATAAAGACTTACCCGCTGTCATAATATCGGAAAATATTCCCTTAACACTCGAATGATATTGGCTCCACGTCCCATCAAAACCCGTTGTCCAATAGCCATAGGGTAGAGAAAATGATCCCGTTAGAGTATCACTATTGGGACGCTTGTGAGAAAAATGATACGGACCACCATCCATAGAACGCTGATAACTAAACGACCATTGATCATTAATCCCTAACAGATCATCAAAAGAAAGGCTCAAGCGCGTTTGATAAAGCCCTGTTGCTTTAGCGCCAAGATTATCGCTGGAAAGCGTAATAAGCCAAGGTTTCTGTTTTTCAATATGAACATCGAGTATCGAACCACCCGAATTGCCACCAGCACCAAGATTAATGGTGGCTTGGCGTGAGAAAAGCCGATTGATTTGATCAAGCCCTTGCTCTATCTGGCGCAGATTGGTCGGCTTCCCAATAAGGTTTGGAAAAGCCGTGGTGATTTCTCCTTGAAGTCTCCTCTCAACTTTATGCCCATCCAGAGTGATATCTTCCATCACACCTTCAACTACAACAATCTTGAGATGACCGCCGCTTAAATCTTGCTCAGGCAAATAAGCCCGCACCGCAATATAGCCGCGCTTCATATAAAGCTTGGTCACCGCTTTGAGCACTTTGTTGATTTCGGCAATCCCCAAACACCGCCCTTCCCAAAGAGAAATGGCTTCATGAAGGTCGGTATGAGAAATCAACTGAGCACCAACAAATTCAATGCTTTTGATCAGCAAACAGGTTGTACTAGGCGAAGCACCATAGGCAGATGTGGTATCATCGTCTGGCAAAAATACCCCATGTGTTTCGTTTCTACGGTGTAATTGCTGAAAACGTTGTTGTTGCGTTTGTTGTCGTTGGATGCTCTCTGATTGATTAATCGCTTTCTCACGAATGTTTTGGGCAAAACTCGGCAACGAAAAAAGGCACAAAATAGCCGCAAAAACAAAAATGAAAAAAAATCTATGCATTCATTGTGCCCTCAAAATGAGCAACAAAATGAACCATATCGTCAGCGTCACAGAAAAAATCGCCAATCGCGTAACAATTTTTTAATTTTTTGATGAAAATAATACTTATAATTTCTGAGAAAAAAGCATAGACTGTACTGTATACACCTGCTTTATTAGTTGTGCAAACCATATCATTTCCCCCGCTTTTGAAGATTTTACAATGACACTGTTAAATGACAATCATACACTCTAATATGCTTCTTAATTTTAAGGTGTTGCATGTAATATAATCTTGAGCTTCAAGTAAAGACTCTTATTCATAGAATATACCAAATTTATTGGAACTGTTACATATTAGAAACAACAAGATACTATCCATTATTATCGCTTGATAAGAAAAATAGTATGACAATAGTTTATTACTAAAATAAAAAAAAGAAAATGCGTAATGCCATAACTTATGAAGAATTAGCATATTTTAAAACTGCTTATCCTAATGAAACTATCACGAAAGATGATTTATTCTATTATGTTTACGGTCTACTTCATTCGGAAGGTTATCGCTCTCGTTATGCTGATAACCTCTCTAAAGAATTGCCTCGTATTCCTTGTGTAAAAACTGCTGAAGATTTTTGGAAGTTTGTAACAGCAGGGCGTGAACTGGGTCATTTGCATGTGAATTATGAAGATGTAGAGCCTTATCCAGTGACCTTTAAAAAGGGTAATCCAAAATTTACAGAGATCTCTAATCCAGAAAAGTTTTATTATGTAACTGAAATGAAATTCGCTGGGAATAGTAAGGAAAAGGATAAATCGACGGTTATTTATAACAGCAATATCATCATCACAGATATCCCTCTTGAAGCTTATAAGTATATCGTCAATGGTAAACCCGCTCTTGAATGGGTTATGGGGCGTCAATGCGTTAAGACTGATAAAAAGAGTGGTATTGTGAATGATGCTAATCGCTATGCTGTTGAAACCGTTGGCAACCCTGCCTACCCTCTAGAGTTATTTCAGAGGGTTATTACCGTAAGTTTAGAAACCATGAAAATCGTTAAGAACTTACCAAATTTGGTATTAAGAGAAACTGAATAACTTAAAAGCATGCTCACATAATGGGTATGATAAACTCATAAGGGGTACAAGGTCTTATAGCTATAGGTTCCTATACCCCTTTATACTCTATACCCCCTTTATACATTGCTTACATACAATCTTTAAAAGGATAATTTATCATGCGTTATTCTAAAAAGAAGAAACTTGCACTTTTAGATACTCTTATTTGGATTGCTTTAAAACTTTTAAGAAATCCACTCTTAAAGTGAATTAGATTTTTTTACATTGCCTTTAAGAGGTTATACCGTAATCTAAAATGAGTGCTTTATCCTTTTCAAAAGCTTTGTTTAAAGAGGGTTATATATATTCATTTTGCTTATAGGTTTTGAAGGTGTAAAAACCGTCAAAACCCCCTCAAAACGTATATTATTAGTTGAATTTATAGGTTGTGTTATCAATATGGGTTGTTTTTTAAGATTTGTAAAATATTAACACATTGAAATATAACGTTTTTAATTTTTATCGTTTTTTTACATAATAGCAGCAACCCTCAAAACTCAAAACCCCGTCAAAACTCATAACTATAATGATCTTGATAGCATCTCTTATGAGTTACAAGCTATCTTTTGAAAAGCTTTAAAGGATCATATGATTTTCATAAAGCACGTTGTAATGACTCACTCAAATGATCACTTTTGTCAGTTCAATTTACTGACACATAACTGACAGGTTTTAATCAATTCATATCATTGGTTATCTTTAAAGATTGTATTCTTGATATGAGTTGTGTTTTAAAGAAATTAACCTATTGAAATATAATGTTTTTAGTTTTTACGCATTTAAAAAAAATAATAGAGGGTCTAAAAAGAACTGACAAAACTGACAACACTGACACGGTCTATTAAAAGGGATTTTGCTAATCTCTATAATTATCAGTTTCTATTGAGATGTTTTCATAACAGGCAATAAATCACAATTATCCTATTTATCATTTCTCTTATGAAAATAAAAAATGATGCCATGGCTATAAAATATATAACAGCTATAGAGAATGCATAAAAACAGCAAGGTTTTATAATCATAATGCAAATGAAAGCATTGGTTATAAGAGCGCGGTGCCTATTAAGATAGTGCAAATGATAAATGCGTTATAAACAAAATTCACAAAAAAAATTTAAATTCATTTAGTAAAAAAATTGATAGGTTATAAAGTTAAAAATATGCATTATGATAGCGTTTCTAAATATTATAAATGTATAGATTCAAAAAAGAACGCAATCGTTTCAGAAATCCCATAATATAGCTTTAAAAGCATATAAATATAAAAGAAGCAATTAATAGGCATAAGATATTATCAATACACAATGCATTTAAAAAATACAAAAAAATATCAAAAAAGATAAAATATTATTTGACAATAAATACGTATTTTGTTATATAAATAATCAAGTGATTGAAAAACACTTAATCGTTAGCGGATTGGTTACGAAACAACCCTTCCCATTCTTTAAAATACTGACTTTCTTTTATGCTACCATTAGCATATAACGATTATGTCGGGTGTGGTTATGCTATACAATACTCTTTGATGAGGAAAGCATAACAGCGGACTAACGACCGTGTTTTTCAGCACCCGGCGCCCTTATGGGCTGTTAATGAAAAATTTTAATTTCGTTAGGAAAAAACTATGAAAACTATAGTAAAAAACACTCCCGTTAATAAGAAAAAAATATCCAAAAAGTATGAGTTTACTGGCGAAATGGATTTTGTGACTGGTCTCATATTATACCGTATACGTGCTTTAAGAGATTTTGGGGATGTCAAAGCGGGCGATCTTGGGGGGTATATTGAAAACGAAAGTAACTTATCTCACAAAGGCAATTGCTGGGTTTATGACAAAGCGCGCGTCTTTCAAAATGCAAGGGTTTCAGGCAATGCTAAAGTAAAAAGCTTTTTTGTTGACGTTTGTGGTAATGCTAAAATTTATGGTAATGCTATTTTTGAAGGCATGTTATTAAAGGACAATGCAAAGCTTTATGGCAATGCTCATGTTAGCAATGCCGTTGTAATTGAAGGTAATGCTAAAATTTATGATAACGCCCGCGTCACTGATCATGCTCATATTTGTGATGATGCCGTTATTTGTGATGATGCTCATGTCGGGGGCAATGCTAAAATAAGCGGCGCTGCTCATATTTGTGATGGCTCGCGTGTTTTTGATGATGCCGTGGTTTGTGGGGCTCTTATCTCTGGCGATTCTTATGTTCACAGCGCCGCCTCTTTAACAGCAGATGATCATATTTGGGATGAGGCATATCCAGAATTTGGGAGTGAAGATGATTATTACCGTCATGAGTATTATGCTGATTGTGAATGGTACTATGACGATGATAGCGAATATGAAAATGATGCTGCGTAAATAACGCGCGGGCGCGGCGGGGGCGCCCCTCTTTAAAACATCTTATTTTAAAATTTAAATCTTTTTATAAAGGAATTGTGCTATGCAAAAAAAGTTTGCACTCACAAATGAAACGCGTGTATTTAATAATAAAACTCTTTATCGCATTAAAGCTTTAAGAGACTTTGATGATGTCAAAACTGGGGCTTTAGGCGGCTTTATTGAAAATGAAAATAACTTATCGCATGATGGTAATTGCTGGGTTTATGATAATGCTCTTGTTTTAAATCCTGCCCATATTTATGAAAATGCCAAGGTTTTTAATAAGGCTATTATAATGGGCTTTGTTTATGGCAATGCTCATGTATGTGACCATGCCCGCGTTTATGCAAATGCCCATGTTTATGACAATGCGCATCTTTCTTATAATGCTTGGGTTTATCATCAGGCGCGGGTTTATGGCAATGCAAAATTATCAGGAAGTGCACGCATTCATGGCAATGCCGAGGTTTATGATCATGCTTCTGTTAGTGGTGCTGCAAAGATTTATGGCAAGGTTTATGGTCGTGCTAGTGTGGGGTGCCATGCCAAGATTAAAGGCTGTGTTTATGGCAATGCAAAAATCTCTGGTTATTTCATGGTCATAGGTAATGTCTATGGTAATGCAAGGTTAAAAAGACATAGTGATCTTTATTGGGTTCCTAATGATTGTGAGGTTTATGAAAGCGATAACGTTGTAAAGGTTATTGCAAATAACGCTGCGTAAATAATGGCGCGGGCGCGGCGGGGGCGCCTTCTTTCCAATCAAATTTTCCTAACCGTTTAACACATATCTATTATGTGAGGGTATCTCTATGTCTCAAAAATACGAATTAACCAGTGAAATCAAAAAAATCAAACATGCTCTTACTCGAAATATTATAAACCTTTATCGCATTCGGGCTTTAAAAGATTTTGATGATGTTAAGACGGGGGATTTAGGGGGCTTTATTGAAAAGGAAGCTAATCTATCCCATGATGGCAATTGCTGGGTTTATGATAATGCTTGTGTGTAT